>CALQGY020000120.1 GCA_943330235.2 Candidatus Kuenenia stuttgartensis
AGAGCGCGCCGAGGACGCGATGCGCGACCGGGGCCTCGTTGCGGGCGGGGACGAGGACGGTGACGGAGGGGAGCTCAGTCGCCGACGGTTGCGGGCGCGGGGAGCGGAGAGCGGCGAGGAGGTAGGCGCTGCGGCGGATGGTGAGCGCCAGAATGGCCACGATCACAAGCGTCTGGACGACGGCGATCATGGCGTGGGGCTGGGGGTGCGGATGGCGTTAGGCAGCGGTGCGCCGTGCTGCGACATGTCGAGCAATGGCGATCAGTGGTGTCGCGGAAAAGAGGTAGAAGGTGAAGGTCATCCCGCGGCGTAGCGCTACGGGGTACGCCGTGGGATGACCTTCACCGTCCGACCGGCAGCATCGACCCCGACGAGTGGGGAGGTCAGTTCGTCGTTGAGCGGTACCGCGGGCGTGACCGAGGACTGCGGGAAGCCCATCAGGATGGGCGACGTGATGGAGAAGGGATCGGCGGCGGACATGTTGACGATGTAGCCGAGGTCCTGCATGGATGCCGCCGTGACTCGGCTGAGGGGCATACCGCCCACCTTCGCGAAGCCCTGCATGAGTTCACGACCGAAGACACTTTCGCGCCAGTGACTGTCGCGCGTGCCCACCGGGTACTGATTGCCCTCGACGGGCACGGTGTTGCCGGAGAAGGTGACGGTGTTGATGGCGGTGAACGCGGCGCGCGCGCCGGCGCCGGTGAAGTACGGCGCCGCGGTGCCGGCTTCGGAGAGCAGCGATCGGCCGATGGTCCAGAACGTGCCGACACCCAGCACGTGTCCCATTTCGTGCAGCACGACGTCGTTGAAGGTGCCGTTGGCCAGGACGCTGGTGAGATCGGCCTCGTCAAACTCCATGATGCCGGTGATGGGCAGGTTGTCGGCGGTGCTGTAGATGCACGGTCCGGCCTGCGCCAAGATTTTGCCCACGCCATCGATGGCGCCGATGCGCGCGAAGATGAGCACATCGTTGATGCTCTCGCTCACCGCCGGCACCCAGGACGCGCCGCACTGACCCGCGGCGCGATTGAGATTGACGGTGCGCAGGTTCCCCACGATGACTCGGCGCCACTTACTGGCGGCGGCGATGAAGGCGTCGCGCACTTGTTGCGTGCCGCCGTCGCCGACGAATCGCACTTCGATATCGAAGGCCGTCTGAATTGCGGTGGCGGTGAATGCCACGCTGCGACCGGGGAGGGCCGTGCTGGTGGCCACCAATGACTGCGTGGCGGCCGATCCGAGCACCCAGCTGCCGACGAACGCGGTGCCGGTGGCCGGATCCGTCTGGACCGTGCCCACCGTGACGGTGCCCGAGTTGGCGCTCGGCGTGAAGGTGACCGGTACGGCGCCGACCGGATTATTGAATGCGTCCACGATTCGCACGCCGGGCGCGGTGGAGACGGCCACGCCGGAGACGGCTTGTTGATTATCGCCGGCGACTTTCAGGATATCGGCGGCCGGTCCGGGGAGCGCCGTAGCCGAAAACGATGCTTGCGAGACGTTGGGCGCTGTGGCGCGCGCGAACTGCTGACCGGCTGTGGTGCCAAGCTTCCAGCCGCCGACGGTGGCGACGCCATTTTGATCGGTGGTTTGCGTTTCGCCGATCATCGCGCCGCCGCCGGAGGCGACGCTAAAGGAAATCGGCACACCCGGAACAACGTTACCGAAGATGTCCTGCGCTCGGACCTGCGGTGCAACGGCGACCGTCGTGTTGACGACCGCCTGCTGCGCATCAGCGCTGAGCCGCACGAGACTGGCCGCCGCCCCCGGTGCCACCTGCGCGGTGAAGTTGACGGCCGACACGCCGTCGGCGGTGGCGGTGAGCGTCTGCGTACCGGCGGTGGTTCCCAGCGTCCATCCCCCCGAGAGCGCGGTACCGAAGGCATCGGTCACCGTGGAGTCGTTGGTCACGACGCCGCTGTTCGCCCCGACACGCCAGCGGACCCGCAGCCCTTTGATGCCTTTGCCTTTCGCATCGAGGATCTGCACCTGCGGGGTGGTCCCCACGAGTGAGGCGACCACACCGCTGATTTGCGTCGTACTGCCGCCGGTCGGCGCGAAGGTGGTGGGCACTTGTGGTCCGTCGCCGCCGCAGGCCGCGAGCAGCAGCGGTGCAGCGAGGCACAGGAGGATGCGACGAGCCAATGCGCGGGCAGTGCAGGGCATCATTAGGGGGCGGGTCAAGATGAGAACGGTTGCGCGAGGGTTACCGCTTTGCTGCGCTCACTACCAATATTGTCAGATGCGCATCCCTGTCGAGAGCTATCGCCTCCCGAATGGACTGCACGTGGTGCTTTCGGAGGATCACACGGCACCAATCGTCGCAGTCAATTTGTGGTATCACGTCGGTTCGGCCAATGAACGGCTGGAGCGGACCGGTTTCGCCCACCTGTTTGAGCACATGCTCTTTCAGGGGTCGGAGAATGTCCAAGCCAACGAACATTTCGAGCTGGTGCAGCGTGCTGGCGGCACGCTGAATGGGTCCACCTGGTTGGACCGCACCAATTACTACGAGACCGTGCCATCGAATCAGCTGGCCATCGCGCTCTGGCTGGAAGCCGATCGCATGGGGCGGTTCGTCCCCGGGCTCACCCAAGAGAAGTTGGACACGCAGCGCGACGTCGTGAAGAACGAGCGGCGCTGGTCGGTGGACAATCAGCCGTACGGCACGTGGTGGGAACGTCTGCCGGCGCTCTGTTTCCCCGAAGGGCATCCGTTCAACCACTCGTTGATTGGCTCGATGGAGCACTTGTCGGATGCGTCGCTGGAGGACGTCGCGGACTTCTTCCGCACGTACTACGCGCCCGACAATGCCGTGCTCACGATCGCCGGCGATTTGGATCGCGCCGAGGCAATGCGGTTGGTGGAAGAATATTTCGGACCGATCCCGCGTGGCGGGGCGCGTCCGCCGCTGCGCGACATGACCGTGCCGGACACGTTCGGGTCCACGCATCGCGTCGTCGTGGAAGATGCGGTGGCGTTGCCGCGCCTCTTCGTGGCGTGCCGCACGCCGGTGTTTGGCAGCGAAGGCTACTATGCGGCGAGCATCGCCTCGGCGATTCTTGGCTTGCGTACCGGCAGCCGGTTGGAGCAGTCGCTCGTGCGCGGGCAGCGCGTGGCCTCACAGGCCAGCGCCTTCACGTACGACCTCGCGAAGGGCAGCGATCTGCTGATCATCGACGCGACGGCCCACGGCGACGTGTCGGCGGAACAGCTTGAGGCGGCGGTGTTGGCCGAGCTGGACCAGCTGCACGCTGACGGCGTGACCGACGACGAAGTGGAACGCGCCCGCGCACTGATTGAGACGAGCTTTATCACGAGTCTGCAGGCCGCCGCGGAGCGCGCCGATCAATTGTCGCGGTTTGCGACGTATTTCGGTGACGCCGAGATCGCGAACGAACAAGTCGCACGCTATCAAGCGGTGACCGCTGCCGATGTCTCGCGCCTTGCACGTGAGCGGCTGGGCTCTGATAATCGCGTGCTGCTGATGTATGTCCCGGCACCGGATGCTTCTCTCGACGACGCGGCGGTGACGACATGAGTACCGAGAACACGATGCCACCGGCGCCAACGCGTCCGGGTGCCGGCGCGCCGCGCCCCTATCAGTTTCCCCAGTTTGAGACGCGCATTCTGGCGAACGGCGTACGAATGGTGGTCGCGCCGATCCACACCTATCCGGTGGTCACGATT
Organism: Candidatus Kuenenia stuttgartensis; assembly: GCA_943330235.2. Lineage (GTDB taxonomy): Bacteria > Gemmatimonadota > Gemmatimonadetes > Gemmatimonadales > Gemmatimonadaceae > Gemmatimonas > Gemmatimonas stuttgartiensis_A. The sequence goes on from CALQGY020000120.1 coordinate 3,694, forward strand.
CTCGCGGTCGTGGAAGCGGGCGCCACGCGCGATCCGCGTGACGCGGAAGGGGTGGCACAGCTGGCCACCCGCGCGTTGAACGAAGGGACGCGCACGATGACCGCGCTGCAGTTGGCGCAGCGTCTGGAGATGTTGGGGAGTACGCTGGATACCGGCGCCGATTGGGATTCAGCAATCGTGCAGTTGACGGCGCTGTCGTCGCGCGTGGAAGACGGATTTTCGGTGCTGGCCGATGTGCTGCGCGAGCCGGCGTTTCCGGAGCATGAGCTTGAGCGCATGCGCGCCGAGCGTATCTCCGACCTGGCGCAGATGCGCGCCGAGCCGCGTGCGTTGGCCGATGTGTTCTTCTCGCGTCTGTTGTATGCGCGCGATTCGCGTTTCGCGCGATTGGCGGGCGGCGACGAAGCGAGCATCGCGCGCGTGACGCGCGATCGCGTCGTGGCGTATCACGCGGCGTACTATCGTCCCAACGCGACCGCGCTGATGATTGTCGGTGACATCACGGTGGAAGAGGCGGTGCGTCAGGCCTCACGCTGCCTGGGCGATTGGGCGGGGATGGCGCCCGAGGTCACCGAGCCGGTGGACGCACAGCGGTACCACGACAACCGCGTGCATATCGTGCACAAGGCGGATGCTCCGCAGTCCGAGCTGCGCGTGGGGCATGTCGCGGTGCCGCGCCTGCACGAGGATTATTTCCCGCTGATGGTCATGAACGCCATCTTGGGCGGGCTGTTCTCGTCGCGATTGAATCTGAATCTGCGGGAAGAGCACGCGTACACCTACGGCGCGCATTCGGCGTTCGATTGGCGGCGCGCGGCGAGTCCGTTCGAGATTTCGACCGCGGTGGAGACCGCGGTGACGGCCGACGCGTTGCGCGAGATCATGGCCGAGTTCACGCGCATCCGTGAAGGCGTCGTGAGCGACGCCGAGCTGTCGCTGGCGGTGAGCTATCTGATTGGCGTCTTCCCCATTCGATTCGAGACGACCGCTGCGGTAGCGGGTGGTTTGGCGAACGTGGAGATCTTCCGCCTCCCGAGTAACTACTTCGACGCGTACCGCGAGCGGGTGGCGGCCGTGACGGTGGACGATGTGCTGCGCGTGGCGCGGACGCATCTGGATCCGACACGGTTGCAGGTGGTTGTGGTGGGGAATGCCACGGTCATCCAGGAGCCGCTGGCGGCGCTTGGCGTGGGTCCGGTGACCGTGTACGATCCCTCCGATGCGGACGCGGCCCTCGTCCTTTCGCTCGACAACACCCGCGACGCGTAGGCCGTACCTCGCGTACGGCGTACCTCGCGTACGGCGTAGCACGCGTTCGGCGTACCACGCGTTCTGCGTACCACGCGTTCTGCGAACGCCGCACATTGGGCTGCTCCGGTCGGGTGACCGGACGGCCGGTGCTGCGATGGTCGTGCCTGCCTTTTCCCACTCTATCCATTTCCCGTGCCCGCGAAGAAGACCGGCAGCAGCGTCAGCACCACTGTTCGCAAGCGTGCGACGAAGACCGCGACGAAGACCGCGACGAAGACCGCGACGAAGTCCACGCCGAAGTACGGGACGAAGGCCGAGAACCCGCTGTACGAGGTGCGGCGTTCGCGCATTCAGGGGCGCGGCGGGTTTGCCATTCGTCCGATCCGCACGGGGCAGCGCATCGACGAATACCTCGGCGAGCCGATCTCGCATGAGGAAGCCGATCGTCGCTACGACGATAACGATGGCCGTCATCACACGTTTCTCTTCGTGCTGGATGACGACACCGTGCTCGATGCGCGCTACGGTGGATGCGATGCCCGCTTCCTGAACCATTCGTGCGATCCGAACTGCGAAACGGAGATCGAGAACGGGCACATCTGGATCAAGTCCATCAAGCCCATCAAGCCGGAGACGGAGCTCGTCTACGACTACCGCTTTGACTGGCAGGATGAGTTCGAACCGGAAGATGTCCGGTATTACGCGTGCCGCTGTGGCACGACGAAGTGTCGTGGGACGATCCTGATGGTGCCGCGCTATCTGAAGGAGACGGTGCGGCAGTGGCTGGCGGGCAACGACGTCCCGAAGCCGCCGAAGCCGCGGCGGAAGACCGCGAAAACGGCGGCCAAGAAGGCGACCAAGAAGGGTGCCAAGAAGGGCGTGAAGAAGGGCGCCAAGAAGGGCGCCAAGAAGGGCGCCAAGAAGGCCAGTCGATGACCGGTCCCGGGAAGGTGTCGAGCACGCGCGCATACAACGGGCGTGTGATCTCGTTGGATGTGGATGAGGTCCGCTTCCCGGACGGGTCGGTTGGTTCGCTGGAAATGATCCGGCATCCCGGGGCGAGCGCGGTGGTGCCCCTTCTGGATGCCGATGCGGATGACCCGCACGTGCTCCTCATCCGGCAGTACCGCTACGCGGCGGATGGGTACCTGTATGAAATCCCCGCGGGCCGATTGGACCCGGGGGAAACCCCGCTGGACTGCGCTCGGCGTGAGCTGGCCGAGGAAACCGGGTACCGGGCGGCCCGGGTGGAACACCTGTTCACGATGTTCACGACCCCCGGCTTCACGGATGAGAAGATCCACCTCTATCTGGCCACGGGATTGACCCCGGGCGAGACCGATCGCGATGTGGACGAGTTCATGGAGCTCGTGCCGACGCGGTTATCTCGGGCGCTGTCCATGGTTGAGCAGGGCGAAATTCAGGATGCCAAAACGGCGCTGGCGCTGCTGTACGCCGCGGGATTTCGCATCGGCTGAGCCTGCGTGACGCAGGGAAGTGTCCTCGTGAAGTGTCCTGTTTATTGGAATGCAGACTGGAATTGGACGGGCGCCAGCAGCCCCACATTCTCGCATGAAACTTCTAACCTGTTTCCCCGTAACCACTTGGAGAAACGTGTTCCGGGAAGTTCCATCGCGTTCCCCGCGGCACGACCCGTGCATGGTATGAGGGTGTGCAGGGCGATGGACTGCCGGAATGCCCGGCGGGTTGTCGCTGGCACCGTGAGCCTTCGGGCGCACGTCACTGAAGGGGAGGACTCGATCGATGGCCGAACTTGCTCGTATGCGCCCTGCTCAGCATTCCCAGACCGTCCCCGTGCGCGAGCATCTGCGTACGCTGGAAGACGGGGACGTCGTGTCGGCGTTTCTGGCGGGCGAGGAGCGCGCGTTTGAGGAGCTGGTCGACCGCTATCAGGGCCGGCTGCTGAACTTCGTCTACCGCACCATCGGTGACCGCGATCGGGCGGAAGACCTGGTGCAGGAAGTGTTCATTCGCGTCTATCGCCACATCGGACGCTTCGACCGGTCCAAGAAGTTCTCCACCTGGATTTACACGATCGCCTCAAATCTGGGCAAGAACGAGCTGCGCAACCGGTCGCGCAATCCGCTCGTGCTGTTCCAGACCATCAAGGCGAAGTTCGAAGACGAGGAGCGCCCGCTCCAGTTCGAGGACGTGCACACCCGTCCCGATGACATGTTCCGGAAGCGGCATCTGCGCGAGATGGTGGAGCAGTCGGTGTCGCAGCTGCCGGTGCATCACCGCGAGGTGTTCGTGCTGCGCGAGCTCGAAGGGAAGTCGTACGAGGAGATCGCCGAGATCACGGGCGTTAACCTGGGCACGGTGAAGTCGCGCTTGAACCGGGCCCGCACGGCCTTCGCCGAGATCGTGGCCCCGCTGGTTCGATAACGGGACCGTTCGAGGCACCGGTGTCGCGCACGTCGACACGGGGACGGCCTACCGAATTTTGGGAAAACCCCTCGCCGGGATTGCCTCGGCGGGGGGTTGCGCGTATTCGGTAGTAGTGGGACGCGTCGGAACCGCGTCTCCGGCAGCGGGTATGCTGCCGTGGATGGCCTGTGGGTGTGTTCCCCCGCGGGGCTGTCCGTTGCCTCTCGCCCTTCCCGAACCGAAACCGATGCCTCCGCAGTTGATCGCGCCGATGGACTGTCGCTCATTCCGCAAACATCACCTCGCGTATCTCGATGATACGCTGGCGGGTGATCAGATGGCCTCGGCCCAGCGCCATATCATGGCGTGCGATCCCTGCGCCGCGCATGACACGCTGGTACGTCGGTCGCTGATGGTTGCCCGAAACCTGTCGACCATCGAGCCATCGGCGGCGTTTCAGGAGCGGCTCCAGGCGAAGCTCGCGCAGTGTCGCCAGGAGCGCGTCGACCCACAGGCTTGGCCGCAGCGTTTCGGCGTGACGGCATCGCATGACGCGGCCTTCCTCCATGGGGCGATGTCCCGCCCCCTCTGGCGATCGCCGCGCACCTTGGCGGCGCTGGCGGCGAGTGCGGTCATCGGCACGCTGGTGTGGCGCGGGCTGGCCCCCTCGCAGACGCCGCTGGTGGCCATGCAGCCGGTAATCGCGACGCAGCCGGCTACCCCCGCGACACCGCCCATCTCGCCGCTGTTGCTGCAGGCGATGGCCACCGGTAATGCGGTCTGGCCGGCTACGGTGCTGATTGAGGATATGCCGTCGCAGATTACGACCGCCAATTACACCATGTCGCTGGACGGCCGGTAACACGAACGCGGCCAACGGATGGGCCAGCGCGCCGCATTCGACCTGTTTTCGCCTCTGCGTTTCATTTCTGCGTTTCATTGCCGGTGATGGCGGCGGTATCTTTCGGAGATCATGCCCCCTCGCCCTGAGTCCTCGCCACTGCGTGTGGTGCAAGCCGCCGTACAAGCGCGCGTATTCGCGCCGGTGTACTACCTCTTCGGCGACGACGACTACCTGAAGGACGGTGCGGTCCGCGATTTGCTCGCGGCGGCGATTGATCCGTCCACACGGGACTTCAATCTGGAACTGCGTCGCGGTGGCGACCTGGATCCGGACATGGTGGGGAGCCTGCTCGGTACGCCGCCCATGCTGGCGGAACGTCGCGCGGTCGTGATCCGCGACGTGACGTCGCTCAAGAAGGCCGCCCGTACGCAGCTCGATCGGTATCTGGCACGCCCGGCGAGCGACACGCTGCTGATCATGACCACGCCGGCCGGCGGCAAACCCGATGCGGCATTGGCCGCCGCGTCGATGGCACTGGATTTCGCGCCCTTGTCGCCGGAGCGCATCCGGAAGTGGATTGCGCATCACGCCACCACGACCCTCTCCGTGGGGATCAGCGACGATGCGGCGGATCTGCTTCAACAGGCGGTTGGCAACGACTTGCATCTGCTGGCGGCGGAGCTCGATAAGTGCGCGAGCTATGCCCTCGGCGCCCAACACGAGGCGCGTCTGGTTCGCGCGTCTGCCGAGGACGAGACGGCATCCCCGTTGGCGATGATCGACAGCGATGCGGTCTCCGCGGTGGTCGGCGTACGCCGCGGGGAGACAGTGACCGATCTCCTCGATGCGGTGGCTCGGCAGGATGCGGCGGCGGCGATGGCGCTGATCGATCACGTGTTGGCGCAACCGAAGGCCAGCGAAGTGCAGATTGTCATGATGTTGAGCACTCAGGCATTTGCCTTGGCGTTCGGCCGTGCGCGCCGCGATGCCGGGATCCCGACCAATCGGCTGCCGTCGGAGTTTTTCGCGTTTCTCAAGGAAACGGGTGGCTATCCCGGGCGGCCGTGGGGCGAGGCTGCGTCGGCGTGGACGAAAGTGGTGGATCAGTGGAGCGCGCCGGCGTGCGCGCGCGCGCTGGAGTTATTGCTGGACGCGGATGTAGCTCTCAAGGAGACGACGGTGTCGAGTGCCGAACAAACGATTGCGTCGCTGGTGCTGTCGCTGTGCGCACTGCGGCCGCGCGGGCGGCGGGCCGCATGACGTCACGCGTGATGTCTCGAGTGTTCTCAGCGCCGCGGTGTACACTGGCGGCGCTCGTGATGGTGTGCGGTGCCGCATCGGCATCGGCGCAGAACGGGGCGCCGGCGTCGTCGCCACTCGCGGCGGTGGGCGCTGCGGTCACGCGCGCGCGTGCGCTGGTGGCCGCTGGTGACGGTACGGCGGCACGCGCGCTGCTGGATTCGCTCGTGTCGCACAACGATGCGGGGTCGAACAGTCTGGCGGAATCGCTGTATTGGCGTGCGGTCCTGGCGGAGCGCAGTGCAGACGCCGAGCGCGATTGGAAGCGACTGGTGGTAGACGCGCCGCTGTCGCCACGCGTACCGGATGCGGTGTTGCATCTGGCGGATCTGGAAATTGTGCGTGGTCGACCCGATGCGGCACGCGGGTATCTGTCGCGCATCACCCGTGATTTTGCGGAGTCGCCGGAGCAGCCGAAAGCGATGCTGGGCATTGCGCGCAGCTACTTCGAGGAACGCGATATCGCGCACGCGTGCGAGACCGTGACCGCGCTGCGGGCAAAGGGCATTCCGGACGGCGAGCTGCGGCTGCAGGCCAACGAGATGGACAGTCGCTGCAAGGCGGCGGCGAACGCGGCGGCGAATGCGGCGGCGGTCGCGGGTGACAGCGCGTCAACCGGTTCATCAACCGGTGCGGGATCGGACGTGTCGGGAGACCGTGCGACGCCGCGACGTGGCGCCGGTAGCAGCACGCGCGAGAAGTACACGGTGCAGTTGGCGGCATACGACACGCGGTCCCAGGCCGAGTCGGTGGTGAAGCGTCTGGCGAAGCGGGGCCTGACGGCGCGCGTGGATGGCGAGCGGAAACCGTATCGCATTCACGTGGGGCGTTACGTCACGCGCGCCGACGCGGTCGCGGCATTGGCCCGTCTCAAGAAAAAGGGGCACAGCGGTTTCGTGACGGAGCTGGACCGATGAGTGGTGCGGCCACGCCGCTCATGCAGCAGTACCGGGAGATCAAGTCGCGGCATCAGGATGCGATTTTGTTTTTCCGCATGGGCGACTTCTACGAGATGTTCTACGAGGACGCGGAAACGGCGTCGCGTGTGCTGGGGCTGACGCTGACCGCGCGCAACAATGGCGGCGCGTCGGAAGTCCCGTTGGCCGGCATCCCCGTAAAGGCGGCGGCGGAGTATCTGCGGCGGCTGGTGGGACAGGGGCATCGCGTGGCGGTGTGCGAGCAGGTGGAAGATCCGAAGCTGGCGAAGGGGCTGGTCAAGCGTGAAGTCGTGGAGACGATCACGCCGGGCGCGGTGTTTGCCGACGATATGCTGGATGGCGCCCGCGCGAACTATGTGTGCGCGATTGCGACGGGGCGCGAGACGGCGCGCGACGGAGATCGGCTGCAGATCGGACTGGCAGCGGCGGACCTCTCGACGGGCGAACTGCGCCTCGCGTTAGTGAGCGCGGCCGATGCACCGGCGTTGATGGCGCGCATCGCGCCGCGTGAACTGCTGGTGGTGCGCGGCA
>CALQGY020000121.1 GCA_943330235.2 Candidatus Kuenenia stuttgartensis
CCGACAAGGGCGTGATGGAAATCGACCTGCGTAGTGAGTCGGCCGCCGCGCTCGCCGGTATCGACGCGAAACTGCAGGTGGCGCTGCGTCAGGCCCTCACCGAGGAGCGTGCGCGGTGGCCGCAGTCCAAAGTGCCACTCGACATGAAGATCGACACGATCGGCTTGCGTGCCGCCGGACGAACGGCTGACACGACCGCAGTGGTCCGTACGGCGCAAGCCGCAGCCAACGTCATGAACCTGTACGCGCCGCTCACGACCTCCAGCACGGATGCGAACATCGCCATGAGCTTGGGCATTCCGGCCTTGACGCTCGACGGCGGCGGGATCGGACGCGGTGCCCATGCCCTCGACGAGTGGTACGACGACCGCACGGACGGCTTCAAGGGACCGCAGTGGGTCCTGCTGATTGTCCTCGGCCTGCTCGGCGTCAAGTAACCAGAAAGAGTGAGGCCACATCCCGCGCGTCCATCGGCGCGCGGGATGTGGTCAGCCCCGCCAGATGCGCCGCCTCCCCGATGAGCGCAGCCGCGGTCGCGCCGGCACGCCGTCGCTCACGCACCGCCGTATCTCCATTGGCCTTGCTCAATTTTTCGCCGCTCGCATGCACCAGCAGCGGATGATGCAACACGAGGGGTAAGCGTACGCCCCCCAAGCGTCTCGAGAGCTGGCGCTGGCGGCCCGTGCTGGACAGCAAATCTTCCCCGCGGATGATCACATCAATGCCGTGCGCCGCGTCGTCCACGGCCACCGCAAACTGATACGTCCATCCGCCCGACCGGTCCCGCACGAGCAGATCGCCGCATTGCGCGGACGGCTGCTGCGTCATCGCCCCCAGTCGAAGGTCGACGAACGATTCAACCGTATCGTCCAGGAGCATCCGCCGAGCCAACGTGCTCGCTGGATCACCGGGTGCATCACGACAGGTGCCCGGATAGCGCGCCTCTTCCCCCGTGGTGCGTGGCACGAGCGACGCGATGTCGCGGCGCGTACACGTGCACGGGTAGATGAGCCGCTGCTGCTCCAGGACGGCCAGCGCGGCCACATAGCGCGCGTCGTTGTCGGACTGTCGGTAAGGATGCGGGGCCGAGCGGGCGCCCTCCGACGTCAGCCGATAGGACGACGTCGGGGCAATGTCCGCCTCGAACCCGAGCCAATCCAGATCGTCCAGCAGCGCGTCCTCGAACGCCGGACGACAGCGCGACCGATCGTGATCTTCGAGGCGCAAGACAACCGCACCGCCGAAGGCACGCGCCAGTCCCCAGACGAAGATCGCGTTCGCCACATGACCGAGGTGCAGGTACCCGGTGGGCGCCGGTGCGAAGCGCGTACGCCAGCGTGTCCGCACCGGTGCCTCGTCCGGACCAACGGCCTGGTGGGCGGCCACCGACTCGGCGAAATGCGCGCGCCACGTCCCCTGCGGGGACGCGGCGCGTTCAGCGTGGCCGATGCGGACGGACGGCGCGTGAGACTCGGGCGGCATGCGTGGAGCTTAGCATGCCGTACCGACCACGTCAGGAGGCGCGCAGCGTCTCATCGGGCACGATGGCCGCCCGCTTCCGCGCACTCAGCCATGGTCGCGCATGAGACGGCGCCATGTCCGCCGGTGTCGTCGCCCCGCCGAGCAGCTCCTCGACGGTCGTGGTCTCGATGGCCGAGAGCGCCGACGCCGTGATCGCCGTCCATTTGACGTGCGCGGCGCATGGATTGTCGGCATCGCAACGGGCCTTTGACAACAGGCAATGGCCGGTGCGCGGCCGCTCGTCAAAGATTTGGGTGACGCGAGCCACCGTCAGCACGGCCGGATCGATGGCCAATGAGAAGCCGCCGAATGGGCCACGCGAACTGCGCACCACCCCCGACTTCGCGAGCGCATTGAGCGTTTTCGCGAGATAGTTGCGAGGCGCCCCGATGGCCTCCGCAATGGCGTCGGCACGCATGGCGTGATCCGCAGGGATGCGGGCGAGCAGGAGGACCGCGCGGAGCGCGTGATCAGCGGTGATGGAGAGCATGGGCAGTCAGGTCGAAGGCGGAATTCTCATCCCGACCGAACGATCGTGCCCTGCAGCCCGCTGGCGCGTCGGGCGATGGGGTGATTTTGCACGCCACTTCCCTCACACGAATGTCAGGAATTACCTGACCCATCCATACGGACTACTTCCAGCTCACGATATCGGCGTTCTCGCCCTCACCGCCGGCGCGTCCATCCGCACCGTACGAGAGCAGGTCATAGCTCTGCGGATTGATCCGTCCGGGCGCCAGATACACGTAGTCGTGCCCCCAAGGATCTTTGGGCACGGCCTTCCGGAGGTACGGCGATTTCCAGTTGCCCGGGACATCGACCGTCGGTCGCTCCCACAGCGCGCCGAGCCCCTGCGCACTGGATGGGTAGACGCCGTTGTCCAAGCGGTACGCATCGAGCGCGGTCCCCAACGTCTCGATCTGCGTTCTGGCGGTTGCCAGTCGCGCATCACCGACATTGCGAAAAAGACTGGGCGCCACAATGGAGGCGAGAATGGCGATCACGACGATGACCACCAAGACCTCGATCAGCGTGAACGCGTCGCGACGACGACTCGCCCCAACGACAGTCATCACCCGCGCGTGCGCAGCGAGTCCGACTCAAACAGGCGCGGATCGACCCACCCGGACATGTCGGGCAACCGGACCTGACGCCAGCCGGATCGACCAATCCCCAGCATCGCCTTCTCCGACGGCTTAATCACGCCCACGACATCCCCGCCTCGGCTGGCATCGCTGTGCACGTTCACCCAGGTCCGTGCGACGGCTGGCACCCACTGGATGGAGTCGTTCACCACGGACACGCCCGCGGCCCCGTCGGCGCTCGCCAGCATCATTGTGTCGGCGGTCACGGGAAGCGCGGACAGCGTGCGCTCCGTCGGCGCCGTCGAATACGTCGGCTCGCTGGAGACATCAGCCACCCGACCGACCGGCGTCGAGGCCTCCACGAATGCGCGCTGCAGCACGTCACGGGCCGGTTCGCGCAGCGACCAACTCCCGACGGCGACCAGGGCCACCGCGGCAATCCCAGCCGCCGATTTCAGAACCGCAGGCGAACGCCACGCTGCCGGCTTGATATCGCCGCACCAGTGACAGCTGCGATCTCGGCGATGCATGATCCCGCACCCCGAGCACTTCCGCAGCGGTACACGCTCGCCACGACCATCATGCATGCTGAAGGGCGCCGCGCAACGGGGGCAGGTGGAGGCTGCCGACAGCGCCTTAGAACCGCATGCTTCACATCTCAGATAGCCCATACGTATCAGCTCAGTCAGCTGCGCGATGCCTTCGTCGGCATCACAAATAAAGTGAACGAACACGACCTCATGCGGTTCTAACGCCAACATGTGGTACCGAGCGGCTTTGCGAAAGGCCTCGTGCCTAGAATGTGACACCTCCGTATGGAAAACGTCACAGATATCCACACTCCACATTCCCCGGCATCCCGCGCGCGCGCCCGTCCAAGCGGCCCGCTGGCCTCGCGACAGAATCGGCGGCGCCGTACCTTGCACGTCTGACGCGCGGTTCCGTGCGGTCCCTTGCCGCGTGCGCCTTCGAATGGCCCCCCTCCCCGCCCCCGTGATTCAGCTTCTCGCTGGTGCCGCCCTCGCGCTCGCTGGTGGTCCCTCCACCTCGGTTGCCGCCCCCGCCCCCGTGCAGTCGGTTCACGCCGGCCCCGTCTTCGATGGGCGCCGCGGACAACTCACCGTCGCCACGCCGCGGCGCGAAGCGGCCTTCGTGGTGGATGGCAAGCTCGATGAAGCCGAATGGGCCAGCGCGGCGCTGCTGACCGGGTTCTCGCAGTTCTTCCCGGCCGATGGCGTCGCCGCGCAGGATAGCACCGAAATTCTCGTCTGGTATTCGCCCACCGCCCTGCACATCGGCATCCGCGCCTTCGCGCCCACCGGCACGGTCCGCGCCACGCTCGCGGACCGCGACCATATCGCCTCCGATGATAACGTGCAGTTCTTCCTCGGCACGTACGGCGACAGCCGGCAGGCACTCGTCTTTGCCGTGAATCCGTTGGGGATCCAGAGCGATGGCGTGCTGACCGAGACCGGCGTCCAATCCGGCGGGGGCTTCTCCGGCGGAACGGCAAAATCCCGCGAGAACGCCGACCTCGCCCCCGATTATGTCTGGCAGTCGAAGGGCCGTGTGACGGACTTCGGGTACGAAGTCGAGCTGTCCATTCCCTTCAAAAGTCTCCGCTACAAATCGGGCGACGAGCAGCAGTGGCAGCTGCACGTCATTCGCACCGTCCAATCCACAGGTCACGAGGAAAGCTGGGCCCCCGCACAGCGCGCCAGCGCCAGCTTTCTCGCGCAATCCGGGCGCCTGAGCGGGCTGCGCGATCTGCGCCGCGGGGTGACGGTCGATCTCATTCCCACCGTCACCTCGAGTGCCGTCGGCACCGCGAGCGCGAGCGGCGGCGGGTGGAACTACGCACGCTCGCGTCCGGAACTCGGTGGCAGCGTGCGGTGGGGCATCAGCAGCAACCTCACCGTGTCCGGCACCGCCAACCCCGACTTCTCGCAGGTCGAAGCCGACGCCACCCAGTTCACCTACGATCCGCGACAAGCCGTCTTCTTCGCCGAGCGTCGGCCGTTCTTCTTGGAAAGTCAGGAGCAGTTCACAACCCCCAGCCAGCTGATTTATACGCGGCGGATCATCCAACCCATCGCCGCCACCAAGCTCACCGGCAAGCAGCAAGGCTTCGACATCGGCGTGCTCTCGGCGATCGACAGCCGCGAGGCGTCACTGACGGGAGATCGCGCGCCGCTGTTCAACATCGTCCGTGTGCAGCGCGATCTCGGCACAACCAGTCGCATCGGCATCGCGTACACGGACAAGATTGACGGCAGCGACTGGAATCGCGTGCTGGGCGTGGACGGACGCGTCGTCCGCGGGATCATGTCCACGCAGTGGCAGCTGGCCGGTAGCGCGACCCATCACGGCACGGAAACCGTGACCGCGCCGCTCTGGAATTTCTCACAGACGTTCAACGGCAAGCGCCACTACACGCGTGCCTCCGTCGCCGCCGTGAGTGCCGACTTCGACGCGCAAAGCGGATTCATCTCGCGTCCCGGCATCGCGAACATAGGGATCACGCAACGCTATACCGCCGTCGGGGCGAAAGGCGCGCTCCTCGAATCATTCGCCCCCGAGCTGTTCCTCAACGGCACGTGGCGCTACGACGATCTCGTGAACCGGCGGAGCGCGCAGGACGTCAAATTCCATATTCGTCTCAACACGCGTTTGCGCGGCGGATGGAACGTCGGCTCCCAAGTGCTGTTCGAACGGTTCGGCTACGACCGCGATCTCTTCCGCAACTACTATCTCTTCGTCCCCCGCGGTGCGCGCCTCGATACCGTCGCGTATTCCGGCACGGCCACGCTCCCCAATCTCGACTGGGTTGTCTCGGTCGGGACGCCGGAGTTCAAGCGGTTCTCGTTTAACCTGTTCGGTATCCTGGGACAGGACGAGAACTTCCCCGAATGGAGCTCTGCGGCCATCACCAGCCTGCAGGGCACCCTGAACGTGCGCCCCACCGACCAGATCCGCTTGGCCGGTACCCTCACGCACGACACGTTCAATCGGCAAACGGACGGATCGCGCGTCCAGTCGCGCGATGTGCGGCGGTTACGCATGGAGTATCAGGTGACGCGGCAGATGTTCGTGCGGTTGATCGGCGAGTACTCCCGCACGCAGCAGGACTCGTTGCGCGACGATTCTCGCACCAACCTCCCCGTCTACCTGCGGGCCAGCAGCGGGACGTTCAGTCGTGCGGCGAGCTACGATCGGCGGCGCGCGCGCATCGACGCGCTCTTCTCGTACCTGCCGAGCCCGGGCACGGTGTTCTACGCCGGCTATGGTGACGCATTGCAGGCCAACCGGCCCATCGGCCCGGATGAACTCCAGCGCACGCGCGACCAGTTCTTCCTCAAAGTCAGCTATCTCTTCCGTCTGCAATAGCCACCCGTGAATCGCCGCGTCCGACGCCTTACAGGTACCCGCGGTTTCCTCGCGGGTACGGTGTGGACCCGCTAAGCAGCCCCAAGGGAAACTGCTCACACCGCGTCGGGGACTTCCCCGACCGCGCCCGCTCGAACGCTGCCGCATGTTGCTCGTGTGCGTGACACCGATCTGGTCACCCCCGTGCCTCGAGCCAATACTATGAGCGTTCCGACCGATGTCTTCGGGTTCATCAAGGCGCATCACCTCACCTCCGCGCGCGCCGATGAGGGGGGTGTTGCCGTCGCCCCCGCGCAGGTGCTGAGCGTCTACGTCCCCTCCACCACCGATGACCACACGCATGCCTACGGGTGGCGCATGCAGCTACGCCACGCCTTCGCCAGCGCTCGCAATGGCATTGATGAGCGTGCCGTCAGCGAGCGGGAGGCGTTCGAGGCGTGCGTTCGCCGCATTGAGGCGCGGCTCGCCGACGCGGGGCTCGTTCCCGACGAATCGGTGCCGCCGTCCTTCATGCTCCGCGCGCCGGGATGGATGGCGTTGGCAGCCACCGATGGCGAACTGATCGAGACCCGACTCGCCGTCGCACCCGACTGGTCGGCGACGTGGGGCGAGCACGCCGTCATCATGCCGTATCTCGTCGCCATGCGCGCGGATGACGCCGTGATCGTTCTCATCGACCACGCGCACGCCACGATCGCACGCCTCCTGCGGGGCGTCGTGCACCCGTTCGAGACGCTGGCCATCGACGACGCCATCGAAGTCGGCACACATATGGGCGATGCGCCGCGCGCTGGATTCCACACCGGCACGCGCGGCGAGACGGCCACCGATTCCGCGCAGCGCCAACGGCGAAATGATTACGAGCAGCTCATCGCGACCGTCCAGCGCAAGCTGGCCGTCATCGCGGGGGCAACCGCGCGCATCGTCATCGGCGGCGCGCCGGAAGTAGCGGCGCACTTTCTCGCCACGCTGCCTGGCTCCCTCGCGACGCGTGCCGTCGTGTCCGAGCAGCTGCAGTTGCACTCGCCGTTCGCCGAAATCCCGGAGGCAGTGCAGGCCGCGCTCATGGACCTGCTGACGCGGCGACAGCTCGAGCTCCTCGCGACATTGGAGCGGCGCGCACACCTCACCCGCAACGCCGCCTTCGGGCTCGAGAACGCTGAGGCGGCGGCATCCGCGGGCGCCATCGAGCGGCTGATCATTGCCGAGTCTGTCTGGCGCGCGTACCCCGAAGATATCGAGGCACTCGCCCAACAGGCGCTCCGCGGTGGCGCCGACGTCGAAGTCGCGAGTCCGGCCTGTGCCGACGCCCTCGAGGCGCATGGCGGTGTCGCCGCCGAGCTGCGGTTTGTCGTACCGCCGCGGGTCCCGCTCGACATGCCCGGGGCAATGCCGCGGTAAACCGCCTCAAGCACCGGGGCCGTCCCAACGACAGCTCCACGCAGCCCCGACGCCGACTGGCGCGGGGCTGCCGAGCGGCAGATACTTTCTGCCCATGATTCGATTCCGTTTCGCGCCCCTCGCGGCGCTACTCGCCCTCGGCACGCTCACAGCCTGTGGCGGTGACAGCGCCGACTCCGCCACGACGCCGGCCGCTATCCCCGACGGTACCTACGCACGCATTCAGCGCGACATCATCGGCCCATCGTGTGCCTCGTGTCACACCAGCGGTTCCAGCGCGGCGCGGCAATCGCAGTTGGTCCTCACCGCCGATAGCGCCTATCTCCAACTCGTCGGCGTGCCCTCCACGCAGCAGTTAGCGCGCGCTGACGGCATGCTGCGCGTGAAGGCGTTTCGCGCAGACAGCTCGCTGCTGTTCCACAAGCTCGCGTGGGTGCCCGGGCATCACAGCCGCGACTACGGCCAGCTCATGCCGTCGGGGACCACGCAAGGGCTGACCGCCGGCCAACTGGAATACCTCCGACGCTGGATCGAAGCCGGCGCCCCGCGAACCGGACACGTCGTCGACACCACCGTACTGCGCGACGCGCGACTGCAGACGGCCACCTTCACGCCGCTCGACGCACCGGCAGCCGGCGCCGGCATTCAGCTGAAAGTCGATAGCTTCGCGATCGCGCCCACGACGGAGCGTGAGCTGTTCGTCTATCGTCGCCTGAGCAATCCCGTCGACCTGTACGTCACCCGGATCGAATCACGGATGCGCCCAGGCAGTCACCATCTGCTGCTGTATCAGTTCGACGAAACGAAGACGGGATTCCCGTGCAACACGCGACCTTCGCCTGACGCGGTTCGCGACATCCGCAATGCGGACGGCACGCCGAATATCGCGAACTTGCTCCCGATGGCCTGTCACGTGTTCTTCGCCGGCGCCATGACGCCGGATTTCGATTATCGCTTCCCGCCGGGCGTCGCGCTCAAGCTACCCGCCAACACAGCGCTCGACTTCAATGTGCACTACGTCAATCGGGCACCGATCAATCTGCCGGGTCAGGCGTTCGCGAATCTCTACACGGCGGATCGCTCGCAGGTGAGCATCGTCGCGCGCACCCTCAACCTCGCGAACACCAGCTTTACGCTCCCGCCCAAGCAGCGGACGACCGTGCGGACGGTCTTCCCCATGACCACGCGCACAACCGTCTTGGGCCTGACCTCACACATGCACTCGTTGGGCGAGCGCTACGAAATTCATGTGCGACGTGCCAACGGCACCGAGACGACGGTCTACACGAATACGGACTGGGAGCATCCCGGCTTTACCAATCTCGATGTCCCGCTCGTGCTGGAGCCCGGTGACGCGCTCGTGAGCGTCGTGACATGGAACAACGTCACCGACCGCACCGTGTCGTTTGGGCTGCTCTCCAGCGATGAGATGAACATCATCTTTGGCTACGCCTACTGAGGCGTCACCGCGTCGTCGATCCAACCGCCGACAGATATGTGCAGCGCGCGTTAGAGCAGCGTCGGGTTGCGCTTCCAGACCGAGACCGTAAGGGCCGTGGCGAAGCTCACCCACGCCGCGTACGGTACGAACAGCAAACCGGCGACGGTGTCGCGGAGCCAGAACGCGACCATCGTCGCCACCACCGACGACAAGAGCATGCTGACCTCAATCGTCGACAGAATGCCGCTGCGCTTCACGAAGAAGAACCAGCTCCACGCCGCGTTCAGCAGCAACTGCACCGCGTAGAGCGTCAGCTCCCCCTGCGCGCCTGAAAAACCGCCGAGCCGCCACACGCGCCACGCGGCAATCGCCATCAGGATATACAGGACGCTCCACGCGGGGCCGAACAGCCATGGCGGCGGCGCCCACACGGGCTTCTGCATCATGCCGTAGAAGGACTGCGCCGACTTGGCCGTCACCGCGCCGCTGATGGCCGCCAGACAGGTCCCGAGGATCCAGAGCGAAAGAGAGAGTACGGAATTCGTCATGTGGGAAAGATGGAGGCGCGCGCGCGACGCCACCACCGGATCGGCCCCACTATTTCTCCCGTCAGCGACGGCAGCACCAGAACTGGTACATGGCCACGAACGTGTCCGGGTGCGCCGATTCGAACCGACCCCATGCGTCCAGATCAAGCAGCGCGTCGGCTCCCTGCTCCGCGATGAACCGCGCTTGCACCGGCTGCGGCAGCTGAAAGCCGAGGAACCGGAGCTCGAGCGCCTCGAGCGCGGCGGCAATCTGCGAGATCGTGTACGTGCGCTCCTGCACGTGGAGCACCAGATCGCGGAATCCGCTCATCGAGTAAAAGTCGATGAAGGCCGTGACGCCGCGTGCGGCGTCATCGACCGGCAGCGCGGCGATCGACTGCCGAGCGGCGCGGAGACCGTCCTCGTCGGCGGTGAACGCGTTCGCGGTGAACGCGCTCTTGGACGCAAACGCACGCGCGGCCTCAACGGCCGTTCGCGCCGCCGTGCTATACAGGCCGATCTTCATCACGCCGTCCGGCGTGAGTACGTTGCGAAGCCGCGTCCACCCGGCCATGGGATCGCGAAGATGATGCAGCACACCGGAACAGGAGACGATCGCAAATGGTCCCGCGGTCGGCGGCAGTTCGAGCAGGTCCCCCTGCATGAACTGCACGTTCGTCACACCAAAACGCGAGGCCATACGCGATGCATACGCGAGGCTGGCGCGGCTGAGGTCGAAAGACAGCACGTGCGCGTCAGCGAAGCTCATGGCCATCTGCACGGGCTGCTGCCCGCTGCCTCCGCCGGCCACCAGCACCGAGCGGTTCGCCACGGGCTCCGACAACTCGGGGCGCAGCCGACGAATGAACTCCGACACCGTCGTACGAACCGGCTGCTGCAGCGTCACCCAGCGCGGATACGGATTCTCCTCGTACATGGCGCGCACCCGCTGCGACACGGCGTCGGCAATCGGCGTGAGCAGCGGCAAAGCGGTGCTTAAGCGGCGCTCCAACAGCTGCTCATGCACCTGCTCGCGCACCAGCGGCGCGAACCACTCGCTCCACACGGACAATTCAACGTGAGCGAGCCGCTCCCACCCGGACAGCGCCGACAGCGGTTCGTACAGCGCAAAATGCGAGAGCATCAGCTCGTGCTCGGCCGCGTCGATCGTGAGATCCGCCTCAGCGGCCAACCAGACCTCAATCGCCGACCGAAGGGGCGACAGCTGAAGACGCTCTGGCCCGGTCGGCATCCACGCGTACTCGGTGTTGTAGCACTGCGCAGCCAAGGCGCAGACAAACTCCGCCGGCGCCGCCGCCTCCACACCATGCACGACACTGGGCGCGAGCCCGGGAGCGACAGCCGACCACGGTATGCGTTGAAGGAGCGCTGCACGTATCCGCGTGAGCACCAGCTCCACGTCCAGATCACCGACCACGATGCGCGGCAACGCCGTCAGCAGCAACGCGTCGGACATCAGA
>CALQGY020000122.1 GCA_943330235.2 Candidatus Kuenenia stuttgartensis
GCGCTCAGATACGCCGGCCAATCGTACGACGGCATGCGCTTCGCGAGATCGGCCACGGTCATCTTGTTGTACGACGCGTTGCGGTCGCGCGCCTTCACGCGGTCCCACTGCTTGGTGGCGATGACGGTTTCGAGCGCGAGAATACGCTGCGCCGCGCCGGCCGGATCTGCCTGACCGGCGAGGGTGAACATCTTGGTCAGATACGCCACGTAGGCGGTGCGGGTGGCGACGGTCTTGGCGTCGGCGCGCAGATAGTAATCGCGGTCGGGCATGCCCAATCCCGACTGATTCACCAGCACAATGTTGACCGACGACGCCTTGGGATCCTGTCCCACATTCACGCCAACGGGGCCCTGAATGCCAATGCGCGCGAAGTGTGCGAGGGTGGCCGGCAGCTGCGCCGACGACGTGAGCGCCGCGATGGACTGCAGTTCACCCGCCAGCGGCGTGATGCCGAGCCGCTCGACGCGCGCCGAGTCCATGTAACTGGCGTAGAGATCACCGACCTTCTGGCGTTCCGCCTGATCGGGGCTGTTGGCCGGCACCTTCACCGACGACTGCGCGTCACCGCGCGGCGTGCGCGGGGCCTTGGCCGCGGCCTCGAAGAGCACGTGCATGTTGTTGCGGCTGCGCTCGGACAGCTCCTGAAACGCGCCGGCGCCGGTGGCATCGCCCTTGATGGGCGTCTTCTTGAGCCAGCCGCCATTCACATAGCGGAAGAAGTCGTCCTGCGGGCGGATGCTGTGATCGAAGTTGGAGGTGTCGATGCCGCTGGTGCGACGCTGGGCCTCGGCAGGTGCGGCCAGCGTGACGCTGACGCTGATGCCAACGACGGCGGCGAGACGAAGAGGCGAGGAGGCGCGATGGTTGCGCATGGTGGGGCCAAGCGGAAAGGTGGGACGGCAGGCGGGCGCGCGACGGGCGGCGAATACCCCGACATATTACGGTGAACGCGCGACCGGCTGCTACGGTTGGGCAGCGCGTGCGGCGCCACCGTTCTTGCGGGCGGGGGGAGGCCACTCCTAACCTTCAGTGAAGTCGGCCCCCTGCGATGATCGGGCCCGACCACGCGTCGCCCGCTGCATTCCTCGTCCGCTCGGAGGTTGCCGTGCCCTCAATCCACGATTGCGCCATTCTCGCTCAGGACGTCTACGACCGCACCGGCAACGCGCAGGCGATGGACGCCCGGTGGGTGCGGCGGGATCCGCAGAATTGGGGGAATGGCTTCGCCGGCGGCACATACAGCAAAGGCGCGGATGTCGTCATCTCACTCCGCGGCACCGAGACGGATGACTCGCGCGACCTGATCAGCGACGCCATGATGGTTCCATTGGCGCGCCCGGGCGCTGCGCGGGCAACGCTGGACCACCTCCTGCACAATTATCACGTTTCCGGCCCGAATCTGCTTGCCTCGGCGGTGCCGCCGCTGGTCGAGGCGCTGATGCAGAACGGGACTATGCGCGATGTGATCCGCACGAGGGCGAATCAGGTGCCGGGCGAGCAGGTCCAACGCGCGCTGCAGTACTTCGATCGCTGTTCCCCGCGTCCCACCATGGTGACTGGCCACTCGCTGGGTGGCGCCTTGGCGCAGGTGGTGTCGCAGCAGCGCAACGTACCGTGCGTCGCGTTCAATTCGCCGCACATGGGTGATCTCGGGGCGTCCGCCGGTGCAGACGGTGGCCGTGTCGAGGGAATGATACCGATGACGTCGCAGACGTTGCTGCAGGTCAATGCCAATCTTGATCCACTCAGCGTGGCGACGGCGGCCGTCGGGAACCTGACGCACGGACGCGTCATCACCGTGGTAATTCCGCCGTTCCACGAGGCGCCCACGCGGCATACGGTCGACGTGCCCCTCTGGGCGTCGTTGCTGGCACCAACCGCCGCGTACCTCTACGACACGTATCAAACGGTGTCGGGTGAACTCTCCTTCCACCGCGAATTGATACAACACCTCGGAGATGCCATGCTGTACGGGCACAGCATGGCCAATCTGTGCGCGGCCATCGCGCGGGAAGGACGATACTCGGCGATGCTGCGGCCCGATCTGTCCAACGCCTAGCCAGCACGTCTCGCGATAACATCGGGCGATGTCGGCCAGGGTCGACGCCTCTGGCGGCGAATACGTACCGCCGCGCGCGAATCGGCCACGCCGGAACCCACGCGCTCCCGTTACGTTGTCCTATGGACGATGTGCCTCGGCTTTGATGTCGCTTCCGCCTCCAGCCCGAGCACCGATCACACGCACCGCCTTGCCCGACAGCTCACCCACCGCGGCGCGCACCCCCGACGAGGTGCTGCGCGACGTTTTTGGCTTCGATGAATTCCGCCCCGGACAGCGCGAGGTCATCGACGCCGTGCTCGCCGGTCGGGATTGCATCGCGCTGATGCCCACGGGGGCCGGTAAATCGCTCACGTATCAGCTGCCGGCACGGCTGCTGAAGGGCACGGTGTTAGTCATCTCGCCGCTGATCTCGCTGATGAAGGATCAGGTGGATGCCGTGGCAGGGCTGGGTTTCCGCGTGGCGGCCATCAACTCCACGTTGTCGTTCGAGGATCGTCGCGAACGCATGGAGGCGTTTCGCGCGGGGCACTACGAACTGGTCTTCCTGGCCCCCGAAGCGCTGGACGGCTACCTCGGCGATTTCGTACGTGGCTGCCCCATCTCGCTGCTGGTGGTGGACGAAGCCCACTGCATCAGCCAGTGGGGGCACGACTTCCGGCCGTCGTACCGCCGCCTGCAGGGGCTCAAGGAACAGCTGGATGTGCCCGTGCTGGCGCTGACCGCCACGGCCACGCGCCGCGTCGCGCGCGACATCCTGCGGCAGCTGGGCATGAAGAAGCCGGCGGGCTTCAAAGGGTCGTTTTTTCGCCCCAATCTGCAAATTGCCACGCGCAAGAAAGGGCAGGGGGGCAATACGCGCATGGAAATGCTCGCGCTCATCCGCGCGCATGCGGGCGAGAGCGGCATTGTGTATTGTCAGAGCCGCAAGGGCGTCGAGCAGACCGCGGAGTTCCTCACCGATCAGGGCATTCGCGCGCTCCCCTATCACGCGGGGCTTGATCCCGACGAACGGGCACGCAATCAGGAAGCGTTCCAGCGTGACGACATCGACGTCATCGTCGCGACGGTGGCGTTCGGGATGGGCATCGACAAGTCGAACGTGCGCTTCGTGCTGCACCGCGACATGCCGAAGGACATCGAGTCGTGGTACCAGGAGATCGGGCGCGCGGGGCGCGACGGCCTCCCCAGCGACTGCGTGATGTTCTACTCGTGGGCCGACGTGAAGATGCACGAGCGGTTTCTCGACGGGATGGACGACCCCGATGTGCGCGAGCGGACACGCGCCGCGACCGTGGCGCTGTTCGATCTCGTAGAGCGCACGCGCTGTCGGCATCAGGCGCTCGTGGCGCACTTCGACGAAGTGATTGAGGCGTGCGGGGAATCGTGCGATGTCTGTTCAGGACAGCCCATCGAGGATCGCATCGCTGAGCTGGCGGTGTTGCAGGCGGGGAGCGGGCGCGGACGGCGCACAGCGGTTGGTGGCGGCTTAGGCGCGAGTGGTCGGGCCGCGCGTGGTCCGGATGTGGATTCGCTGGACGACGCGGAGCGCGAGCTGTTTGAACGGCTGCGTGTGGTGCGTCGCGAGCTGGCCGATGAATCCGGCGTGCCGGCCTATATCGTGTTCGGCGACAAGGTCCTGCTGGAGATGGTCGCGCGGCGTCCCGCGACAGCGCGCGAGCTGTTGCAGGTGCCGGGGGTGGGCGAGGCGAAGCTGGAGCGGTACGGGGCGGCCTTCCTGGACGTGCTGCTGGAGGGGTGAGGGGGGCGAAGTCCGCTCGCGGCTCCGAAGTGCGCGCGTTATCATCACGGCCATTATGCAAACCCTCGGAGCCCGCCGTGCGATGAACGATCGTGGGCCTGCCGACGTCGACATCGGTCTTTGCCCGCGAACAGGTAGAGCGATGGCTACGCCCCACCATCGCCGGATCGCCGCGCACCTCTCGTTGGAGACCCACCCCGTGATCGCTCGCTTCCGCTCTGTCGCCGCGACCGCTGCCGTGACCGCTTCTGTGACCGCTGTCGGCCTGACCTGTCTGCTGTCGGCCGCCGCCGTCCTGCCCGCCGTCGTGCCCGCCGTCCTGCAGGCGCAGGACGCGCCGCCGCTGCGTCGTCTGGCGTTCACGACCACCGAGGGCACGTGGGTTTCGCTGGACGTGACCCGCGACGGTCGCTCGCTGGTGTTCGAACTGCTCGGCGACATCTACACCGTGCCCATTGCCGGTGGTCAGGCGCGCCCGCTCCTGACCGGGCGCGCCTTCCAGTCGCAGCCCCGTCTGTCTCCCGATGGGGAACAGCTGGTGTTCATCAGCGACGCGAGCGGGTCCGATAACCTCTGGATTGCCGGAGCCGACGGCCGAGACGCGCGGCAAGTCACCCGACTGCCGCGATCGGGGATGCTGTCGCCGGCGTGGTCGTCGGACGGCCGAGCCATTCTGGTGACCGTCACCGATCCCCACGGCGCCCGCACCGCGGAGCTATGGCGTTACGACGTGGCGACCGGCGAAGGGGCTCGCCTCGTCGCCAACACCAACGGCCCCGCCCAACCGCTGGTCTCGGCGCCGGCTCCGGGTCCATACGGCGCCTGGCCCGCGCCCGATGGTGCGAGCATCTGGTTCACCTCCGTCACGCCGCGCCCGTACGGCAGTCGCAACGGGGCGACCAGCGCGCTGATGCGCATGCCCGTGGGCGGCGGAACCCCGACCCCCGTGCCGGTGGACGGGACGCCGGCCATGAAGCCGCTGCTCTCGCCGGACGGCCGCACGCTGGTGTATGGCACCGTGCGCGAAGGGCAGACGGGGCTGCGTGTGCGGACGCTTGCGACCGGGGCCGAGCGCTGGCTGGCCTACCCCGTGGACCGGCAGCAGCTCGAAGCGCGCGCCTCGCGTGATGTGCTCCCCAACGCGGCGTTTTCCCCCGATGGCCGCTTTCTGTTCGCCGCCTTCGGCGGGAAAATCCATCGGCTGGGGGTGCAGGACGGCTCGGATACCGTGATCCCCTTTCGCGCCGATGTGGCGCTGGATGTGACGCCCACGCTGCGCTTCCCGCAGCGGCTGGCCACCGGACCCGTGCGCTCGCGGCACGCGCAGCAACAGGCCACTGCCCCCGACGGCCGAGTGGCGTTTTCGGCGCTCGGGCGCGTGTGGGTGGCCGATGCCACCGGTGCTCCACGGCGCCTCACCGCCACGCCGCGGGCCCGCGAGTTCATGCCCGCGTGGTCGCCCGATGGCCGCTGGGTGGCGTTTGTCACGTGGGACGAGACCGGCGGAGCGCTCTGGAAAGTCCGCGCCGACGGGCGGGAGGCGCCCGTGCGCCTGACCACGGCGCCGGCCTGGTGGGCCGATCCCGTGTGGTCGCAGGACGGCCTCACGATTGTCGCCAACACGGCACCGCTCCGTGCCACCTTGTTGGCGCCGCCCGGCGCGCTCCCCCCCGACGCACAACGCGCGGAAGTGCCGTCGTCCGGCGGCACGATGCGCGTCGTTGGCCCCGCACCGCAGCCGACCCGTTCAGGAGGCTCGGCGGCCGCCCCGGCGTCTGGCGCATCGGCCGCGGTCGTGGCATCCACGCCGCCATCGCCGTCGCTGGATGTGTCGCTGCCGCGTGCGACGGTCGTCGGCACGATCGTGCTCCGCGGCGCGACGGCCATCACCCTGCGCGGCAACGAGGTGATTCGAGGGGCGGACGTGACCGTCACCGATGGCCGCATCGTGAGCGTTGGCCCTCGCGGCCGCGTTGCCACCCCCGCTGGGGCCACGATCGTGGACGTGACCGGAAAGTTCATCGTCCCCGGGTTCATCGACATCCATGCGCACTGGGGATCGGCGGGGTCGCTCCTCCAGCCGGAGTCCACCAACGGCTTCGCCAACCTGGCGCTCGGCATCACCACCATCCGCGACCCGCAGGTCACGCCGGACATCTTCGATCTCGCCGATCTCGTGGAAGTGGACGGGGTTCCCAGCCCGCGCGTCCTCTCCACCGGTCCGGCGATCGGCGCGAACACAAATTTCCAGTCTCTGGAAGATGCAAAACGTGTCGTGCGGCGCTACCGCGACGAGTACGGGACCGTGTACCTCAAGTCGTACCTCACGGGCACGCGCCAACAGCGCCAGTGGTTGGTGGAGGCCGCGCGCGAACTCGGGATGATGCCCACCACCGAAGGGGGCGCGGACGGCAAGGAAGATCTGACGCACGTCATGGACGGCTTCAGCGGTCTGGAACATGCCATCCCCGAGGCGCCCATCCACGACGACGTGGTGCAGCTGATCGCGCGCACCGGGATCACCAACACCCCCACGCTGGTCGTGGCGTTCGGCGGGGCGCTGCCCATCTACCGCCTCTTGGCCGAAGAGCGGCCGCACCAGGACCTGCGCATCAATCGCTGGTTCCCCGATGGGGCGCTGTATCAGAAGACCTCCTCACGCCTGCTCTGGTTCCCTCCGGAGGACTACAACGAGCACGAGGCGGCCGCGGGTGCGGTGGCCGTGTTGCGTGCCGGCGGGCATGTCGGACTGGGCGGGCACGGCGAGGTGCAGGGGCTTTCGAATCATTGGGAGATGGGGTTGCTGGCGGACGGCGGCATGCGCCCCGATGAGGTGCTGCGGGTGGCCACGATTGAAGGGGCGCGGGCGCTCGGGCTGGACGCCGATCTGGGGTCCATCGAGCCCGGCAAGGCGGCCGATCTGGTGGTGTTGGACGCGGACCCGCTGCAGAACATCCGGAATGCCCGTGCCGTGGGCATGGTCATGAAGGGGGGCGCCCTCTATCGCGGCGGCACGTTGGATCGCCTCTGGCCGAACCCGGCGCCGCTCCCGCTCCCGTGGTCGCTCCGCCGCGACGCCCTCCCCACCACCGCCGCCGTTGACACCGTGGTTCGTCATACCATGGACGCGGCGCGCATCCCGGGGTTGGCGGTCGCGGTGATTCGTGGCGGTGAAGTGTTGCTATCACGAGGCTATGGTGTCGCAGAAATGGAGAACCGGACGCCAGTCACCGATGAAACGATGTTTCAGTCGGGATCGCTCGGTAAACAGTTCACCGCCGCCGGCATCCTCGCGTTATCGGAGGACGGGCGCATCGCACTCGACAGCTCGGTGCGCCGATACCTCCCCGAGGTACCGGCGTCGTGGCAACCCATCACCATCCGCCATCTCCTCAGCCACCGGGGCGGCGTCCCCGACTACACCAGCGACAGCTTCGACTATCGCAAGGACTACAGCGACGCCGACTTGATTGCGATGGCGTCCGCGCTGCCGCTGGAGTTCCCGGCCGGCGCCCGATGGAATTATTCGAACACGGGCTACGTGCTGCTCGGCATCATCACCACCCGTATCACGGGGCGGCCGTATTACGAATTCCTCCGCGAGCGGATTTTCACGCCGGCGGGGATGCCCACGATTCGGGTGATTACCGAGGCCGAGGTCGTGCCCAACCGGGCACACGGCTACCTCCCCACCGCCGCGGGGTGGGAGCACGCCGCGTGGGTGGCGCCGCGCTTGAACACCACGGCCGACGGCTCGATGCTGCTGTCGCTGCGCGATCTGATCGCGTGGAACGAGGTGGTCCGCACTCGGCGTCTCCTCCGCGCGGAGAGCTGGGACTTGATGCTCTCCGCGACCCACCTCAACAGCGGTCGGCCGTACCCCTACGCCTTCGGCTGGTTTCTGGGGGAGGTGGGCGGACATCCCGTGCAGGAGCATGGTGGGACGTGGCAGGGCTTTGTGTCGCAATACACCCGCTTCCCGAATCAAGATCTCGCGGTGGTGGTGCTGTCCAACGCGCGCGCGATGGCGCCGGCGGCGCTGGCCATGCAGGTGGCCGCGCTGGTGGACTCCTCGCTGGTCCAGGCGCCTCCGCCAACGCAGACCATAGCCGACCGGGACCCGCAGGCTTCGGCCGCGGTGCGGGCGATTTTAACGCGCGTCGCGAACGGCGCGCTGGCGCTGGAGGATTTCGAAGTGGTGCGCCAGACCATCTTCCCGCGCATGCGGGCGGCCCTCACCGGCGCCGTGCAGGGTAAGGGGGCGCTCACGCGTCTCGACCTGCTGGCGCGGCGCGAGGTAGGGGATGACGTGGAACGCCAGTACTTCGCCTGGTTTGGCACCGAGCGGTTCCGGGTCTTGGTGACGCTGGGACCGTTAGGGAAACTCACGGCGCTTCGCATTACGCCGGAGCCGTTGTGACCGCCGCACGTGTCCGCATCGCGTCGCGTCAGGCGGCGCCCGTGACGTTCCTCATGACGTTACTGGTGGCGCTGCTGGTGGCGATGACGGTGACGCTGCTGGCGACACGGAACGCCGCGGGGACGCCGGCCGCGCCGCGGTACGACCTGCTGCTGACCGCCGGTACCGTGGTGGACGGCACCGGCGCAGCGCGTCGCGTCGCGGATGTGGCCATCACCGCCGACCGCATTGTGGCCATCGGGCGGGCCCTGCCGCGCGCGGGCGCCAAGCGGATCGTGGATGTGACCGGACGGATCGTCGCGCCGGGCTTCTGGGACAATCATGCGCATCTGGTGACCCTCGAGGACCATCCGCAGGCCGAGAACTTTATCCGGCAGGGGATCACCACCGTCCTGGCGCCGCTGCACTCGCAGGACCAGCCGTTTCCGATGGACGCGTATCGCGCGCGTGTGCGTATCGCCCCCAACGTGGGGCTGTTCGCGGGGCACACCTGGATTCGCAAGCGGGTGATGGGGCTCGCCAATCGCGCACCAACCGCGACGGAGCTGGCGTGGATGCGCGCGCTCGTGGACTCCGCCATGATCCAGGGCGCGCTCGGGCTCTCCACCGGCCTTGAGTACGTGCCGGCGACGTACGCCAGCGTGGACGAAGTCGCCGCGTTGGCTCACGTCGCGGCGCGCTACGGGGGGATTTACGTGACGCATCTGCGCGATGAGGGCGTGGACGTGCTCGACGCCATTCACGAGACGCTGGACGTGGGGCGACGCGCGCGGATTCCGGTGCAGGTGAATCACATCAAAGTCACCGGCGCGGCGCAGTGGGGGTTGAGCACGCGCATTCTGGCGCTGCTGGATTCGGCGCGCGCTGCGGGGCTTGAGGTGGCGGTGGATGTGTATCCGTACACCGCCTACAGCACCTATTCCGACCTGATGTTTCCGCCGTGGGCGCTGGCGGATGGCCCCGAGGCCTTCGCCCGTCGTGTGGCGGATGCGAGCACGCGGGAGCGGCTGGTGCGGGAGATGCGGATACGCTTCCCGCAGCAGGCCGGCGCCGGGCCATCGTCGATCCAGTTCCGCGAGGTGGCGTTCGATTCCTCGCTGGCCGGCAAAACACTGGAGGACTACCTCGTGGCGCGTGGCCGTCCCGCCACCGTGGAGGCCGGGGTGGAGGCGTTGATTGCCCTCCAGCTGCAGGGCGGGTTCATCGGCATCTTCCACGGCATGGACGAGGGGGATGTCGAGCGTTTTCTGCGCCACCCCGGCACGATGGTGGAGACGGACGGTGACCTCGTCACGATGGGACGCGGGTTCCCGCATCCGCGCAGCTACGGGTCATTCCCGCGGGTGCTCGCGCGGTACGTGCGCGAGCGGCAGCTGCTGACGCTGGAGGCCGCGGTGCAGCGCATGACGTCCTTGCCCGCGCAGTGGCTGCGGATCCGCGACCGCGGTACGCTGGCGGTGGGGAAGAAGGCCGACGTGGTGGTGTTTGACGCCGCTCGGGTGGCGGACATGGCGACGTACACCGCGCCGCATCAGTGGCCGGTGGGGATCGAGCTGGTCGCGGTGAACGGGACCGTGGTGCTGGAGGGCGGGCAGATGACCGGCGCGATGCCGGGCACGTTTCTTCAGCGGGCGCGCGCGCCGCGGAAGTGAGCGGGGGGCGAGGGGCGAGGGGCGAGGTGGTGGGTTGGGAGGCGGTTGTTAGTCGCCGTGGCGCTGGGCAAGCGCCCACGCCGCCTGAGTGCGCACCATCGCCTCTTCATGTCCCTGCATCGCCTCCAGCACCGCCAGATCCTCGTCGGTGCCGACGTTGCCCAGCACCACGCACGCGTTGCGCTTGAGCATCCACAGCTTCGCACGCTTGATGGCACTGCCCTTGAACGCCGCGGCGTAGTCGGTGGGCTCCATCATCAGGATCTCGCGCGCCAATGCACGTGTCCCGTCGCGGGAGGCACTCTCCGCGAACAGCTCGCGTGCCGCGAACGCGGGTTCGTGTAGTGTTGTCGTGAACGACACGTTCCACGGACACACCTCCTGGGAGGTGTGGCCCTACACCCGTTTTGAAATCCAACTCGCCACCGGCAGCCGAACTCTCAAAACGACAGTGGGTTAGTCGTCGTTGCTGCTAGCTGTCCGAGACACAAATACCGCGTCCGAACCGGCCAAGGCCCCGAGAATTCGGCAATCCGCAACGGCGAGAC
>CALQGY020000123.1 GCA_943330235.2 Candidatus Kuenenia stuttgartensis
CGGCCGCAGCGCCCACCGTCCAGAGGGCGGCACGGAGCACCTCCGCGGTCGTGTGCACGGCACCCGCCACACACCCGTCCGCGTATCCGAGCGCCACCAGCGCATCCGCGAAATACAACGGTTCGCGGGCGAGCCGCTCAGCTTCCTCCGCCCCTAGTCCCTTCGCACCTCGGCGCGCCAACAAATGCGCCACCACCTCAGGCAGCCGCGCATCGGTGAGTGGATCAATCAGGTGCTTTCCGCCAGCCGGCACCGCTCCCGTCGAGGCATCACTGCGACGCACCAGCCACGGGATTACGGAACCGCGCTTCGCCAAGGCGAGGACGGCCGCCACCGTGCGCGAGTCCGTGGCCTCAGGAAAGACGATGGTGCGCGCCGCGTCCGCGGCGCGCCGATGCACATCGTCAAGGAACGCGGTCGTGGCGCTCGGATTCATCGGGTACACGCTTGGGACGGTCAGCGGGCGAAGCGTTCGAGGAGCGCGTTCGCGACCACCGGATGCACGAGTTGGGACACGTCTCCACCGAAACGCGCCACCTCGCGCACGAGGCTTGAGCTGATGTAGGTCGTGTCCAGCGACGGGGCCATGAAGACGGTTTCAAACGACGGATGGAGATGGCGATTCATCAGCGCCATCTGGAATTCGTATTCGAAATCGCTGACCGCGCGCAAGCCGCGAACATTCACCCGGGCGCCGACTTCGCGGGCGAGGTCGACGAGCAAGCCGCTGAATGCGCGGACCTCGACACGCGCATCGTCGCCGGTGACCTGGCGAATGAAGGAAATGCGCTCCTCCACCGTGAACAGTGGCTGCTTGCTGACGTTGGTCGCCACGGCCACAACGAGCCGATCCGCGAAGGCGAACGTCCGCTGGATCAAGTCCTCATGGCCGTGCGTGACGGGATCGAAGGAGCCGGCATACAGCGCGACACGTTCGGTACCTGCAGAGGGTCGCACGGTCACGGATCGATGGCTCGGAAGAAGGTGAGCGAGGTGGAGCCGTAACGACGCGTTTCACCGGGCGCCGGCATTTTGAGCGACGACGCGTGCTCGATGCCAAACACCGCTGCGAACGGCACCTCCAGCCACTGCTGAATCAACTGCCAGCCGGTGTCGGTGGCATACGGCGGATCGGCGAAGGCGACGTCGTAGGCGAGCGGTCCGAGCTTCTTCACGAACGCGACCGCATCTTCACGATGCAACGATGCGCCGGCGTGTCCACCGAGATGTTCGAGATTCGCTTGGATGACCGTCAGCGCGCGTGGAGTGATCTCCACGAAGTCGCAGGATGCCGCCCCGCGCGACAGCGCCTCCAGTCCCAACGCACCGCTGCCGGCACAGAGGTCGAGCACGCGCGCTTCGGGGAGCTCGTTATGCACGATACTCATCCACGACTCGCGGACACGGTCTCCCGTGGGGCGAACGAGATCACCTGCTGGTGCTTCGATGCGTCGGCCACGCCAACGCCCTGCGATAATGCGCACTGTTCAGCCTCGGACGTCGGCAAGTTTGAGCTGCAGGCGTGAGACACCGCGATACTCATCACGCTCGAGACGAAACGCGAGATCGACCGGGCGCGACGCATCGAGGCCGACGGCCCGAGGCGCGAGGCCCCAGCCGATGCCTTCGATGGCGCCGCCGGTCGTCTCGACGGACAAGCGCAATCCGTCCGCACCAACGCGTCGAGGTGCCGCCGCGAGGCGCGCTCCCAGCGTCCGAAAGACGGGAGCCGGATTGCCGATACCAAATGGTTCGAAATGCCGGATCAGCTTCTCGAGCTCCTCACCAACCTGCGACATCTGCACATCGAGATCGACGCGTAGCTCGGGCACCAGATCCGCCGCGCAGAGCCGCTGACGTGCGACGTCATCGAACTGCTCGCGAAACGCGGGAATGCGCGACGCATCCATGGTCAGACCGGCCGCGGCCCGATGGCCACCATACCGCTGAAAATGTCCGGCACACTCCCCGAGCGCGGCATGCAGATCGAACGGTGTGATGGAGCGCCCCGAGCCCTTGCCGATCCCGTGGTCGATGGCAATCAGCACCGCCGGGCGGGCGGTCTGCTCCACCACGCGCGAGGCAACGATCCCGATCACTCCCGCATGCCAGCCCTCGCGCGCCAGCACGTAGGCAAACCGATCGCCCATGCCGGGAGCGTCCAGCTGCCGTTGCGCGTCGTCGAGGACCGCCCGATCGAGTTCCTGCCGACCACGGTTTAACTCTTCGAGTTCGCGCGCGATCACGTTGGCTTCATCCTCGCGATCGGCCAGCAGGAGTTTTAATCCCAGCTTGGCATCCGCAATCCGACCGGCGGCGTTCAGTCGCGGCGCCAGCACAAACCCGACGCGCCCCGCCGTCAGCGGCTTTCCTTCAAGCCCTGACGAACGAATGAGCGCGCGCAAGCCCGGATGCGTGGTCTCGGCCAGCAGCTTCAGCCCGTAGCGCACCATGATCCGATTCTCACCACGCAGTGGTGCGACATCGGCGATCGTCGCAAGCGCGACCAGATCGAGTTGACGGTGCGCGAGAGCAGGCGAGACCCCCATCGCCTCGCAGAGGGCCAAGGCGATCTTGAACACCACACCGACGGCGGCGAGGTCCTGATCCGAATCGCACGATTCCTTGCGACGGGGATTACAGACCGCGAATGCCTCGGGCAGCGCTCCGCCGGGCAAGTGATGATCGGTGATGATGACGTTGACGCCAGCCGCGTTGAGCGACCGCACCGCCTCCGTCGCCGAGGTGCCGCAGTCGCAGGTAATGACCAGCGTCGCGCCCGCACGGATGGCCGCCTCGACGCCGGCTGGGCCCAGATCGTACCCATCCGTTAACCGATTGGGCACGAAGGGCACGACATGCTGCGCGCCGCACCCGCGAAGCACCCGCGTGAGCAACGCGGTCGAACTCATGCCGTCCACGTCGTAGTCGCCGTGGACGAAGATCGTTTCACCGCCACGAATGGCGCTGACCATCCGATCCACCGCGCGCGCGACATCGAACAGCGCCGTGGGCGGCTCCAGCTGTTCCAGACGCGGACGAAGATACAGCTTGGCGCGTGTCGCGTCGGCGTAGCCGCGTGCCACCAGCAGGCGACAGACCGTCTCCGGCAACAATAAATCCTTCGCCAGCGACTCGACGCTCGTTGCATCGGCGGGTGCCCCGAGCACCCACCGAGCCGGCGGCCGATGTCTCGGCGCCGCCTCCCCTGGCGTCGCCCCCAGTGGCGCCACCGCGTCACGCACAGCATCGCTCGACCGTGGAGTCGAAGCAGGGACCGGGAGATGCGGGTCAGGCGCGAACGCGGGCAGGCTCATTAGCGGCAATCTACCGGGTGCGCCCCAGTGGTGACACCCATCCCGGCCCCGCAGGCACCAACCGACACCGGACCGACCGGCTGTCGGCGTCTCGGTTGGTACCGTGCGGAACTCACTCGGCCTTAGGAACGGACGGGAGATACAACAACACGCCGCAGCCTTCGCACACCTCGATCGTTTGGCCACTCTGCATCGACGGCCGCTGCTGCATCGAAATGGCGGTATCGCAGCTGCCGCACGAGAAATCGGCGTGGAGTGCATAGATCGCCGCGGACCGCCGGCGCTGCTGCACACGATCGTACTTCGAAAGCAAGGTGCGGCCGACGTCAACCGCGACGACGTCCCGTTTCTCACGCGCCGAGGCAATCTCGAGGTCGATCGTGCCCCGCTCCTTGTCGATCAGCGCGCGCGCATCGGCCTGCTCCAGGCCTACGATCTCCACGCTATCACGCGCGGCCGCGAGGGCGGTCCGCAGATCGAGGATCCGGCGCGCGAGTGCCAGCTGCTCACTCTCCTCGTCCGCGAGCACACGGCGCGCGGTTTCCACCTGCGCCATCGCCGCGGTCGCTTCCTTCAGCTTATGCGCCTGATCGAGCACCGCGACGTTCTTCGCGAGGCGGTCACGGTGCTCAGCCAACCGCAACTCCAAACCGCGCTGCCGCTCGAGCTCCCGCTGCAGCGCACCTTCATTCTTCGTGACCTCATCGAGGGCACGCTTCTTTACCTTGTCGAGGGCGGTCAGCCGTGGTGTAAACGCATCGCGACGTGCTTCAATGCCGCGGATCACTTCGTCATGCTGCTGTACGATCAGTAGCGCTTCCAGCTCGCGATTCACTTCCCCTCCAGACGGTGGCCGTTCCAACTACCCCTTCGGTTTACCCCGCGGACTGCGGATCGGCAAGAGCCGCCGCAATTCCACTTCCAGCTCCAGCCGTTCCCGCATGAGCGTGTTCTGCTCTTCGGGTCCTCCAACGCGCATCGCTGAGATAATCTCGTCGATACGCGCCTCGATCGGCCTGGCATCGAGACGCGCCAGACTCATGGTTACATCAGCCGCCTCCAGCGGCAAGACATCGACCGCTTCGGTCATCTCGCGCAGCACCCGCAGCGGCGTATCGTCAAGCGTCTCGGCGACCACATCCAGAGGGTCGTCGTGACGTGCGTCGAGCAACGCGGCGAAAATGGCGCCGTAGTTCGGATCGCGGAAATCCGATGGCGCATGTCGTTCGGCGACGCGCTCCACGAGATCCCGATCGGCGAGCATCGCACGCAGCACCGCGCGCTCGACCGTTTCGTCGCGACGCGGTCGAGGCGGTACGGCGGTCGCCTGCCATTCGGGAGCCGCAGGTTTTCCACGACGACCGGTCCACGCGCGCTTGACGTAGGGCGCCGGCGGCGCCGGCGCATCCGGATGGTCGAGCGGCGGCTCATCTGATGGAGGCGGCCCAAGCGGCGGCTCTTCCGCAAGACGTCGCAGACCGCCACGCACCGTCGCGGGCGGCTCATCCGCCTCGCTCGCGATGGTCGACTTATCTAAGTGCGCGACGTCCGCAATGCGGGCGAGATAGAGTTCGCGCGTCAGCGGATCACGCGCGGCGCGCACGGTCGGCAGCAACTTGTCGATCGCGCGACGCCGGTGGCGTAGGTCAGCGAACAGGCCGCGACGCTCCATCAATTGAATCTGGCGGTCCAGCAGGTCGATCGCATCGGTGAGCTGCGCCTCCAGACCGACGCGCCCCTGCGCTCGCACAAAGGTGTCGGGATCTTCCCCTTTCGGGAGCGAGACCACACGCACGGCCGCGCTATGACGCAGCAGCTCCAATCCCGACCGGAAGGTCGCCTTCTGTCCCGCCTCATCGCTGTCGTACAGCAGGAAGACTTCATTCGCATAGCGAACGAGCAGCGCAGACTGCTCCTCGGTCAGCGCGGTCCCGAGCGGCGCCACCACCTCCTCGACGCCCGCCAACGACAGGCGAATGGCATCGAGATAGCCTTCGACGACGATGGCCCGCCCTGCGCGACGCATGGCCTGCTTGGCAGCGTGCAGCCCGTAGAGCGTCCGTCGCTTCTGAAAGACCGCTGACTCCGGACTATTGAGATACTTGGGGATCGCGTCACCCATCGCGCGCCCACCGAACGCAACATGATGCCCCTGCTCGTCGATGATCGGGAACATGATGCGGCCCAGAAACCGCATGCGCGGTTCTGCCGACGGTTCTTTCCGACCGAGTAATCCCGCATCAAGCTGACGCGCTTCGTCGAAGCCGAGCGAATTGAGATAGCGCCGCAACGCCTGCGCATCACGCGGCGCAAAGCCGATGCCGAAGCGCGCGCACGCGGCGGCATCGAGCCCTCGACCCTCCAGATACTGCCGCGCGTCCCGACCGACGTTCTCCTCGGCCAACTGCGTTCGAAACCACTCCGCAGCCGTCGCTAGTACTTCCCAATTCTTCTCGTTGGGATCCGGGGCATGCGCACGCGTAGGCTGATCGACCACCTCGATACCGACACGTTCACCAATCAGCTTGACCGCACCAACCCAATCCAGTCCGAGTCGTTTGCGGACGAAGGTGAAGACGTCCCCGCTCTCGTGACAGACGAAACAGTGATACGTGCCCTTGTCGGGTGTCACCGAGAAGTTGGGCTTCGTGCCCTGATGAAACGGGCACGGACCACGATAGCTGCCGCCCGAACGCTTCAGCGGGACATATTCGCCGATGATCTGCACGACATCCGCCGCCTGACGCACGCGTTCGATGACGTCATCCGCGATCATCAGGACAGCTCCGCAACGGTCACACCGTCACCGCCTTCATTCCACGCGCCGAGTCGAAAGCCGACCACGCGTGTGTCCTTCTTGAGCATCTCGCCGACCCGCGACCGCAGCGCACCGGTGCCCTTCCCGTGAATGATTCGGATCTCGCGCATGTCCGCCCGCACGGCAGAGTCCAGCGCTTGCAGCACCCGATCATCGACTTCATCCACTCGCATGCCGCGCACATCGACTTCCCGGAGTGGATCCGCCTCCGGAATGTCGCCGTGCAACGAGATCCGATGCGCCGGCGGCGGTGGTGCCGCCGTGCGGGTCAGCGTGCGCACCGGCACAGACACCGTGAGCGAGCCAACCAGCACGCGCGCGTCGTTGCCTTTGACGCTCACCACACGCCCCGACTTGCCGCCGAGGGAGGGCACAAGCACCGTGTCGCCCGCCGCGAGTGGCGCAACGGTTCGACTGGCTCTCGCCAGCGGCGGCGTGGACGCGGGAGCTTTCGCTGTGTCCGGCTGACGCTCCGCCCGACGCGTCGCCGCCCGTTCACGCTCACGCGCGGCGCGCGATTCCACCTGCTCAACCGCAGCGCCCTGCACGGCGGCCGCATCTTCCACCGCGCGCCGCGCCGCGCGCATGGTCTCGTCGAGCGCGTCTGACTGCGCGGCGGCCTGTGTGCGCACCTCCGCAATCGCCCGCTCAACTTCGCCGCGGGCCTCCAGCAGATAGCGTCGCGCTTCGCGACGCGCCTCACGCTCAGACTCGCGCTCACGCTCGCGTACCTTGACCTCGCGATCCGAGACCGTCGCGACCCGTGCGCGCATTTTGTCCATCTCGACGGCCATTACGCGCTCGCGATCCGCGAGCACCGCCTCGCGCGACTCAATGTCGGCGAGGAGCACGGCGAGGTCGCGTTCTCCGGTCGGCAGGCGCTCTTCGGCGCGCAGCAGCACCTCTTCGGGCAACTGGAGCCGTCGCGCGATACTGATGCCGTAGCTGCGGCCAGGCACGCCCTTGAGCAGCCGATAGGTCGGCGCCAGCTGCACCGCATCGAACTGCAAGGACGCGTTGACGACGCCATCGACTTCGGTGGCGAGCAACTTGAGTTGCCCGAGGTGCGTCGTCGCCAGCGTCAGCGTGCCACGCCGAGTCAGCGTCTCGAGAATCGACCCACCGAGGGCCGCGCCTTCGGATGGATCGGTGCCGGACCCGAGCTCGTCCACCAGCACGAGCGACGACGGCGTGGCCAAACGGAGAATCTCGCCGAGATTCTTCAGGTGCGCGCTGAATGTCGACAGACTCGCTTCGATACTCTGCTCGTCGCCCACATCGGCGAAGACATCATCGAACACGGGCAGTCGTGAGGTCGCGCCAACGGGCGCCGGGATGCCGGCCTGCGCCATCATCGTGAGCAAGCCGATGGCCTTGAGCAGGACCGTCTTGCCACCGGTGTTCGGACCCGAGACGAGGAGCGTTCGCTCACCGGCATCAAGCGTGAGATCAAACGGCACCACGGGAATACCGCGCGCCAGCAGCAGCGGATGTCGCCCATCGACGATGGCGAGCCCCTCGTGCGGCTCGCCGAACGTGACGGGGGCACACAACGCATCGATGCCGTAGCGCGCGCGCGCGTACAGCGCATCGAGCGTGACGAGCGCGTGAAAGGCGCGCTGCAACGCCTCGTGATACGGGCGCAGTGCGTCAGAGAGCTCGCGGAGCACGCGATCGACTTCGCGTTGCTCCTCCATTTCCAGCTCGCGGACGCGATTGCCGAATTCAACAGCCGCCGGCGGTTCGACAAAGATCGTTTCGCCGGTTCCAGAGCTGTCATGGACGATGCCGCCGACATAGCCCCGCGCGCCACGGCGCATGGGCATGACCCAACGGCCGTTCCGCATGGTGACGGACAAATCGCTCGCTTGATGATGCGGTTCGAGGCGCGACATCTCGCGCTCCAGCAGGCGCACGAGCTCCCCTTCGGCCTGACGCAACTCTCGGCGCACCCGACGCAACGCGGGTGACGCATCGTCGCGCACGGTCCCATCGTCAGCGATGGCGCGGCCGATGGCCTCTTCCTGTGCCCGCAAGTCGATCAGCGCGCTCGCCGTGTCCGTCAGCAGCGCGATGGTCATGGGGGGACGCCGTGGGTCACGCAGCGCCTCGCGGGTCCGTCGCGATGAACGCAGGAGGGTCGCGCCCTGCAGCAGCTCGAGGGCGGACCACATGAGTCCCTCGATGCGCAGGCGCTTGAGCGCCTCAAACAGCTCGGGGATGGGTTCGCTCGACCATCCGGTTTCGGACTCGACGAGCGCACGCAAGGCGCCGACCCGTGCCTGCTCCCGCTCAATCCATTCGCGGTCCGTACGCGGCACCAGCGCGCGTACAGCAGCAGCGCCGGGCGCGGAATGCGCGCGCGATGCGACCAGCGCCAGAAGGCGCGGAAATTCGAGAATGCCGAGGGCGTGCGCGTTCATGCGGAGAAAGCGAAGACCCGGATGCCGCCAGCGCGGATCCGGGCCTGAAAGTTCGTCAATCGTGCTGTCGTTCTCAACCGAACACCGCGCCGTTAACCCGGCGCAAGTTCCGCTTTCACAATCGCGTTGATGACCGTACCGTCTACGCGCCCCTTGAACAGCGGCATGACGCGGCCCATGACGGCGCCGATGTTGGTCGAGCCGGAGGCGATCGCCTGACGGACAGCGACGCGAATTTCTTCGGGGTCGACCTGCGCGGGGAGATACGCCTCGAGCAGGGTGACTTCACCCTGCTCTTTATCGGCGAGGTCATCGCGAGTCGCCTTGCGGTACAGGTCTACGGACTCGCGCCGTCTCTTGATGCCCTTCCGAATGACATCGATGATGTCTTCGTCCATGGCATCCCGCTTGAGCTCGATCTCTCGGTTTTTAATCTCCGAGATGACCATTCCCAGCAGCATGACGCGATCCTTCTCCTGCGCTCGGCGAGCCGCAGCCTGATCAGCCTGCAGCCGCACGAGCAGCGAAGCGCTCTCGGCGGCCACTCTCTGGATCAGCCTGAGCGCGTGCGACGGTTCTTGCGAACCGCGGCGTTCATCTTGCGCTTGCGACGCTCGGACGGCTTCTCGTAATGGCGATGCTTGCGCAGATCGGAGAGAATGCCGGCCTTCTCGCACTTCTTCTTGAAGCGCTTGAGTGCCCGCTCGAAGTTCTCGTCCTCGTGGATGATGACTTCCGACAAACTCGACCTCTCCCTGGGGGCCGCTCGACACAGGCCGCGAAAGCGGACCCGGCGACGGCAGAAAATGTGGGATCGCAACCGCGCGATCAAAGTACCATAGCCTTCTATCTTAGCCCCTATCCAAGGGCCGGTCAAGGCGACCCGCGCGCCTTTTCCACGTTCCGGCGCGATTTATCCCGGCGGCCACCCCAGCCGCCGACCGCCAAGGACATGGACATGAAGGTGATGCACGGTTTGTCCGCCATCGTCGCCGGTATTCATGACAGTCCGGTAGCCGGACTCGGCGACCCCTTCGGCTCGGGCCACCTCAGCGGCGAGGAGGAGCACGGCACCCAGCTCCGCCCCATCCGTCGCCTCGGCCAGCGAGCCGACATGACGGCGCGGCACGACCAGCACGTGCACCGGGGCCTGCGGATGGATATCGCGAAACGCCACCGCGTGATCGTTCTGCGCAATCAGCGTCACCGGCAGCTCACCATGGGCGATTCGGCAGAACAGGCACGTCTCGGTCATCACAAGGCCGTGGAAGAGGGGGAAACCAACGCCGTGCGGGCAATCGCCATCGCGGCCATGGCAGCCGTTTCGAATCGGAGGATGGTCGGACCAAGCGACGCACGGCGGAATCCCGCGCGTTCCAGCGCCTCCAGCTCATCACGCTCAATGCCCCCCTCGGGGCCTACGGCGAGCGTCACGGGCGCGGTCAGCTGGATGGCGCTGGGCCCGATCAGCGGCGCGGCGTCCGGGTCGAGCACAATCCGATCACCAGCCGGTGCCGCCAAGAGCGCACGCTCCACGGTCGCATCGGGGAATAACTGCGGGAGCCACGCGCCCTCGGACTGGGCCAGCGCGCTTTCCATGCGACCACGCACCTTCGCCTGAAAACTCAAGCCCTCGCCCCGCGGACTCACGCTCTTGGAGCGACGCCAGAGGACCGGGCGCCAGCTGGTGACCCCGAGCTCACACGCCTTCTCCGCCAACCAGAGCATGCGATCCTTGTCGGCGACGGGCAGCAACAGGTGCACGGCGGGGAGCGGTTCACGAAGCTCC
>CALQGY020000124.1 GCA_943330235.2 Candidatus Kuenenia stuttgartensis
CTTCCGCCTGGATCACGACTACACGGTGTTCGCGACGATGCTGAAGGGCTTCGACGTGATGGACCGTGTTCAGGAAGGGGACGTGATCGAATCGATTCGCATCTTCCGGAGCCACTGATGCCCCGTTGCATGAAGTCGCTACGCCGCGTCCCGCTAAGCGTCCCGCGAAGCGTCCCGCGAAGCGTCGCGCTAAGCGTCGTCGCAGGCTGTCTCACCACATTCGCGCATCACAACGCACTCGCCGCCCAAGCGGCGCCGTCCGCCCCGTCCGCGCCATCCGCGGCCGACAGCGCCATCGTGGCTGGCGTTCGCACCCCCGCATTCGCGCCGGACGGCCGACTCGCGGTGAGTGTGAACGGACACCTGATGTTGCAACGCACACCGGGCGCGCCGCTGACCACGCTCACCAGCGGCGCCGCGTGGGATCGTGATCCCGCCTGGACCGCCGACGGCAGCGCGATCGTGTTCGCCTCCGACCGCGGAGGCAATTACGACTTGTATCGCGTGGTCGTGAACCCCGACGGTTCCGCCGGCGCCGTGACCGCACTCATGCACACGCCGCAGGCGGAAACCGCCCCCAGCGCGGCGGCCGACGGGCGCGTCGCGTTCCTGCGCGGCACCGGCAACGCCACGCGCGTCTGGGTGATGGACGCCAGCGGCACCGCATCGCGCCTCACCGCCGGCGGCGAGACCGAGAAGTCGCCGCAGTTTGCGCCGAAGGGCACGCACCTCGCGTTCCTCACCGTCAGCGAGACTGGCCGCAAGCTCAGTGTGTGGTCGATGGCCCCCGGCGCCACGACGGCGCAACGCTGGACGCAAACGGTGGATGCCTCTACGGACTATCTCTCGTGGGCGTGGGACGGTGAGCGTCTCGCGATTGGCACGCGCGCTGGCACGTACATCGTGCCGCGCACCGGCGGCTACTCCAATTTTGTGGCCACCGCACACGGCCAGTCAGCGTGGTCACCGAATAACGCAACCATCGCCATCGCGGTGTTTGACGATCCGGCGGTCGCGTACAACGGCGATCCCGATCGCGGGTCGGACCGGTCGGCCGTGGTGCGGCCCCCGGTGCGCGCAGCGTCTGACCGCCTGCTCTTTGCGGCCGCGCCCATCGCGCCCAATAGCACGACCAGTCCGGCGCTCGCCGGTGGTGAATCCCGCGCAGATCGCAACGCGGCCGCGTTTGATCGCGTGTGGGACCGTTCAACGCGACTCTACTTCTCGCAGCCCGATGCCACCGCGCGCCGCGCGCAGTGGGATGCCATTAAGAGCACAATGCGTCCGCGCGCGATGGCCGCGGCCAACGACAGCGTGCTGGACGCGGTGATTCACGACGCACTCAAAGCGCGCCCCACGCTGCGCGAACCGGCCAGCGGGCGCGCCGCGGTATCGAGTGCGCATCCGGTGGCCACCGAAGCCGGTCTCGAAATTCTGCGCAAAGGCGGCAACGTGGTGGACGCCGCGGTGGCCGTAAGCTTCGCCTTGGGCGTCGTGGAGCCCGACGCCAGCGGTGTGGCCGGCTATGGTGAAATGGTGGTGGCGCTC
Source organism: Candidatus Kuenenia stuttgartensis (assembly GCA_943330235.2). Taxonomy (GTDB): domain Bacteria; phylum Gemmatimonadota; class Gemmatimonadetes; order Gemmatimonadales; family Gemmatimonadaceae; genus Gemmatimonas; species Gemmatimonas stuttgartiensis_A. The sequence goes on from CALQGY020000124.1 coordinate 1,549, forward strand.
AAGACCCTCCCCAAGCCCACCCTGTTTGAGTTCATGAGCCGCGTCCCGGAAGATGCCGGACTGTCGAACACGTCGTTGCTGGTGAACGGCCGCTACCCCGCCGACGGGCCGGTGCTCGTGAACGTGCCGGGCACCGTCAGCGGCATGCATTCGGCGTGGCTCAAGTACGGCAGCAAGAAAGTGCCGTGGGCCGAGTTGCTGGCGCCCGCCATTCGCGCGGCCACCAACGGGTATGTGGTGAGCGAAGGCCTCGCCACCACGCTCGCCACCGAGCGGGAACACTTTGCCAAGTACGAAGGCAGTCGCGCGCTGTTCTTCCGGAACGGCGAGCCGCTGCAGGCGGGCGATACGCTCAAGAATCCGGATCTGGCCTGGGTGCTGGGGCAGATCGCCAAGAGCGGCGCCGATGGGTTTTACAAAGGTGACGTGGCGGCCAAGTGGGTGAACGATCTGCATGCGAAGGGCAACGCGATGAAGCTGAGCGATCTCGCGCGCTACTTCGCGCCGGAGCGCGAGCCCGTGAGCGGGACGTATCGCGGCTACACCATTTACTCGGGCGCACCGCCGGTGAGCGGTGGCGCCGAGTTGGTGGCGCGGCTCAATTTGCTCGAGCAGTATCCGTCGCCGTCGTCGTATCGCGATAACGCGGCGTCGCTCAATGCGGCGCTGTCGGCGTGGTTTCTGGTGCCGAGTTCGCGCAACCGTATCGCGGATCCGGCGCTCTGGCCCATTGATGTGGCGCCCATCATCAACAAGGACACCGCGCGTGTGCGGTGGGGCTGCTACAACGCCGACAAAGCCCTGACGCAGGAAAGTGTGCGCGGTGATACGCTCGCTTGTCTCAAAGCGATCGCGGCGCCGTCGGGCGCGAAGGATGATGCCGCAGTGGGCGAGGTCGCAGTGGGCGACGTGGCAGTGGGCTCGTTGACTCGTGGCGGGTCGCCGTGCGGCGATGATCATGCTGCCGAGATGACCGTCTGCCATGCCGCCGGCACGACAGCGTTTACGGTGGCCGACAACGACGGCAACATGGTCGCGGTCACGCAGACGCTGGGCACATGGGGCGGCAATTTCTACGTCACGCCGGGGCTCGGTTTTTTAAGCAACGACAAGCTCACGTCGTTCGGAACGGATCCCTCGCAGTACGGATCGCGCCTGCCGTTTGCGCGGCACGGAAGCACCATCGCGCCCACCATCGCGTTTAAGAACGGCAAGCCGTACGCGGCCGTGAGTGCCGCTGGGAACTCGTGGATTACGAGCGCGGTGTATCAGACGCTGCTGGGGGTACTGGACTACAATCTCAGCCCGCAGCAGGCGCTGGAATTGCCGCGCTTCTTGCCGGGCGGTGGCGGCGGGGGTGGCGCGGCAGGTGCAGCAGCTGGCGGCCGCGGTACGGGCGGGGCCATCGCCGCCACGCCGTACGCACTGCAGTTAGAAGACGGCTTTGCCCCCGAGGTGATCGCGCGCCTGCGCACGCTCGGCTACTCACTCAGCTTTGTGTCGCTGCGCGGCGAGGTGCGTGAAGGCTACGGCGCTGCGGTGCGCGTCGATGGCAAGGTGGTCACGGCCGGCGCCGACCCACGCCGCGCCGGCGCAGCGGGAGCGATCAAGTGAACGAACCCCTTCCCTTCGATATTGCCGCGCGCTTCATCGAGCGCTCGCGGCATTACCTGTGCGTGGAGTACCCCGCCAAAATCGCGGCCGCCTTACGGACGGTGCCTCCCGATCTCCTCTGGTGGCGCCCCAACGAGACGTCGAACAGCGCGGGCAACCTGGTACTGCACCTGAATGGCAACGTGCGCCAGTGGGTGCTGGCGGGGATCGGTGGCCATCCCGACCTGCGGCGTCGCGATATCGAGTTCGCGGCGCGCGGCGGTGCCGAGTGCGAGACGCTGCTGGCGGGGCTATCCACCACCTGCGCGGAAGTGGATGCCATCCTCGCGCGTCTGACCGCGTCGCAGCTGGGCGAGCCGCGCTCCATCCAAGGCCGCGAGACCACCGTCTTCGCCGCGCTGTACCATGTGGTGGAGCATTTCTCGGGGCACACGGGGCAAATCATCTTGCTGGCCAAGTCGTTGACGCCGGGCGCGGTCCGCTTCTACGACGACACGGGCGGACTCGCGCGGCCGCTCTTTCTGGCCGACGGCGCGCAGGACGTCGACTGAGCGATCAAAAATCCATCGAGGAATCGCGGGTACAGCGGCTTGGTTCGCGGCTCCCCCTGTACCATGTTTCAGGGTCCCGCCTGACTGCGCTTGCGAACTCCTGGATCCCCCTGTGCCCAACGTCTGTTGATGTGCCGTCCTGACCCTCGTCGCACCGACGCATCGGCGCGCACGCGGCACCTCGTACCGATGCGCGCCGCCGGGGGGCGTTAGATGCCGCGATCCCGTGTGGTCGTGCGTGACCTGCACGCCCCCGTCTGGCCGGAGCGTCATCGGCTGGTGTACATCGCCGATCTGGATGCAACGCCGATGGCCGGTGGCTTGGTGCTGGAGCTGGGCACCGAAGCGCTGGACGATGAGGGCACCTGGGGCCCCACCATGCCGTTCACCTTGGCCGCGGCCGTGTGGCTGGCGGTGCCGGACATGGTGGACCAACAGATTGCCGAGATGCTGCTGGGCTCCGCGCGATCCAGTGTGTACGGACAGGTGCCGGGCTCGGGATTCGTGATTGGCGCGCGCAGCTTGGCGACCACGCTGCGCAAGATCTGCGAGACGGGACGGCTGCGGACCAAGAGCAACGACGCGGCGTACCATGGACGGACCCTGCGCATGGATGCGGGCATGCCATGGCGCCTGGCGCTCCGCATGTCGCACGCGGTGGGCGAGGACTACACCGTCACCGGGAATTTCACGCGGGCGCAGGGGACGATGTCGCTCAGCGAGCCGTGGATGGTGCATTCCGCCGGCTTCCTGATTGCGGGTGACCGGATCGCGCTGCTGGAGCACGACGGCGCCTTCTCGATGATCACCGATCTGCGCGAGACGCCCACGCTGCACATTGGTGAGGATCCGACCGAACTGCTCGAACGCCTCTACGCGCTCTCGCGGCTGCCGGCCCTCGTCTTACCGGCCGACGTCACGGTGCAGGAGCTGCACGTCGATCCGACGCCCGTGGTCACCATCGGCGGCGATGACGTGGTGCTGCAGCCCAACCTCATGGTGCCGCTGACGCTCGAGTTCCAGTACGGCGCCGTGCGCATCAACGCGACGTCGACGCGCACGATGCTGTTTGATCGCTCGCTGTGTGTCGTGCACCATCGACGCTGGGATGCCGAACACGCCGCGCTGGCGCATCTGCGCACGCTTGGGGCCAGTGAGGAGCGCAATCCGTTCACGCGCCAGCGCCAGCTCACGGTGCCGCGACTCAAGATGTCGCAAATGGCCTTCGATCTGGCGCGTGACGGGTGGCAGGTGCATGCGTTCGGGCTCACGTATCGCGCGCCGGTGAAAGTGCTGGCCACGGTGCGCTCGGGGATCGACTGGTTTGATGTGTCGGGCATTGTCACGTACGGTGACATGGAGGTGCCGGTCGGCGAGCTGCTGGCGGCACGGCGACGCGGGGAAGATCTGTACGAGTTTGCCGATGGCACGCTGGGTCTGATGCCCAACGACTGGCTCGATCAGTTCGAGCCGCTCATGCAGTACGGCGAAGCGCGCGATGGGTCGACGCGTTTTCGGAAGTCGCAGCTGGCGCTGCTGGACGCGCTGCTGGCGACGCTGCCCGACATCGACGTGGATACCACGTTCGCGCAGGCGCGCCACGAACTGGCGGGGTTTGGTCGCATCAAGCCGGTGGATCCGCCGGTGACCTTCCGCGGCGCGTTGCGCGAGTATCAGCGCGAAGGGCTGGGCTGGCTGCACTTCCTGCGCAAGTTCGAGCTGGGCGGCTGCTTGGCCGACGACATGGGACTGGGCAAGACCATTCAGGTACTCGCGCTGCTCGAGTCACGGCGTGTGGAAGGCGCGGGGCCGTCCATCATCGTGGTACCGCGCTCGCTCGTATTCAACTGGCTGCGCGAAGCCGAACGGTTCGCGCCCCAATTGCGCATGCTCGATCACAGCGGCATGTCGCGACGGATCGGCGCGATTGACGCGTCCACGGTGGATGTCGTCGTCACGACGTACGGCACGCTGCGCAGTGATGCGGGTGAGCTGACGGAGCTGACGTTCGACTACGCGATTCTCGACGAAGCGCAGGCCATCAAGAACGCCGGAACGGCAACGGCGAAAGCCTGTCGCCTGCTCAAGGCCAACCATCGGCTCGCGCTCAGCGGGACGCCCATCGAAAATCGCATCGAGGAACTCTGGAGTCTGTTGGAGTTCCTCAATCCCGGCATGATGAGCGCGTCCACGCGCTTTGCCTCGCTGGGCCGCTTCGCGTCGTCGACGGCCGCGGTGGATGCTCAGTCGTCCGACCGCTCGCTGCTCGCGCGCGCGCTGCGCCCGATCATTTTGCGGCGCAAGAAGGAAGATGTGGCGAAGGAACTGCCGTCGCGCATTGAACAAACGCTGGAAGTGGAGATGGAGCCGGAGCAGCGCGAGGTGTACGAAGGCATTCGCGTGCACTTCCAGCGCACGGTGCTGGAGCGGGTGGAGCGCGACGGCCTGCAGAAGTCGCGCATGCACATTCTCGAAGCACTACTGCGCCTGCGACAGGCGGCGTGTCATACGGCGCTCGTCGATGTCAGCCACGCGGGCGTACCCTGCGCCAAGTTGGACGCGCTGATTCCAGCGCTCAAGGAGATCGCGGCCGAAGGGCACAAGGCGCTGGTGTTCTCGCAGTTCACCTCGTTTTTGGCGCTGGCCAAAACGCGACTGGACGCCGAAGGGATCGTGTACGAGTACCTCGACGGCCGCACGCGCGACCGCGAGGCGCGCGTGAATCGGTTCCAGACCGACGCCGAGTGCCCGGTGTTTCTTATCAGCCTCAAGGCCGGTGGACACGGGCTCAATCTCACTTCGGCGGACTACGTGTATCTGCTGGATCCGTGGTGGAATCCAGCGGTGGAAGCGCAGGCCATCGACCGGGCGCACCGGATCGGCCAGACGCGCCACGTGATTGCCACGCGTCTGATTGCGCGTGACACCATCGAAGCGAAGATCCTGATGCTGCAGGAATCGAAGCGCGCGTTGGCCGACGCCATTCTGACGGCGGACAAGGGTGTGCTGGCGTCGATTGGCCGCGAAGAACTGGAGCTGTTACTGGCGTAGCGGCGACATTGCGCTAGCGCGCGCCGCGGATCTTCTGGCCCAGCATGACCAGCCCGAGTGTGGCGGCACCCGCCGCTACACCGAGCACGGCTTCCGCGAGCATCACCACCACGCCTGTGGCCAGATCACCGGCGCCGTGCAGTGTGGTATGCAGCCTCTCAATCAGGTGCTCCAGCCATGGTACGCCGTGCGCGATAATGCTGCCGCCGACGGTGAACATGGCCGCCGTCCCCAGCACGGAGAGCGTGCGCATCAGCATCGGGGCCCCGCGCAGGATCATCGCGCCGACGTGCTGTCGGAGGGCGCGCCGTCCGCCCGGCACGGCATCGCGCACCATATGCAGGCCGAGGTCATCGAGTTTCACGATGCCGGCGACGAGGCCATACACCAGCACCGTGACGGCGATGGCCACCGTGCTCAGCGCCACGACCTGTTGACCGAAGGCGGCGGTGCTCATGGTGCCGAGCGCGATGACGACGATTTCCGCCGAGAGGATGAAATCGGTCCGGATGGCGCCTTTGATCTTGTCGCGTTCAAACGCGACCACGTCGACCGCCGGATTACTGATGGCCTCGGCCAGATCATGCCGCCGAACCGCGTCGTCCTGCGCGCTGTGCAGCATGGAGTGGGCGACCTTCTCCACGCCTTCATAGCAGAGATACAGGCCGCCGATCATGAGCAGCGGCAGGATGGCCGCCGGCGCGAAGGCACTGATGACCAGTGCCGTTGGCACGAGAATGACCTTGTTGAGCAGCGAGCCCTTGGCGACCGCCCAGACCACGGGGATTTCGCGATCCGCGCTCATCCCCGACGCCTGCTGCGCATTGAGCGCGAGGTCGTCGCCAATGACGCCGGTGGTTTGCTTCGCGGCGACTTTGGTGAGCACCGCGACATCGTCCAGCAGGGTGGCGATGTCGTCAATCAGGGCCAGGAGACTTGAGGCAGCCATAGCGGGGAGGAATGCTCGTGAGGTGCAGAGACCGATGGGTTTACCGACGAAACGCGCGTGCCGCCAACACCCCGCCAATGAAGCCCCCGAGATGTCCCTGCCAACTCACACCGGGCACCGTGGGCAGCACACCGAACACCAGCCCGCCCCATGCCACCGTGACACCGACGCTCAGCAGCACACTGACCAGCGTGCGCGCGTACCACCCGCTGAGCATGAGAAAGCCCAAGAAGCCAAAGATGACACCGCTGGCCCCGACGTGCACACTGCCCGGGGCGCCCAGCAGCCACGAGACGATGCCGGACCCCAGCGCGGCGGCCAGCGCGACGCGCCCGAAGTGCTTGGGATCGCGGAGCGTCACCAGCCAGCCGAGGATCACGAACGATGTCGTGTTGGCCAGCAGGTGCGCGAGGTTGGCGTGCAGAAAGGGCGCAAAGAGGATGCCGCGCAGCCCCCACACCGTGCGCGGGACGATGCCATAGGCCAGCAGCGAGCCGCCGACGACCAGGTTCGCGGCGAAGGTCAGCCACGCCGCCGCCAACGACCCGCCGACGAGCGTGGTTTGCCGCTTGACGGCGCGGGTCATGCGCCCCGTCAGGCGGGTGACGGGACTCTTCGAGGAGCGACGGGTGATGGGCATCGCGGTGCAAGCTCGCGAGGGCGGTCGCTCGGCGCTAGCATCCCCACGGGCTCTCCCTTCGACCGATTGGGACGCCAGTACCGAATTCATGGCCGACTCATGACTGATTCGTCTCGCCGCCGATTTCTCGCTTCGCTGGGCGCGCTGTCCGCGGCCGGCCTGGTGCCGTCACCTGTCTGGGCCGACCCAGCCCTTGGGGCCGGCGCGCACGCTGGCGCGCACAATGGCGCGCAGGATGCCATGCGCACGCCACGCGGGCTCGCCGCGGCCGATGATTTCGGCTTTGCCCCCGGCCTGACGTATCTGCAAACCGGATCGCTGGGCCCGACGCCCAAGCCGGTGATCGACCTCATGTTCGCGCGCTGGCAGGAGCTGGAGCGCAACCCGGCCGCCTACGGCTACGGTGAACACGAACTCGCCATGGAGGGGGTGCGTGCGAAGGCGGCCGCGTTCATCGGGTGCGCCACCGAGGAGCTGGTGCTGACATCGTGCACCACCGAGGGGATCAACTGGATCGCGCAGGGGCTGACCTTTGCGCCGGGCGATCGCATCCTCACCACGGATCAGGAGCATCCGGGCGGGCGCGTGGGCTGGGACTGGGTCGCACGCCGCTACGGCGTCACGCTCGATATCGTGCCCATCGCGCCCGACGCGCACGATCCACAGGCCATCATCGACGCCTTCGCGCAGCGCATCACGCCGCGCACGCGTGTTCTCGTATTTTCGCATTTGCTCACATCGACAGGCTATCGCATGCCGGTGGCAGCGCTGTCCGCGCTGGCCCGCGCGCACGGCTGTCTGTCCATCGTGGACGGCGCGCAGGCCGTGGGCGGCATCGCGGTCAACGTGAAGGCGCTGGGGTGCCACGCGTACGCCACCAGCGGTCACAAATGGCTCTTGGCCCCCAAGGGGACGGGGCTGCTGTATCTGAGCGCCGAGTTGGGGCGCACGATCGATCCGATCGCATTGGAGAGCGGCCGCGCGGCCTACTCGGCGTCCAGCGGCGTGTGCAGCATTCCGAGTGTGCTGGGGTTAGGCGCGACATTCGATTATCACGCGGCGATCGGTTCCGCACGGATTGAAGCGCATAATCTGCAGCTGCGCGACCAGCTGTATGCCGCGTTGCAACAGGTCCCGCGCGTACGCGTGGTAAGCGCGCCGCCGGGGCCGCTCACGTCACCGTTGCTGACCTTTGCGCTGCCCAACGACGTACCCAGCGGCGAGCTCCATGCACGGCTGCGGAGCAGGCATCAGATCGAGGTGAAGGTGGTGCCGGGGAATTTTCTCAATGGCAACCGGATTTCGACGCATGTGTTCAATACCGAGCAGGATGTGGAGCGGTTGGTGGCGGCGATGCGGCACGAATTGGGGTGAGGGGACAACGGCCACCACGTTATAGGTGAAACGTGAAAGGTGATCGGTGAACGAATTGCTCCTCTTCACCGATCACGTTTCGCATTTTACGGTTCACGTGGTTGTCGCTCAACCACGTTATACGTGAAACGTGAAAGGTGATTGGTGAACGAATTGCTCCTCTTCACCGATCACGTTTCGCATTTTACCGGTCACGTGGTCGTCGCTCAACCACGTTATAGGTGAAACGTGAAAGGTGATCGGTGAACGAATTGCTCCTCTTCACCGATCACGTTTCGCATTTTACGGTTCACGTGGTCGTCGCTCAACCACGTCATACGTGAAACGTGAAAGGTGATCGGTGAACGAATTGCTCCTCTTCACCGATCACGTTTCGCATTTTACTGTTCACGTGGTCGTCGCTCAACCACGTCATACGTGAAACGTGA
>CALQGY020000125.1 GCA_943330235.2 Candidatus Kuenenia stuttgartensis
GGTCCGAAGGAATGGCAGATGCACGGCACGGGCGGCGATGCGAAGGGGCAGCCGACGCAGACCAACAGCATCTCACACGGCTCGCCGTGGTTGTGCATCCGTAAGATTCAGGTGGGCGCCGCGTTCGATTAAGCGCGACCGCACACTGGCTGTAACGAAACGGGAGACATCCGGCAGGCGGATGTCTCCCGTTTCGTGTGATGTCGGGCGCCGTGGAATGGAACAGCGCATGTCGTTGTCTGATGACCATTGGCCGCCACAGCGGCGCACGCTCGTCCACCGTCATTTCCGGAACCGCCCATGACGCCTTTGCACACCAACATCCGCCGTGTATCGGCCGCTACGGTTGCCGTGCTGGGCGTGGCCATCGCCTGCAGCAATAGTGCCGCCACCACGGTCACGAGTCCAACCACACCCGTCGCGGCCGAGACGCCGGCCATGTACAAGCTGTTCGGCAACGGCGTACAGATTACCGTGGAGGGCACCACAGTGGTCATCAAGAGCAACGGCGTGCCCGACCACAAGAGTCCGTACTTCGCAACCACCGACGCGAAGTACGAGGCCTACAACGGCAGCAACAGCCGCTTCCAGCTCAACCCCAATCGTATTGCGGAGCAAACCGGCACGTTCCGCATTCCCATCACCCCCACGCGGCAAGCTACGCCCAGTCCGACGCCGCTTGGTCCTATCGGCGTCAGCGTGAACGGCGTGCCGATTTTCAATCAGTATGCCGGACCGAATCAGCCGCTCGCTGGCGAAATCGATACGTTCGATCAGTATGCCGGGCATCCGGCGCCCGGAAATGTGTACCACTATCACGTCGAGCCCACGTATATCACGCGCAACTCCCGTTCGGCGCTCGTGGGCGTGCTGTTGGACGGGTACCCGGTCTACGGGCCGCTCGAGAACGGCAAGATCCTCACGAGCGCCGATCTCGATGCCGCGCACGGGCACACTGCACCCACCACGGAATTTCCGAACGGCGTCTATCACTACCACACCACCGGTGACGTGCCATACATCAACGGCAGCGGATTCACGGGTGTGCCGGGCACGGTGTCTCGGTGAGCGGGCCGCGCGTGTGGTGGCGCGGTGGCATGATAGTGCTAACCCTCCTCGTGCTGACGGCTACGACGCGCGCGGTCATGTACGTCGTCGACCAGCGCGGCGTGACGGTGGTGATAAAGCACCACCCCAACGGGCAGCTCGCCGAGCGTCGGGAATATCGCAACGGTCGCGAGGATGGCGTGCATCGCGGGTGGCACGCCAACGGCGCGCTACGGTTCGTGTACCACTACGTGAACGGGGTGGCGGAAGGCGTGCAGGAAGACTGGTATCCCGATGGCGCGCCGTACACGCGTTTTGAGTATGTGGCGGGACACGAAGAGGGACGCCAGCAGATGTGGACCGCGAAGGGCGTCTTGCGCGCGAACTATGTCGTCGCGCATGGACGCCGCTTCGGCTTGATGGGCACGACCGGCTGCATGGGCACGGCGCATGACGACAGCCTGTCGGTTGTCACCGCGGCGGTACGATGACCTGCCCTGTTCACAAGGGCCTGCGTTCCGCCGCTCTGGTGGCAACACTCTGTCTAGGCGCGTGCGACCGCGTGGCACACGACGGGCTCCCGTACTATCGCACCAAGGACCTCACCCCCGAATGGGTGTCGCCATCGACCGCGGCGGGCGCGCGCATGCATCGCATTCCCGCGTTCTCGGCCAGTAATCAGCGGGGGCAGGTGGTGACGAACGGCGTGCTCGCCGGACGCGTGACGCTCGTGCACTTCTTCTATGCGAGCTGTGGACGCGTCTGCCCGCGGGCGTTCGGGAGCATTCAGCGTCTGATGCACACCGTGGCCAACGACAGCACGTTTCAGGTACTGTCGTACACGGTGCAGCCGGCGCGCGATTCGGTGGCGGCGCTGGCCGCATACGCCGAGCGTAATCAGATCACCGATACGCGGTGGCAACTGCTCACGGCACCATGGGACAGCTTGGCCGACCTCGCGGTCAACGGCTATTTCGTGAACCTGCGCGATGGCGCGAGCTATGGCACCGATGATCTCGCGCACACCGAAACGCTGGTGCTGATTGATCAGAACGCGCGCATTCGCGGTGTCTACAACGCCACGCTGGCGTTGGACATGGAGCAGATCGTGCGCGATGTCGAGACGTTGGAGCGCGCCGGACGATAGGGGTTCGTGACACGACGTCGCGCGCCGCCACGCCTCACGTCATCGCGTACACCGCGACATTCACCCCGAACTTCGTGTTGTCGCGGCTGCGGAAGCGCTTGTTCTTCCAGTCGTAGTCCCACTCGCAGCCGTAGTCCTTGTTGGAGTACAGCACGCCCAGGCGTCCGCGCCGCTCCACGCCGCGCAGATACTCGTGCACGACGTTGTCGCCCCATCCGTTCAATTCGTGCGTGGTGCGCGGCGGTCCGTCAGGAAAGGCAAAAAAGCTGGAGTACAACGGGTGTTGCTTCGCCAGCTTCGGCATGGCGTTCGGTCCAAACGCCTTGGTCATCTCCGACTCGAACGTCTTGGCATACAGTCCGTTCACGTCGTGGTTGCAGTCGTCGCTGAACAGCAGCCCGCCGTTCTCCACGTAGCGCACCAGCCCCGCGCGTTCCTTGGCGCTGAAGCGCACCAGCTTGTGGCCAGTCATGAACAGAAACGGAAAGGCCGTCAGCTCGGCTGAGTCGGCCGTAATGACGATCTCCTGCGCATTCACCGGGATGTCGGTGTACTGCACGACCGCGTCCAGCAGGTTGGCGCAGACTTTGGGGTTGTAGTCCCAGTCGCCGGAATCGTAGCGTAGTCGCGCGAAGACGAACTCGTAGAACCGGCGGCTGACCACTGGCCGCGGCGCCGGCGCGGCGGCCACCATCGGCGCCCACGCGGCCCCGGCGGCGATCGCCGCAGCGGCACCGCCAAGGGTTGTGCCCATGGCACCGAGGAATCCTCGGCGGGTCAGTGCGTGGTTTCGGGCGTCGGGCATATGTTTACGCTAGAGGAGTCCCCCGCGGCTGTCTATGTCCCACCACCCCCCGAAATGCGCGTCCTGACCTGGCTGTTCTTCGCGACCCTGTCGCTCATCCTGCTGCTCCAGCTGCGCGGCTTCGATGAGGCGCTGCGCATTGATGGCGCGCCGGGTGGGATGGTGGGGTTTGAGCTGGCATGGTCGGCGGCTCGTGCGGGCGGCTTTCTCACAGCGTGGGGCGCGGCGGATGCGCTCGAAACCGCCAAAGTCAGTCTGGGCGTCGATTTCGCGTTCTTGCTCGCGTATCCCATCATGTTTTCCACCGGGGCCGCGCTGTTCGTTCGGCCCACCTCTACCAGCGCGTTCGATCGCTGTGGCGCCTTCATCCGGAAAGCGGTGCTGGCGTGCATTCCGCTCGACGCCATCGAGAATCTGGCGCTCTGGCGCATGATCGATGTGGGCGCGGGCGACGGCCTGGCGCATCTGGCCACGGTCTGCGCGGTCATCAAGTTTCTGCTGGTTATCGCCGCCGCCGTCTGGTGTCTTGCGGCGCTTGTTCGTCGGATCGCCTCGCGGACGCCCGCGACCGCGTAACCACTGCACCGCACCCGCACACTTCCAAGTCATGGCAAACGGTCCCGGCCCCGGTGGTATCGCGCTCCGCGCACTCGCCGCCCTCGTGCTCGTGTTCTCCACGTACAATCCTGACGGCTACTCGTTCTATCACTGGACGCTGGCGCCGCTGCTGCACCACACCGCCTCCACTGGGCCAGCGTCGCTCAAGTTTCTCGCGGGCGTGGTGCTGGTGACGGCGTGGGTGGTGTTTCTCACCGCAACGCGTCGGTCCATCGGCATCACCGGCTCGCTGCTCGTGGTCGCGCTCTCGGGTGGTATCGTGTGGTTGCTGTTGGATGTGGGCGTGGTCAGCGCCAGTTCGGGGCGCGGCATCACCTATGTGGTGCTTTTCTGCACGGCCTTGCTGCTCGCGGTGGGGATGAGCTGGTCGCACCTGTCGCGGTCGCTCACCGGGCAGGTGGACATGGATCAAACCGATTAGGTGACCACGAGGTGATTACGCTCGCGTTTGTCGCTCCGTGGGAATGTTCGCGCGCCGTCGCGAACATTCCGCGCGAGCCGCGTGAGGATGTCATCGTTGTGCTGCTGGAGTCAGTCGCCAAGGGTGCGTCGCTGCCGTGGCATCGCCAAAAGCTAGTGCTGCTGCTGTCGGCCATGCGCCACTTCGCCGCGTCACTCGAGCGGGCGGGCTATCGCGTGGAATTTCGTCGTGCCGACAGCTACGCGGACGGATTACGCGACCTGGCCCGCGAAACCGGCGCCACGCGCGTGGTCGCGACCGAGGGGCGCGAGCAGGATATGGTGGACGAACTATCGCGCGCCGAGTCATTGCTGGCGGCCGATGGCGTCACGTTCGAGCGGCGCGAGGATCGCGGCTTCATGGCGTCGCGCGCCGACTTCACCGCGTGGACTACAGGTCGGAAAGAATTCCGCATGGAGTGGTTTTACCGTGAGATGCGTCGCACGCACGACATTCTCATGGAGCCCGATGGCCAACCGTCCGGCGGCCAGTGGAACTTCGATCACGACAATCGCAAGCCGTGGCCCAAGGGGCGCGCCGTCCCCGCGCCGTGGCGCGTTGAACCCGACGACATCACGCGCACGCAGATGGCGCGTGTGGCCACGTGGACCAATCGCTGGGGCAGCGTCGATACGTTCGGATTGCCAGTAACGCGTGTTGAGGCGAAGGCGTGGCTGGAGCGCTTCATCGCGGAACGTCTCGTTGAGTTCGGTCCGTACGAAGATGCACTGATGCATGGCGCCCCCGACCTGCTGCATTCCACGCTGTCGTCGCTGCTCAACGTTGGGCTGCTGCATCCGCGCGAAGTGGTGCGGCGCGCCGAACGTGCGTACCGCGAGGGTCACGTGCCCATCGAGTCGGCCGAAGGGTTCATCCGGCAGATTCTCGGATGGCGCGAATACATTCGCGGCATGTACTGGCACCTCATGCCCGGCTTGCGCTCAGCGAACGCCCTGGAGGCGCCGCTGGCGTTGCCGCGCTGGTTCTGGGCGCCCGATGGTGAAGCGTATGACCACACCGGCGCCACCGGCGACGCGTGCGGCATGCGCTGTCTGGCCGACACCATTCGGCAGGTGCGCGATCACGGCCGCGTGCATCACATCGCGCGCTTGATGGTGCAGTGCAACTTCGCGACGCTGCTGGGTGTGGAGCCGGCGGCGCTCTCGCGCTGGTACTGGAGCGCCTTCACCGATGCGTACGAGTGGGTGGAGCTGCCCAATGTGGCCGGTATGGGCACGTGGGGTGACGGTGGCACGCTGGCGTCAAAACCGTATGTGTCGTCGGGCGCGTACATCAAGCGCATGAGCAACTACTGCGGCGAGTGTCGCTACGATGTCAGCAAACGCACCGGCGATGATGCCTGTCCGATGAACACGCTCTACTGGGATTTCCTCGATCGGCATCGTGAGCGGTTTCGTGCGCATCCGCGTATGCGCATGATGCTCAAGCACGTCGAGGCCATGGCCGATACGGAACTGGTCACGATCCGTCGGCAGGCCGCCGAGTTTCGCGCGTCGTTGGCGTACGACGCCGACTTCGCGCCGCCGCGTCCGCCTGTCCTCGACGCGCTGTAACGCGGTTATCGTTCACTCGTGGAACCGTCGACCCGCCTCCACGTCCGTCCCCCGCAGTCCACGCTGGCCCATCGCCGCGCGTTGCGTGAGCGCGTGCGCGCGGAATGCGCCAATCAGCCGGGCGTGTATCGCATGCTCGGCCCCACGGGCACCGTGCTGTATGTCGGGCAATCGCGCGTGCTCCGGACTCGGCTGCTGTCGTACTTCCGCGCCAAGGGACCGCGCAACAAAGCCGCGCGCATTCTCCGACATGCGTTCAGCATTGAATGGGAATACACCAATACCGAGTTCGGCGCGCTGCTGCGTGAGTTGCGGCTCATCAAGCTGCACCGGCCGCACTTCAACAGCATGATGGTCACCGACGACTGGCCACGGGCGTACGTCGCGCTCACCGGCGGTGCCGTCCCCGGACTCAGCGTCATTCCGCGCTCCGACGATCCATCAGCCATTGCGCTGTTCGGTCCGTTCCGTCGGGTGTCGAGTCTGCGTGAATCCGTGCGCGCGCTGGCCGATGCCACGGGCGTGCGCGACTGCTCGCTGGACGAATCGCACAGCGCCACTCGCGCCCTCAAGCTGTGGTTTCACACGGACGTGGTGGCTGAGCCGCGCGCGCGAACAACCACGCGGACGCGGGCGCCCGGGTGTCTGCGGCACGATCTGGGTACCTGCGCGGGCCCCTGCATCGGCGCCGGTGACGGGCTCGCCTACCGCGCGCAAACCGAGGCCATTCGCGCCTTTCTCGAAGGGCAGTCAGACGAGCCCGTGACCTCGCTCACGCAGGCGATGCACGAGGCATCCGCGGCCATGGAATTCGAGCGAGCCGCCGTGCTCCGCGACCGCTTGGAACGTGTCAGCTGGCTGCATCAACGCGTGCAGCATTTTCACGCGAACATGGATCGGCTCACGTTCCGCTATCACACCGAGGGCAGCGATGGGCGATCGTGGGTCTATCTCGTGCGGCGCGGGACCGTCCGAGCGGAAGTCGAAGCGCCCACCACGCCTGAAACCCGTGCGGCCTTAAAAGCACTCGCGTCGCGTATCTTCGACGGCCCTGATCCGACCGGCGCGGACATCCCCATGCACGATCTCGACGAGTTCTATCTCGTCGCCAGCTGGTTCCGACGGCGCCCTGCCGAACGCGCACGCACGCGCCCGACCAGCGGACGCGCAGATCCTAAAAATTCCGGGACACAAAAACAACGTGCCCGGGTTTCCCCGGACACGCTGTAGCACCGCCTGCTCGCTTCGGGTCCCGCCCCTGGTTAGCAGAACGGTGTTGTGTTCACCTGCAATCAGCTCGGCTTCTTGCCGGCGGCCTTCTTCGTCGTATCCTTCGCGGCGCCCTTCTTCGCGGGGGCCTTGACCGGCTCGGCCTTCTTCGTGGTGTCCTTCGCTTCGGCCGCCGGCTTGGAGGGCTTGGCGGAGGGCTTGGCCGGCTGCGCCGAGGCAACGCTGGCGAGCACGATCGAGGCGGACACGAGTGCGAAACGGAACTTGTTCATCGGAAACTCCAGTGGAGATGGTGTGCTGTAGCGCATGCGCGCAGTTGTCGGGTGGGCTTGCCCCAGCCACGATTTCATCACAGCATGTGCTACACGCAGCGATCTCGTATCGAATCCCGACCACGTCGCTGCTTGCGAGGAGTATGCTAGGGCCACCGACCTTAACTGCTGATTAACGCCCGTGAAGGGGTATAATGGGCAGAGCGACCCGATGGCTCAGCGTCGGTTCCCCCGCAGATTTGCTGGTTGATAGGCTGCGGCTGTCCGTTTTTCCCGGAGAATGCGCGTGCGCTTGCTCGTCGTTGAAGACGATCCCCGACTCGCCAACCTGATCGCGCGCGGCCTGCGTGAGCAGACGTACGCTGTCGATGTCACCGGCAACGGGCGCGACGCGATCGTGCAGGCCGCGGTGAACAGCTACGACGCGATCATCCTCGACGTCATGCTGCCGGGTGCCGATGGCTTCGCGGTGCTCAAGGAGATTCGCGCACGCGGCATGCGGACACCGGTCATGATGCTGACGGCGCGCGACGCCGTCACCGATCGCATCGCCGGCCTCGATGGCGGAGCGGATGACTATCTCACCAAACCCTTCGACTTCGGGGAGCTGCTCGCGCGGCTGCGCGCGCTGCTCCGTCGTCCGGAGGCGCTGCAGCCCGCCGTCCTGCGCATCGGGGATCTCGCGATCGATCTGCACGCGCACGCGGTCACACGCGCCGAGGTGCCCATCGCGTTGACCGCCAAGGAGTTCTCGTTGCTTGAGCTTCTCGCACGTCATGCGCGCACGGTTGTCTCGCGCGCCGACATCGTTGCGCATGTCTGGGATGACAATCACGACCCCTTTACCAATGCGGTCGAGGTGTACGTCAATCGACTGCGCGGCAAGATCGACAAAGCGCCGTGGCCCCCGCTGCTGCACACCCGGCGCGGCGCCGGCTACGTGCTCTCCGAAACACCACCCGCGTGAGCGATCTTCGTGCGCTCACCGCGCGCATGACACCCGAGGGCTCGACGCCCGTGCGGGTCTCCATCCGCCTGCGCCTGACGCTCTGGAACACGAGCGTGCTCGCGCTGCTGCTGATCGCGTTCGCGATCTCCGGATTGATCACGCTGCGCCGTGTCTTGGAAGAGCGCGGTGATGCGACGGTGCGGGAGTCCGCCCGTGCCATCGCGGGTGCCGTCATCGCCGAACGACGCGCCGCCCACGCCCGCGGTGATACGGCGCGCGTGGCCCGCTTCGCGGCGCGTGATGTGCTGCGTGAGCTCCGCATCGGTGATCTGGACGTCATCATTGTTGATGACGCGGCGCGCGTGGTCGCGGCGAACCGGGTACCGACCAGACGTCGCGCCGGCGAGCGTGCACCGGCGCGCGTCGCCCCGGTGGCGCCGGTGGACCCCGATACGCTGTCACTCCCACAGCCGGTGCGCGAATGGTTGCGACTCGCGCCAGGGAGCGGTGACGTTCTGCTGCGCACACTCACCATGGACGACCAGACCTTTCGCGCCGCCCTCGTGCGCGTCAACCCCGGTACCGCCAACAGCGCCGAACCGGCGCTGATCGTCGGCGTGCTGCGCTCCGACGAGGAGGACGTTGCCGTCCTCAGTCGCGTCCGCACAACCCTGCTCTTCACCATTCCCTTCGCGCTCGTCCTGACCGTGCTCGCCGGCTACGCGCTGGCACGGCGCAGCCTCGCGCCCATGGACGAGATGGCGGCATCCGCGGCGCGCATTTCCGCGGCGACGTTGAACGAGCGACTGCCGGTCGTCAATCCGCATGATGAACTAGGGCGTCTGGCCATGGTCGTTAACGACCTGCTCCGTCGCGTGGATGATGCGTTCCGCACGCAGAAACAGTTCGTCGCCGACGCCTCGCACGAATTGCGCACCCCCATCGCCATCGTGCGCGGCGAAGCGGATGTCACGCTACAACGGGCCACGCGCGACGAGTCTGAATATCGCGAAGCTCTGGCCGTCATCAGCGATGAGTCCGTGCGGCTCACGCGCATCGTCGACGATCTGTTTCTGCTGGCCCGCGCCGATGCCGCGAGTCCCCTCGATCGCCACGAGCAGATTGACGTCGCGGAGCTCATCGCAGCCAGCATGCGGAGCGTGCGCACCATCGCCGACGACCGGCAACTCACGCTTCGCTCGCCGCGAGATGAAGGCGCCGCCGCGGTGCTCGTCGAAGGGGACCCGCTGCTGCTGCGCCGGCTCCTGCTCAACCTGTTGGACAACGCACTCAAGCACACGCCGGCCGGCGGGCAGATTGCCGTCGCACTCGAGCCATCGGCAACGCACGCCATCATCGTCGTCCGCGATTCGGGACCCGGTATTCCGCTCGTATTGCGGCCGCGCATCTTCGACCGCTTCGTGCGCCAATCCATTGAAGATCAGGACGCGCGCCATGTCGCGGTCAGCGGCACCAGTCGCGTCCCCACCGCCAGCGGCGCGGGACTTGGCCTAGCCATCGCGCAGGCCATCGCGCATGCGCACGGTGGACACATTCTCCTCGACGACACCGCAGTCGGTGCCGCCTTCCGGGTCATGCTTCCCCGCGTGGCGTCCCATCGTGCGCACCATGATAGCACCACATCCAGCAGCGGCGCGGCCTCGACAATCGTCGTCGATTCGTCGAAGCTATAGCACGCAATCGCAGCCCACTGGGGGTACGGCGTCGTCGGCAATGGCTGATGTCGCGTGCGCCCGCCGACCGCCGAGGTGGCGGATGTCACCGATGCACCCGTCACGGAAATCGTCGCTCGTTGTTGGTATCGCCACCGCGATCGCGCCTCTGCTGCTCGTCGCGCCCTGCGCCGCGCAAACGGCGCCGTCCGCCCGCAGCATCCCGCCGGCCTTCTCGGCGCTCAGTGTACCCATCAGCAAGGAACTCTCGGGCGATCGCGCACGCAGCACGGTGGCCTTCGTCGAGCAGTTCTTCCGGCTCCCCGGTAACCGTGGATTCGACGCCTCCATCGACACC
>CALQGY020000126.1 GCA_943330235.2 Candidatus Kuenenia stuttgartensis
GCCGGGTACGGCACGGTCTCCAGCACGACATGGTTCTCGATCGCCATCGTGGCGTACGGACCCCAGTACGGCGCGGTGGTCAGCAGCCGCTGACCGGGCTCCAGCAAATTACGAATGCTGAGGGCCAGCGCGCCCGTGCCGCCCGGCGTAGCCACGCCAATGCCATAGCTCGTTAGCGTCGGCCAGTGCCGCTGCGTGAGCGCCAAGAGATACTTCGGGTCGCCGGCGATGGGCGCGTACGGCGCGATCTCCATGGGCGCGAGCTGTCCGTACAGCGCCATGATGGAATCGTGCACGACGAGCTTGCCGTCGTCGTTCAGCAGCGCGCCCACCGTGGCATTGATCACGGCCGCGCCAGCGGCCGCGCGTTGCTGCGCGGCCGCGTTCATCGTGAAGATCAGGTCGGCGCCGTCAAACTGGCGCCGACCGGGAATGAGCTGTGCGAGTGGTGCGGTGCTGGTGTCGCTCACGGCCCCTTCGGCTTGGTTTCCAACGCACGCACGGTGGGATACTCGATACCCAGCTGTTCCAGATACGTTTTGAACTTCGTGGGATCGTAGTAGAACTTGCGCTGCTGATCGCGGAAGCGCGCCATGATGTCGGCGTTCAGATACGTCGGCGGCATGTCCTGCGGGCGGATGAACGGCTGGTACTTGATGTCCTTGGTCTGGACGTCCTTGAAGTACGCCCATGCATCCGACACGACCTTGGGCGTCAGCATGATGTCCAGCATGGTGAGCGCCTGCACCTTCGCGCCCGCCAGCGCACCCTTGTGCGCAATGGGCGTGGCCATCGAAATGGCATTGGCCCAGTTGTGTCCCGGCAGCCCGGGGATGTTGGACGGATAGCGCAGCGTAATGGTGGGCACGTTCCACGACACATCACCGATGTCGTCGGAGCCACCACCCATCCAATTCTGCGGCACTTCGGCGCCACGCAGCTGCTTGTTCACCTGCATTTCCAACCCGAAGTCCGGCGAGCCGAGCTCCTTCTGGATCCCCTTGGCCAACGCCTGATCCTTATCGTCCCACTTCGGCATGCCGACGGTCTGGATGTTGGCGTGCATCGCTTCGGCGATGGGCTTGCTGAAGTGTCCCGACCAGCCGGAGCCGAGCATCACGACGGTGTCGAGCTTGGTGTCGGTCATCATCGCGGCGCCTTCGGCGATTTTCTTGCCGAGTTCGAACAGCGCCATCGTGCGCGGATAATCCTGCTCGCGGAAGTAGAACCAGATGCTGGCCGTGCTGGGCACGACGTTGGGCTGGTCGCCGCCGTCCTTGATCACGTAGTGCGAGCGCTGCTGCAGCCGCAGATGTTCACGGCGATACTCCCACCCCTGACCCATCAGCATGACGGCGTCGAGGGCGCTCTGGCCACGCCACGGCGCGCCGGCCGCGTGCGCGCTGGAGCCCTTGAAGCGGAACTCCGCCGATACGAGCGCGCTGGAGCCGCTGGCCCCCCACGACACGCCGAGATCGTTGCCCACGTGCGTGAAGAGCGTGACGTCGGTGTTCTTGAAGACGCCCGCGCGCACGAGGAACGCCTTGCCCGCCATCTGCTCTTCGGCGATGCCCGGCCAGAGCAACAGCGAGCCGTTGATCTTGTCGCGCATCATCAGGTTCTTGACCACGATGGCGGCCACGATGTTCACGGCCTGTCCCGAGTTGTGCCCTTCGCCGTGCCCCGGGGCGCCCGCGATCATGGGCTCCTTGTAGCCGACGCCCGGCTTCTGGCCGGCCTGTGGAATGCCGTCCACGTCCGAACCGAGGGAAATCTCCGGCTTGCCCGTGCCGTAGCTCCAGCGGGCCGTCCAGGCGCTGGGAATGCCTGCCACGCCGCGCTCGATCTTGAAGCCTTCCTTCTCGAGAAGGTTGGTGATGTACTTCTGCGACTCAAATTCCTGGAAGCCCAGCTCCTGGAACGAGAACAGCATGTCCACGATTTCCTGGACCTGCTTGGAGCGGCCTTCCACGAGCGTGAGGGCCTCCGCCTTCAGCTTTTCGAGGCGGGGATCGGCGGCCGCAGCGGCCGGCTTCGTGGGGTCCTGAGCCCGCAGCGCGGCGCTCGGGGAAATGCTGGCCAGAACGAGCGCAGCGGTTACAGCAACGCGAACGGGGCGCGGGAAGACAGGCACGCGAGTCTCCAGAGATGCGGTACAGGACAGTGCAGGAATCGAACTCAGCGAAGTTACGTGCGGAAACCCCCTCCGTCACGGGCGCGTACGGGCCTTTATTCCCAGATATTCCTGTTGGCCCACCGGACCGGTACACTCCCCCGATGACCGCTGACGTAACGCCCGCCGAATTCGCCGTGCCGCCGGCTCGCCGCCGGACGGCCGTCGCCTGTGCGCTGCTGTGGGTCGCGTGCGCACTGACGACGCTGCCGTCGCGGCCGGCGCTCGCGGCGACCCAGCCCCCGGCGAAGGCCACCTCAGAGGCCACCGCAAAGACCAGCGCAAAGGCCACCGCAAAGTCCAAGGCCGCCGCTGCTGCGCCCAAGGACACCCTGAGCGCCGAGGAGCGCGCCCAACTCCGCGAGGCGTCCCGCGACGCACGCGCCATCGCCCGCCGCCGCCTCAGTCCCGACAGCGTCATTCGCCGCCAGCGCGCCGACTCGGCCGCGGCGACGGCCTTCGAATCCCCCGAGGCGCGCGCCATTCTGGAGCGGGCGCGCGAGGCCCGTGTTCGACAGGACAGCGCCCTGACGGCCTACCGCGCCACCACCACGCAGCGCTATTCCGTCAACATGGGCGTGCGTCGCGTGGGGCTCGAGAAGTTGCTCTTCCGCGGCGACAACGTGTCGCAGATCGCCTGGCGCCGCGGCGTGGGCGTATGGGTCACGCCGGTCGGGTCGCGCATGACCGTCCCCATGGCGTCGCGGGTGGACGGAGACATGGTGGACGCCGTCAGCATCCCGTACTACCCCGGACGCGAGACGCTCTGGTTCCCGTCGTCCCAGTTCGGCGTGGTCAAGTCCGACGTCGACGAGCGCGAGATGATCCACCCGCTCGCACGTGGCGCCGAGACGTATTACCACTACGCCACCGGCGACTCGGTGGACATCAAGCTCGAAGGCGGCCGCGTGATTCGCGTGCGCGAGCTGCGCATCACCGCGCGTCGTCCGGAATACCGGTTATTCGTTGGCTCATTCTGGTTCGATCGCGATGGCGGCCAACTGGTGCGCGCGGCCTATCGCATGGCCGCTGACCTCGAAATCTGGGACGTGGCGAAAACCGAAAGCGTCCGCGATTCACTCGAGAACCGCGAGGCCGCGGTGGTGCGGGATTCCATCGCGCGCGCGCGCCTGCCGCGCGCGCTCTACGTGAAGGACTCCACCACGCGCGCGGCGTCGCGGCGCAACGGCGCGAACAACGACGACGTTCCCGCGTGGGTTTCGGCGTCGTTCCGGCCGGCCAAGGCAGCGCTGGATGCGATCTCGGTGGAGTACGGCCTCTATCAGGGCAAGTTCTGGCTGCCGCGCGCCAACAGCGCCACCGCGTCGGTGCATCTGGGGTTCATGCGCTTGCCGGTGCGCATCGACGAGAAATTCACGTACGACGATGTGAACGGTGACTTCACGCTGGCGTCGCTGCCACCGGCGCGCGCACGCGGTCTCGCATCCGACTCGGCCGCGCGCGCGAGCGCCCCAGCATCCCCCGCGACGTCGACGGCCACGACGGCACCTGCCCCCGCACCTGCACCTGCACCTGCCCCCGCACCCGCACCCGCACCCACCGGCGCCGTCACCGTCAGCGTCGGTACGCCGCGCGCAAAGCGGCCGCGGACGGCTGCGGACAGCGCGGCGGCCGACTCCGCGCGGAACGCGAACATGAACCCGGACAAGCGCCGGCAGTGCGCGACCGATTCCGTCTGGACGCGCACCGAAAGCCGCTACGAGGGCGCGTTGCGCGTCGCCTACCGAATGCCGTGCGACGAACGCGCACTCACCACGTCGGCGGCGCTGCCGCCCGCCTACGCGTCCGACGAAGCGCTGTTTGATACCCGCAGTCGCGACGAACTGCTGGCCGCACTCGACCTCTCGTTGCAGCCCGCCTTCGCGCCGCAGCGCCCCACCATTCGCGCCGGCGCCGATCTGCTGCGCTACAACCGCGTCGAAGGGCTGTCCGTGGGCGTCTTGGCGAAGCAGGTCCTCGGCGCGGGCTACACCGTCACAGCGCAGGGGCGCATCGGGCACGCCGATCGTCACGCCAATGGCGAGCTCGCCCTCGAACGATCCAACGGACGGCGCGTGGTCACCGGCGCCATCTATCACCGCCTCGCGGCTGCCAATCCCCAATGGGGCAGCGCCCTCTCGTTGGGGGCGTCGCTGCCGGCATTCCTCTACGCGCGCGACGAAGGCTTCTACTACCGCACCATGGGCGTGGAGCTCGGAGAGCAGCGCGAGCAACGCGCCGGCTCGCTCGAATACCGTCTGTTCCTCGAGCGCGAATGGACCGCCGGTGATACCAGCGTCATCAACACCTTTTCGCTGGGACGCCTCGTCGGGAACCGGCGCTTCCGGGAAAACGTCGTGGCCGAGCCGTCGGCGGTCACGGGCGTGTCGCTGGCGTGGCTCCGTGCCATCGGCAGTAACCCCGAGGGGCTGCGCCTTACGACGGCCACGCGCCTCGAAGCCGGGACCGGCACGTTCGAATACGCGCGGGCGGAGCTGGAGGGTACCCTCACGCGGCCGCTGGGGCCGTTGGCGGCCGCCCTCACCGGAAGCGTGGGCAGCTCGACGGGACGCGTGCCCGCGCAGCGGCGCTGGTACCTGGGCGGGCTACGGACCGTGCGCGGGCAGGTGGCCAATACCCAGCACGGCGACGCCTTCTGGCTGACACGCGCCGAAGTGGGGACACGTCGCGGGGCCGTGCGCCCCGTCGCGTTTTTCGACGCCGGGTGGGCGGGAAGCCGCACGGCGTTTGGCCGCGTCCAGCCGCAGCGCGGTGCCGGCGTGGGGATGGGATTTCTGGACGGCCTGTTCCGCATTGATGTGTCGCGGGGCCTCAATTACACCAAACGCTGGCGGACGGACCTGTACTTCGAGGCGCCACTGTAGGCACGCCTCGAAGGACACCGCCGCGTGTCAGCGCGCCGTCAGGACACCACCGCTGTCCGGCGACGCCGGCGCGGTGAGACCATTCGACAACCGGATGGTCCAGTCGGCGCGAATCGCCGCCACCGGTTCCGCCGCACCGCGCGGCTTCACCTTGCGCCACCGCGCCCGCGTGGATTCCCACGTCTCGAGCATCTGCCGCGCCCGCGCACTGGACGTGCGCGCGACATGCGTGCGCAGCAGCAGCTGCAGCAGCACATCGTCCTGCTGATCCGCTTCGGCCAGCACCACCAGATCGTGGTTGACGCGACTGGCGAACGTATCCGTTTCGTCAAACACGTACGCGAGTCCGTTGGACATGCCCGCGCCGAAATTCCGGCCGGCCCGACCCAGTACCGCCACCACACCGCCGGTCATGTACTCGCAGGCATGGTTGCCCACGCCCTCCACGACCGCGCAGGCCCCCGAGTTCCGAACGGCGAAACGATCACCGGCCTGACCCGCCGCGAACAGCATGCCATCGGTCGCGCCGTACAGCACGGTGTTGCCGATGATCATGTTGAGATGCCCCGCACCCAGATACCGCGCATTCTGGAACGGCTGCACGCTGATCTCGGCGCCGTTGAGGCTCTTCCCCACGTAATCGTTGGCTTCGCCGATCAGATCCATCCGCATGCCGCGCACGCCGAACGCGCCGAAGCTCTGCCCCGCGCTGCCGGTAAACTGCAGCGTCACGGCGTGCCCCGGGGCTCCCGCCTGACCGAAGCGCTCGGCCAAGGCACCGGCCACGCGTGCGCCCACCGCGAGATCGTGATTCCGCACCTCATAGCGACCGACAAACGGCGTCGCGCTATCGAGCGCGGCCTGTGCATCCGACCACATGCGCACGTCCAGTGGCGGCAGGCCGGGACGGACATTGCGCACCACCGAGCGCCGCCGTGACGCATCCGACGGCGTCGGCGTGAGCACCATGGAAAGATCCAACGTCGCGGAGCGCGGCACTTCGGGGCGCTCGCGGCGCTCCAGCCGCTCCACCTGTCCGATGATCTCGTCCATCGTCCGCGCCCCCATGCCGGCCAGCAGCTCGCGCACATCTTCCGCCATGCGCGTGAAGTACGCGACCACCTGATCGGGGTTGCCGCGGAACTTCGCACGCAACTCGGGACGCTGCGTGGCAATACCGGTCGGGCAGCTGTTGAGGTGACACTGCCGCGCCATATCACAGCCAATCGCCACCAACGGCGCGGTCCCGAAGCCGTACGACTCCGCCCCGAGCAACGCGGCCATGACGACATCGCGTGCGGTGCGCAGGCTGCCGTCCACGCGCACCTCAATGCGATGGCGCAAGCCGTTGGCCACCAGCGTCTGCTGCGCTTCGGCCAGGCCCAGCTCCCACGGCGCGCCGGCGTGCTTGATGCTCGAGAGCGGCGAGGCGCCCGTGCCACCGGCATGACCGGCGATGAGCACATAATCCGCGAACGCCTTCGCGACGCCCGCGGCCACCGTCCCGACGCCCGACGACGCCACCAGCTTCACGCCGATCCGTGCACGCGGGTTGACGGTCTTGAGGTCGTGAATGAGCTGCGCGAGATCTTCGATGGAGTAAATGTCGTGATGCGGCGGCGGCGAAATGAGCTGCACCCCCGGCGTGGCATGCCGCAAACGGGCGATCAACTCGGTGACTTTATGCCCCGGCAGCTGGCCGCCTTCGCCGGGCTTTGCGCCCTGCACGATTTTGATCTCCAGCTCTTCGGCGCGCACGAGATAGTCGGTGGTCACACCGAAGCGTGCCGACGCGATCTGCTTGATCCGACTGTCCGAGCGCGCCTCGACGGCGGGCGCGTACGAGGCGGGATCTTCTCCGCCTTCGCCGGAGTTCGAGCGCGCGCCCATGCGATTCATCGCGATGGAGATGGTCTCGTGCGCTTCCGGCGAGAGTGAGCCCAGCGACATGGCCGCCGACACGAACCGCGCGCGAATGGCCTCCATGGGCTCGACCAAGTCCAGCGCGATCGGGGACCCCTCGCGGATGCGCAGCAAATCGCGCACCGTCGTGGGCGGTCCGTTCTCGGCACGCTCGCGGTACGTCCGCCACGCGTCGTCCGGCGAGGCCGCCGCGCGTGATGCGCGCGCGCTGCCCACCGATTGTTGCAGCGCCAGCACCGTCATGGGCGCCCACGCGTGCGGCTCGCCTTCCTTGCGAAAGCGCATGCGCCCCACGTCGGCGAGCGCGACATGGGTGGCCGCGTCCGCACCGTACCCGCCGGCATAGCCGCGGCGATGGCGCGCCAGCACGTCTTCAAACAGCTCGCGAAAGCTTAAGCCCCCCAACGGCGAGACGGTGCCCGCAAAGCAGCGGTCGATGACATCGCCGCCCAAGCCGAGCGCATCGAACATCTGCGCGCCGCAATACGACGACAGCGTGGAGATCCCCATCTTCGCCAGCACCTTCAGCAATCCCTTCTCCACGGCGGCGCGATAGCGCGATTGCGCCGCGGACGGGCCGGGCCGGTCGGCGTCGCTGTCGGCGCGGTCGTGCGCTTCGGTGAACAGCGTGGCCACCGTCTCGAACGCCAACCACGGGTGGACGGCTTCGGCGCCGTAGCCCACCAGCGCCGCGATGTCGTGTTGCTCAATGGCATCACCGGCTTCCACCACGAGACCGACATTGGCGCGCAGCCCCGCACGCACCAGATGCTGCCGCACGGCGCCCAGCGCGAGCAGCGCCGGAATGGGGGCGCGTTCGGCGCTCACCTTGCGATCACTGATGATGAGCAGGCGCGCGCCCTTCCGCGCGGCAGCCTCGGCACGTCGGCAGAGCGTATCGAGAGCGGCTTCGAGTGCTTCCGGTCGCGACTGCACGGTGCACGTCGCATCGAGCGTCACGGCGGGGAACCCGGGAAACGCGCGCAACGCGGCCATTTCGTCGGGCAGCAGCACCGGATGCTCAATGCGCAGCATGCGCGCGTACGACGCACGCTCTTCCAACGGCGACCCGCAGCGGCCCAGGTGCATGCGCAGCGACATGACCATGGTCTCGCGCAGCGAATCCATGGGCGGGTTCGTGACCTGTGCGAAACGCTGCCGGAAGAACGAGTACAGGGTGGGCGCGGTGGGCGACAGCACCGCCAACGGCGCGTCGTCGCCCATGCTCCAGACCACTTCGGCCGCGGTGGAGGCCATGGGCTCGAGCACGAGCCGCAGATCTTCGTGCGTATACCCGAAGGCCTGCTGCATGGGGCGCAGCGTGTCGCTGGAGCGCACCAGCGGCTCGGTGCCGTCGCTGGTGGGCAACGTCGACATATGCTGCGCAATCCAACGCGCGTACGGACGCCGTGTCGCGACTTCGCGCTTGGCGGCGAGATTGCGCACGATGCGCCGACCGGCGGTGTCTACCACCAGCACGCCGCCGGGGCCCAGCTTGCCGCTTTCGACGACATCACGCGGATCGAAGTCCACGATGCCCACTTCCGAGCCAGCGACCACCATGCCGTCCGCGCGAATCTTGTAGCGGCAGGGGCGGAGGCCGTTGCGGTCGAGTGACACGGCCACCTGCACCCCGTCCGTATACGCGAGGGCGGCGGGGCCGTCCCACGGCTCGATGAGGCACTGGTGATACTCGTAAAACGCCTTCACCGCGGGCTCGACGTCGGGGAACTTCTCCCACGCTTGCGGCACCAGCATCATGGCCGCGTGCACGGGCGAGCGGCCCGCGCGGACCAGCAGCTCCAGCGCGTTGTCGAGACTCGCTGAGTCGCTGCCGAGGGGGCGGATGGGATCGCGCACGCGTTCGGCGAGTGGGCCGAACTTGGGCGCATCCAGCAGCGGCGCGCGCATCGCCATCGCGTTGCGGTTGCCCCAGAGCGTGTTGATCTCGCCGTTGTGGGCGACGGCACGAAACGGCTGCGCCAGCTCCCAGCGCGGCAGCGTGTTGGTGGCGTACCGCTCGTGGAAGATGGCGATGGCGGTCTCGAAGGCGGCATCACGCAGATCGGGGAAGAACTGCCCCAGCTGTCCACCGGTGAGCAGCCCCTTGTACACGATGGTGCGGCACGACATCGAGCAGAGATACAGCGCGAGCTCGCGCGCGAGGGCGCGATGTTCAATCTCGCGGCGGGCCAGATATAGCTGGCGCTCCCACGACTCGTCATCGGCGCCGACGGGGCGCCCGATGAGCACTTGCCGGATGACCGGCATCGCGCTGCGCGCCGAGGGGCCCAGCACGTCGGGGTTTACCGGCACGTCGCGCCATCCGAGCACCGGCAGCCCGTCGCCGGTGAGGACCGCCTCCACCAGCGACACCGCGTCCGCCTGCGCGGCGGCATCGACGGGGAGGAAGCACATGCCGATGGCCAGCGTAGCGTCCGCGCTGAGATGCAGTCCCAGGCGTGAGGCGGCCAGCACGAAAAAGCGCCGCGGAATCTGCGTCAGCAGGCCGGCGCCGTCGGCGGAGCTGTCCGTGGCCGTGGCGCCGCGGTGCGCGAGGCGGGCCGCGGCCTCGAGCGCCAGCTGCACCACTTCATGGGTGCGCTCACCGCTCTGGCGGGCGATAAAACCCACGCCACACGCATCGCGTGGCGCATAAGGAGAACCGGGGTCGAGATCGTCAACGGCGCCGCGCCGGCGATGGTCAGCTGTCATGCATGCCTCGTGCATAGGGTATACATAAATATGCATAAATACCGAATAAAGTTGCAATAGGCGCCATGGGCGGCCCGCCCGGCGTTACATATCAGCATGCCCACCGGTGCAATCCTGAGACGGGACGCCCCCCGCCGACGGCCTCGGCGGCTCGCGGGCGCGCGGGCCGGTGCGGTGACGGTCGCGTGCCTCCTCGCGTGCTGCGTCGCGATGCTGGGGTGCCAACGACCAACGCGCCGGGGCGCCCCCATCGTGCCGGTCACGGCGGCCACCGCCCGGATCGTCACGGACGATCTGCGGCGGTTCTGGGCGGCGTACGACGCGGGCGGCCGTGAGGGCGATACGATGGCGTTCCAGACCCGGTACCTTGACTCCGCCACCGCCGGACTGCGCGACTTCCAGCGCGCGCGC
>CALQGY020000127.1 GCA_943330235.2 Candidatus Kuenenia stuttgartensis
AGGTGAACGGCCTCGCGGTGGCGTGCAACGTGCGCGACGACGACGAGATCGCGGCGGCCATCGCGCACACCGTGCACGCGTACGGCGCCCTCGACATCGCGATCAACGCGGCCGGCATCGGTGGCGCGGAAGTGCGCACGGCGGACTATACGCCCGAGCATTGGGATCGCGTCATCGACGTGAATCTCAATGGGGTCTGGCGCTGCATGCGGCACCAGATTCCGGTCATGCTGGCCGGCGGTGGCGGCGTGATGGTCAACGTGGCCTCGGTGGCCGGACTCGTGGGATTCCCACGGCACCCCGCCTACGCGGCCAGCAAGCACGGCGTCATCGGTCTCACCAAGACAGCCGCGCTCGAGTACGGACGTCAGGGGCTGCGCATCAATGCGCTCTGCCCCGGCTTCACGCTCACGCCCATGGTGCAGCAGATGATCGACGCCGGACTTCCCGCGGACGCGCTGGCGGCGAAAGTGCCGCTGGGACGCCTCGGGACGCCGGAGGAGATCGCGGCGACGGTGCTGTATCTGTGCTCGTCCGCGGCCGCGTTCATGTGCGGGCACGCGCTCGCAATTGATGGCGGGATTGTGGCGTTGTAGGGAATAGACGCAGAGGGCGCAGAGGACACAGAGGGTCCTGCGTCCCGAGCGACGTTATTCGGGGACGAGTACGATTTTGCCGGTGCGGCCGGGGGTGGCGGCGGCGATGACGGCGTCTTTGATCGCGGAGAGCGGGTAGGTGCGTTGGACGGGCGCGTACAGCACGCCGTGTGCGACCAGCGGCACCAACTCGGCGTAGAGCGCGCGCTGCTGTTCGGGCGTGGCGTTGCGGAACCAGAAGGCCAGCCAGAACCCGCGCAGGGTGATGTCGCGGAAGATGAACGAGGCGGCGGCGATCTTGCACGCTTCGCCGCTCATGGCGCCGTAGTTCACCACCGTGCCCCCCACCATGAGGCTGCGCGCAATGCGCTCGGTGGCGGAGCCGCCCGTCGCGTCGATCCCTAAGCGAATCTTCGCGCCGTTGGTGGCCTCGGCTACGCGCGTGGCGAGATCGGGGCCATCGGTGAGCACCACGTCGCCGCCGGCCGCTTGGACGCCCGCGATGGCATCGGCGCGACGCACCACATTCACCGTGCGCAGCCCGCGACGCTTGGCGAGTTGCACGAGGTACAGCCCCACCGCCGAATTGGCCGTGTTCTGGATGACCCACTCGCCCGGCTCGAGCGTGACGAATTCCGACAGCAGCAGCGCAGCCGTAGGCGGGTTGACCATCAGCATGGAGAGTTGCACCGCGTCGCCTTCGTCGGGCAGCGGAATCAGCGCCGAGGCGGAGGCGAGCAGGTGCGACGACCACGTGCCACACGCCAGTGGTAACACGACGCGCGTCCCGACGGGGAGCGTGACGCCATCGCCCACCGCGAGCACGCGACCGATGCCTTCATTGCCGCCAACCGCCGGCAGCGGCGGCAGCGCGCCGTACTGCCCCGTGAGCGTGAGCACGTCCGACGGATTGATGGGCGCTGCCAGCACCTGCACCAACGCCTCGCCAGCCGCCGGTGCGGGGAGCGTGAACTCCACGCACTCGATGACATCCTGCGGCACGGGGCCGCGGGAGGCGTACTGCGCGCGCTGCATGATCGGTGGCATGACGAATGGCGTGTCGTGGGACATGACGGGCTCCGGGTGGCGGATCAGGCCAGTTCGTCGGCGGCGCGATCGTGAATGGTCACGAGCTCCACGATGAGCAGTCGGCGGACGCGCGTGGGCAGCTTGAGGATGGCCTGCTCACCCACGCCCTTCCCTTGCAACGCGCGCCCGATGGGCGACGCCATGGTGACGTGCCCTTCTTGCAACTCACCCGCGTCACCGAACACCAGTTCATAGCTCTCGCGCGACTTGGTCACTTCGTCTTCCACGACCACGCGCGATCCGAGGCCGACCTTGTCGATCGCGATCTGCGAGATCTCGATGTTGGCGAGCTTGGTCACGCGTTGCGTGAGCTGCCCCAGTCGCGCCTGCACGAACTGCTGCCGCTCCAGCGCCGCCTTGTATTCGCTGTTTTCCTTCAGGTCGCCGAGTTCGACGGCTTTCCGGATTTCGTGCGGCAACGTGACGTTGAGCTCATAGCTGAGCTTCTCAACCTCACGGGCCATTTTGGCGATGAGTTCCTGGAACATGCGCGGGGTGCTGAAGTGGTGGTGCGGAAGCAAGCACAGTCACGAGGCGGTGCGCTCGGACCGGCGCCACGGCCGGACGGTCGGCCGGACAAACGGCGAGCGCCCGACCGTTTCCGGCCGGGCGCACTGGATCCGGTGAAATATGGCGCGGACCGAGCGGGGTTCAACCCCGCGGAGGCGGTCGGAGCGCGAGATCCCGTGTGAGTGGCCAGTAACCGCCCCGTTATACTCCGCGCGTGATCGAACCCACCGACTACGGCGATGTCCGCGGATTCCGCCTCTCGTGGTGGCGCAGCCGACCCATTGGGTTCGGCGTGCATGTCTACGTCATGCGCGGCGTCCTCATCGACACCGGGTTCCGCGGAGCGCGCGATGACCTCGCCTCCATCGTCGCATCGGAGCCGCTGCGTGGCGCGTTCGTCACGCATCAGCACGAAGATCACGCCGGCAATGTCGCGTGGCTGGCGGCCCGCGGTGTGCCCATCGCCATCGATCCGCACACCCTGCGTGTGCTGCAATCGCCGTCGCGCATCGGGCTGTATCGGCGCGTGACGTGGCAGTCCGCTCCCGCGGTCACGACACCCATCACGCCGTTTCGCGATGAGGCGATGTCGCTGGTGCATACGCCCGGGCACTCACCGGATCATCATGCGGTGTGGGACCGCGAAACGGGCACGCTGTTCGCTGGGGATCTGTTCCTCGGGGTGAAGGTCCGCGTCGCGCACGGGGACGAAGATCCGCGCGCCATGGTCGAGTCCTTGCGGGCCATGATTGCGCGCGCGCCCGAGCGCGTCTTCTGCGCGCATCGCGGGCTGCTGCCAGGGGGCACGCAACTGCTCGCCGCGAAGGCCGATTGGTTGGAAGCGACAATCGATCACGTCGAACGCCTCGCACGCGCGGGCGCGGGGGTCGCCCACATCCGCGCGCAGGTGCTGGGCGCGCGCGGTCTTCACCACTGGATCTCGTTCGGCGAGTATTCGCCGAATCATTGGGTGCGGGCCGTGCTGCGCGAGCGCTAGAGCGTCTCGCGTCCCACCGTCTGCGCGGCGTGCGCCGCGATCACCGCCTGCGCCGCCTCCGCCGGATCATCCGTCATGATCAGCAAGTCCAGATCGCCCGCCGCGATCTTCCCTTCGCCCACCAGACGCGACGTAATCCACCGCACCAGCCCGGCCCAGTAGTGACGGCCGAACAGGATGACGGGGAATTGATATATCTTCCCCGTCTGAATCAACGTCAGCGCTTCGAACAGCTCATCGAGCGTACCGAAGCCCCCCGGAAAGATGATGAACGCATTCGAGTACTTGATGAACATCGTCTTCCGCACGAAGAAATACCGGAAGTGCACGAGCGTATCCACGAACGGATTCGCGCCCTGCTCAAACGGCAATTCGATGTTGCAGCCCACCGAATGTCCGCCGCCTTCCTGCGCGCCCTTGTTGGCGGCTTCCATGATGCCGGGGCCGGCCCCGGTGATAATCGAGAAGCCGTGCGCCGCGAGGATCTTCGCCGTTTCGCGCGCCGCCTCGTACTGCGGATCGTCGGGCCCCGTGCGCGCCGAGCCGAAGATCGTGACGCCCTTCGTGATGTCGGCCAGCGCATCAAAGCCTTCGACAAACTCCGACGTGATCCGCATGACGCGCCACGGGTCCGTGCGCGTGAACGCGCCCAGATCGTTCCCGGGTGATTGCAGCAGCTTCTCGTCTTCCGTCACCGTGGGGCGATCGCGGATATCCTGGTCGATCAACCGCATATCCACCCGACGCACCGCGCGCGCACCACTGGTCACGCGCGCTGTGACATCCGGCGTCCGTCCCGCCTTCCGGTGCCCTTCCGACGTGCGCTCTTTCAATCCATCCCGCGACTCCTGCTCGGCGCGGGCGCGCGTCTCCGTGGAGGCTTTCTTCCCGGAGGCCGTGCGGGGCGGGGACTTGCGTGGTGTCGACATGAGGTCGCTGGTGGATGGGCGGCGCTTCGTGCTGGTCGGGACACACGCGTGACTCGACACACCCGCGCAAGCGCTCCCTCGCATGATACCGCCCCGTCCACGCGATTGCTGGTGATTGTGGCCGACGGCGTGCGTGCGGATGTGCTGGCCGAAGAGATCGACGCCGGGCGGACGCCGGCGCTCGCCGCGCTGCGGGACGCCGGCGGGTTGCACGAGATTTCCGCCGCGTTCCCGTCGGTCACCGGCCCCGCGTACGTGCCGTTCGTGATGGGGCGGCATCCTGCGCACGCCGGTATGCCGGGGCTCCGCTGGTATGATCGGGCGCGCTCGCTCCGCTGGTCGCCGGCGCAGGCGCGCAGCTATTCGGGGATCGACATCTGGCACACCGATCCCGACCTCGACCCGACCATGCCGACGTTGTTCGAGTTGGCGCGACCGTCCTTAGCGGGATTGATGATGATCGGGCGCGGCTCCACGCACGGGCGCATCGGCCGTGGCGTGGGGTGGATGTTCCGCGCAGGCTTCGTGCATTTCCGCGGGGACCTGCTGGGGTGGCGTCGCGTCGAACGTGCCGCCATCGACGAGTTCATGCGCCGCTTCGCGCGCGTCCGGCCGCGCTTGGCCATGATGGGTGTCTTAAGCCCCGACAAGTTCGCGCATGCCTATGGCGGCGAGGCCGAGGTCGTGCGCGAAGGGATTCGCGACGTCGATGCGGCGGTCGCGCGTGCCATCCGAATTGCGGAAGAGGGCGGCTGGCGCGAATCGCTGCGCATCTGGGTGGTGGGTGATCATGGGCACGCGCCGGTCTCGCAGCACGACGACCTGCACGGCTGGCTGGTCGCGCGCGGACACCGCGTGCTGGCGCATCCGCACCTCAACGTCCGAAATGCCGATCTCGCGCTGATGGTCGGCGGGAACGCCATGGCGCACGTGTACCTCGAACCGGCGCAGCGACGACGTGCGTGGTGGCCGACGTTGGCCCCTCGTTGGGAACCCCTCCTCAGCGGACTGCTGGAACGCCCGTCGGTGGATCTTGTGGCGGTCGCCATAGACGCGCACACCGTGCGGGTGCACCAGGCGCAACGCGGCTGGGCCGAAATTCGTCGCACCCACGCAGGGCACGAGGCACGCTGGAGCTATCACACGATGGGCGGCGATCCGCTGCAGGTGGGTGGAACGCTCGAACAGCTCGACGCCGACGCCGCGTGGCATGCCAGCGAAGGAACCCCGTACTCAGACGCCATCGTCCAGCTGTCCTCGCTGGTACCGACGCCGCGTGGTGGCGACCTCGTGATCTCCGCCGCGCCCGACTGGGATCTGCGCGCGCGCTTCGAGCCCACGCCGCACGTCTCCACCCATGGGGCGCTGCTCCGGACCCAGATGACCGTGCCGCTGCTGCTGGATGCCCCGCCGCGGCAACGGCCGCAGCGCACCACCGACGTGGTCCCGAGCGCGCTGGATGTGCTGGGGATCGAACGCACGGCCGCAGCGGAGGGGACGACCGGCGCCGGCGCGATCGTCTTCGATGGCCGGAGTTTCTTCCCGCGCACGCGCTGACATTTCGATTCACGGCGTGCGCGCATAATTTGCAGGCAACTCGGCCGACGCAGGTCGGGTGGCTGTCGCATCCCGTGTTCGAAGACCCATGGCGTCCTCCATACTCGCTCGCAACAACGTGCAGGTGCTTGGCACCGGCACCCGTCCCATCATGTTCGCGCACGGCTTCGGCTGCGATCAGGCCATGTGGCGCTTCGTCGCTCCGGCCTTTGCCGACCGCTATCGCGTGGTCCTGTTCGATTATGTCGGCGCCGGCAAGTCCGACGCGTCGGCGTTCGATCCGGTGCGCTATTCGGCGCTCGACGGCTACGCCACCGACGTGCTGGAGATTTGCGAGGCGCTTGACCTCACCGATGTCATTTTTGTCGGTCACTCCGTGAGCGCGACGGTCGGCATGCTCGCCGCCGTGCGATCGCCGTCGACCTTCTCGGAGCTGGTGCTGATCGGACCGTCACCGTGTTTTGTGAATCACCCGCCGGAGTATGCGGGTGGTTTTGAACGTGCGGATCTGGTCGGCCTGCTCGACATGATGGACAAGAACTACACCGGGTGGGCCGGCGCGCTGGCACCGCTGATCGTCGGTAATCCCGACTCGCCCGAGTATGCGCAGGAGCTGGAGGCGTCGTTCTGCGCTACCACGCCGGCGTTCGCGGCGCGGTTCGCGGAAGCCACGTTCCTTTCCGACCATCGCGCCGATGTGCCACGCGTGTCCGTGCCGTCGCTCATCATGCAGTGCGCGCAGGACGCGATCGCTCCCGAGAGCGTGGGGCTCTGGCTGGCGTCGCACCTGCCGATGAGCACCTATCGCGCGCTGCAGGCCACCGGCCACTGCCCGCACTTGACCCATCCGGCAGAAACGCTGGCGGTCATTCGCGAGTATCTCGCGCAGCGTGAAGGCGCGGTCGCTGAAGGCACGACCGCACCGGTCCGCTCGGCGTGATGCCCTCGTGACCGGTCCCGTGCCACCCGCCTTGACCACCAGCGACGACGCGTACGCGTGCGCCGCAGGCGGGCTGCTCACGTGCGGGACCGACGGGCGCTTGGTGCGCGTCAATACGATGCTCGCCCGATGGCTGAGCACCGATGAGGAGACGCTGCGCACGCAGTCGCTGAGCGATCTCTTCACGCCGGCCGGGACGCTGTTCTTCGAGACGCAACTCCGGCCGCTCCTGGCGCTGGGGCGCACCGTGGACGGCGCGTTCATGACGCTACGCTCGGCCAGCGGCGTGACCGTGCCAGTGGTGATGAACGCGGTGCAACGTCCGGACGCCGGCCTGATTGATATGGCCATGATTATCGTGCGTGAACGTGAGCAGTACGAGACCACACTGCGCGAGGCACACGCGCGCACCGAGGCCTCGTTAAATGCCGTCGCCGCCGGCGCGCATGCGCAGAAGATGCAGGCGGTGGGTCAGATGGCCGCCGGCATCGCGCACGAATTCAACAATCTGCTGTCGGTGATGCTGGGGCATCTCGAGTTGGCCAGTGGGGCGCTCAATCTCACCAACGATCCGACCGGGGCCATCGGCACGGATCTCACGCGCGCGACCGCATCGGGGCAGCGGGCCGGTGTCATCGTTTCGCAACTGCTGTCGTTCACGGGGCGGCAGATTGTCCGGACGCGCGTGCTCGATCTCAACGAGATCGTACGCGATGCCTCGCAGCTGTTCGCGCGGGCGCTTGGCCGGCAGATCGACTGGGATGCGCGCCTCGCCCCGGATCTCTGGGCGGTGCGCGGCGCCGCCGACCAGATGCAACTGGTGCTGACCAATCTCGTGCTCAATGCACGCGATGCCATCACCGCACGCAACAAGCCCGGCGTCATCACGATCTCCACCCGCAACGTGCCGCGTGACGCCGGCGACACCAGCGACGCGCGCGATCTGGTGCAGCTCATCGTCGCCGACAACGGCGTCGGCATGGATGACGAAACGCGATCACGCGCCGTCGATCCATTCTTCAGCACCAAGGGGATGTCGCGCGGCGCGGGGCTGGGTCTCTCGATGGTCTACGGCGCCATCACGTCGTTGGGCGGTCGCATGCTCCTCGAGTCCACCCCGGGCGTGGGCACCCGCGTGATTGTCCTGCTCCCCCGCGCGGAGACCGAACCGGTTGTCGAGACGCTCACCGTCCCGCTTACCGTGTCGGCCCCCGCGCCGCTCGCCACGCCCGCCGCTTAGCCCCCGCTCACGCGACGCGGCTCACGCGACGCCGCGCGCGTCGCTATTCGGTGCGATTGCGGCTGCGTTCTGTGTCAAAGCCTTCGGGGTAGCGCTTGCGCAGCTTGTCGATGTTGCGCTGCGCGATGTCATCCAGCG
The DNA here is from genome assembly GCA_943330235.2 of Candidatus Kuenenia stuttgartensis. GTDB lineage: Bacteria > Gemmatimonadota > Gemmatimonadetes > Gemmatimonadales > Gemmatimonadaceae > Gemmatimonas > Gemmatimonas stuttgartiensis_A. The sequence goes on from CALQGY020000127.1 coordinate 7,997, forward strand.
ACAGCCCCAGCACGGTCGCAAACGCGCCGATGTACCAGAGGCAATCCCCGAGCTCCTTGGCCAGCGCGTCCTGATCGAGCGGCGTGGCGTGGAACAGGTGCTTCTTGATGATCTCGGCCACTTCCCCCGATTCCCCAGTGAGTCCGAGGGCGGCATTGGCGAGCTGCTGCTCATGCGTGCGGTCGCGGCCGAGGGTGCGGGCGGCGAGCTCCTGATACTCGTTCATGTTCATGGGGCAATAATGTACATTGCGACATGCCCTGGCTGCGCCTGACGGCCACGCTCACGTTGCGTGCGCTGACCAATCCGTTTCTTGCCGTTGACCTGTTGCGGGTGGCGTGGCGTTTCCGCCATCGGCACTGGTACCGTCGCGCGCCGTTTTTGCCGTTGCCGGCCACCAGCTATGTGCGCTGGCGCATGTACACGGCCTACGGCGACGAAGCCGCCGTGCCGCCCGCGGCGGACGTGATCGCGTTTGCCCGCTGGGTGGGCCGCCAGCCGTAGTGGAGGTGCCCGTCGCGCGGGCGTCCGTGGTGCGGGCGTCCGGCGCACCCGCGCCTCAGGCCTCAGCGCCACGTGCGCTCGCGGAGCGCATCAAGGCGCAGGCGTACGGCCTGGGGTTCGATCTAGCGGGGATCGCCGAGCTGGGTGAGCCGGCCACGCGCGCGCACTTTGATGCGTGGCTGGCCAAGGGGCATCACGGCACCATGGCGTATCTCGATGGCGACGGTGCGGCGCTACGGCGCGACGCGCGACGGCCGCACGCGGGCGCCACGCACGCCATCGTGGTGGCCATGTCCTACGGCGGCCGCGAACCCAGCGGACCGGTGGCGCGCTACGCGCGCGGCGACGACTACCACGACCTGCTGCGCGAGCGCGTGCGCCTGTTGCATCACTGGCTGGAGGCGGAGACGGGGCAGACCATCAACGCGCGCCCGTACGTGGACTCGGGGCCCGTGCTGGAGCGCGATCTCGCGCAGCGCGCGGGGCTGGGGTGGTTTGGCAAGAATACGATGCTGATCAACCCGCGCATCGGGTCGTTCTTCTTTCTGGCGTCGCTGTTTGTCGAGTTTCCGCTGGAGCCCGACGACCCGTTCGCGGCCGACCGCTGCGGCACGTGCACGCGGTGCCTGGATGCGTGTCCCACACAGGCATTCGCAGGGCCGCGCGATCTGGATGCGACCAAGTGCATCTCGTACCTGACCATCGAACTGCGCGGCGCGATTGATGAGGCGCTGCGGGGGGCGATGGGAGGGATGGTGTATGGGTGCGATGTGTGCCAGGACGTGTGTCCGTACAACCGTAAGTTTTCGCTGCCGCTATTCGAACCCGCATTCGCCGCGCGATCAGCCATCGAATCGTCGTCGCCCGAAGCTCTGCTTGGTATGACCGTCGAAGACTGGCGCGTCTTCTCCAAAGGGTCGGCCATCAAGCGCGCCAAGCGCGGGGGCTTCTTACGTAATGTCGCCGTGGTACTCGGCAACAAAGGCGACCCGGCCTCTGTGTCGGCCCTCTCCGTTGCGCTCGCGGACCACGATCCGTTGGTGCGGCGCCACGCTGCATGGGCGCTTGGGAGGCTTGCGACCCCCGTGGCACTCGAGGCACTGCGCGCTCGGGCGATGGTGGAGCCGGACTCGGACGTTCGCGCCGAGATCTGGGCCGCCGTGTCCGAAGCGTCGGGCGCGCGACCTCCGATCTCGAAATAGCGGGGCTCCGTGGGAGTAGTTCGCAGTACGACAACGGCTGTCTTGTTGTTGGCGCGGCGCATCCCAGGGACGCGTTCGGAGATGATCCACACGTCGTGCACCCAGTATCCCAGCAGAGTCGCCCGCTCTTCGGGAGAGCA
>CALQGY020000128.1 GCA_943330235.2 Candidatus Kuenenia stuttgartensis
GGTCGATCTCCGCCCACGACGCGGGACGACGACCGCCAATCGTTGGCGCCACGAACACATCGGGCTGAACAAGGGTGTCAGGCGCAGGAACAATGTCGGCCGGCGAAAAGCACACCACGCCCACCGGATTGGCCTTTACGTATTCGAAGAGCGCGACATAGAGCAGCCCCACCACGCCCTGATGACCGAAGGAGGGCGCCGGCGTCACGAAGAGCTCGCCGTCGATAACCTCCACGGTCTTCCCAGGCTGCTCCGGCATCGCCAGCACATCAGCCGCCGTCCACTGTCGCAGCTCTCTCGCTCGCATACCCATATCTTGCTCGGCCTCGGCACGGTTTCGCAATAGCGCATCCGGCATCCTACCACCAACCGCGGCGCCGCCCGTTACCAATACATCGCGCCGCAGATCACCACGCCGCATCCGTATCGGTTCACGCCGTCTCCGCGCGCTCCGCCGCCAGCAGCTTCGCCTTACGCGCTAACCCCCAGCGGAAACCGCCCAGCGCACCGTCGCTGCGCAACACCCGATGACACGGCACCACCAACGCCGTGGGGTTGGCGCCGCACGCCGAACCCACAGCACGCACCGCCCCCGGTGATCCCACGCGCTGAGCCAACTCGGCGTACGTAATGGTCTCACCACGCGGAATGCGCGTGAGCTCCCGCCACACGCGCTGCTGAAACGCCGTGCCGCGCAAATCCAGCGGCAACGGCGCCGCCAACGCGACACCGCTCGCCGCCAACACCACCGACTCCGCCACCGCGCGCACCGCGGCATCGTCCGCCACCAACGTGGCCGAATGGAACTCCTCACGCAGCATTGCGAGCAGCGTTGCCGCATCGTCGTCGAGAATCACGCGACACACGCCGCGCGCGGTCATCGCGACCAGCGCCTGCCCCAACACGCACGGCACCACCGTGAAGTACACCGTCTCGCCCGGCGCGCCGCGTCCGTACACCGACGGCGTCATCCCCAGATGCTGCGCCGAGGCCGCGTAGGCGCTGGGGAGAGAGGGGAAGCCCGCGTCGAGCGCGGCTCGCGAGACCGCGCTGCCCGACTGCAACGCCACGCGCAGACGTTCGACGCGGCGCGCCGTGTGCCACTCGTGCGGCGAGCAGCCCACCAGTCGCGTGAAGTGGCGTTGCAGATGCGCCGCGCTGAGGCCGCACAGGTCGGCGAGTGCAGTGAGCGACGTCGCGTCGTCGTGTGTGTCGAGATGTACCAACGCGCGCACGACGGCGACCGCGTTCGCATCGGGGATGGCCGTGTCCGGATTGCAGCGCTTGCAGGCGCGATAGCCGAGGATTTGCGCAGTGGCCGCGTCCGCGTAATACGCGACGCGATCAGCGCGCGGTTTGCGCGACGCGCAGGATGGCCGACAATAGATGCGCGTGGATGAGACCGCGTACACGAACGCGCCGTCCCATGTGCGGTCGCGGTCGAGTACGGCGCGCCACCGCGGATCGTCAGGCCCCACGCTATCGCGGTCGGATGCGGTCGGCATACTGTTGGAATCGCTCATGATGGCAAAGGTGCAGCGCGTTGATGTCACGCGCGACACGGATCATGCGCGCAAAATCGGCATCGTATGCAAAATACTGGCGCCGCATCCAATTGGACGACATGATCAGTGTGTGCGCACGATGCCGTGCGCGCGAAGTGAGCAACACCGCAACAGCGACTGCCGTTGGAGAGGGAGGATGCATGGGGCGCCAGGATCAGGGGACCCGTCTGAATGCGCTGGTACGTGAGTGGCCCGGCGTGGAATCCATGCCGCATCGATTCGGAGGGCTCGAGTTTCGCGTGGACCGCCGCGAGATCGGGCATCTGCATCCCAACGGCATGTTGGACATCCCGTTCCCCGTGCGCATGCGGCGCGATCTGGTCGCATCGGGGCGAGCGGAGGCGCATCACATGCTCCCCAACACCGGGTGGGTGACGTACCGCATTCGCACCGAGCACGATCTCCCCGCGGCGGCGGCGCTGCTGCGCTTGAATTACGAGCGGTTGCGTGGCGCGCATGCGCCGGTGATCGCGCTACCGCTCATGGGGCACGTGTCGCTGGTGCGTGATTACGGCGACGAAGAGCGCGTCGACTGATCGGGTAGTGCGGCCGCCGGCGTGCGTGCGGCCAGCGTTTGCGTTACGAACCGCTGCCCTTCAGAAATCCGCTCAACTTCGATGGCCACGGCGTCGATGGCCTGCTCCATGCGCTCCAGGCGCGCGGCGCTGGCCAGCAGCTGCGGGGCGGGGGCCGTCTTGGCCCAGCGCTTGATCATGATCCACGCCGCCGCGAACGCGAGCGGCGCCCCCACCAACGCAATCGATACGATGGTAATGCCCGTCATCTGCCCGGAGCTGAACGGGCCGTAGCGCTCGGTGGGCGCCACCGATTCCTGCGCCGCGAGGTTCCCGGGCGCCGCGGCAAGTGCCTGGCCGTTGGCGGCGATATCCGTCTCCAACTGCATGATGCGCTGATCGAGCACCGTGATGCGGCCCTCAAGCCCCGCGCGCGCCGCGCCGCCGGGTGAGCTGCGCAGCTCACGCACCGCCTCCTTCCGACGATCGCCCACCGAGGTGAGCTGGCGCGACAGCTCCGCCCGCTTCGCCCGCAGCGCGTCCACGTCGTCCCGCGTCATAGGGCGCGGGATGCTCACCACGGGGGTGGCCACCGGCACGGCCCCGGGCGTAGCCACGGGAGGGGACGCGGGCGGCTGATTGAGGACGGCTGGCGGCATGGCGACGGAGCTCGGCACGGGAAGCGAGATGGGCATACGGAAATGTACGGCCCGGAGCGACGCAGGATTCGCGAATGGGGGTATGGTCACTCGGGATTAGCCGTGGGCGCACGCGTGCCGCGAGGCGCGGCAGGAACCGCCTCAACGCGCTAGACTTGACGACGAGAGGCGGACTGGGACGAACCGCCGCATGTCGTTTTCGCACCGAGGCACCGCGTATGACCGTCATCGCTCCGACCATCAGTCCTGTGACCACCACCCGCCCTGATCTCGCGTCGCTGCTAAGCGATGCCGACGCCATCAACGCGCAGGTCATCGCGTGGCGCCGTCATCTGCACCAGCACCCCGAAGTCGCGTTTCAGGAGCACGAGACCGCACGCTATGTGCGCACAGTGCTGGAAGGCATGCCGGGGCTGATCGTCTCGCGCCCTACCGAGACCAGCGTGATGGCGCGGCTGGTCGGTGCGCACCCCGGTCGCACCATCGCCGTGCGCGCCGACATCGATGCGCTCCCCATTCACGAGGAGAACGCCGTCGAGTACCGCTCTACCATTGACGGCGCGATGCACGCCTGCGGGCACGACGGACACACGTCCATTGTGCTGGGGCTCGCGTCTATTCTCGCGCCCTACCAAGCGCACCTCGCGGGCGAAGTGCGCTTCTTCTTTCAGCACGCTGAAGAACTGTCCCCTGGTGGCGCCGAAGAAATGGTGCAGCGCGGCGTCATGGACGGCGTGGACGAGGTCATCGGCCTCCATTTGTGGGCACCCATGCCGGTGGGTCGCATCGGCATCATTGCCGGGCCCGCGATGGCGGCACCGGACACGTTCGAGCTGACCATCACCGGCACCGGCGGTCATGCCGCCATCCCGCACGAAACCATCGACCCCATCGCGGTCGGGGCGCAGGTGGTCACCGCGCTGCAGCACATCGTGTCGCGCAACGTGGACCCGCTGGATCCGGCCGTGGTGTCGGTCACGCAGTTCCACGCCGGCACCACGTTCAACGTCATTCCCAGCAGCGCGCAGTTGAGCGGCACCGTGCGCACCTTCGACCCGGCGCTGCGTGTCCGCATCCCCGTGCTCATGGAGCGCATCATCAAGGGCGTCTGCGACGCACACGGCGCCACGTACACGTTCACCGTTGAACCTGGCTACCGTCCGGTCATCAACGATGCCCCGCTCGCGGCGCGGCTGGAAGACGTCGTGCGACGCACGTTCCCGGCCGATGTCCTCATCCCCATGCGTCCCACCATGGGCGGTGAAGACTTCTCGGCGTATCAGCAAAAGGCACCGGGCGTGTTCGCGTTTGTCGGTGCCGGCAATATCCCTGACGACATTCGCTACCCGCATCATCACGCGCGCTTCAACATCGACGAAGCGTCGCTGGCCATTGGGTTGCGCTATCTCACCGCCGCCACCATCGAACTGCTAGGCTGACATGCCATTGCGCCGGCATCATCTTCTCGGACTGATTCCGGCGTGCGCCCTCGTGGGCGCGCCGTGGCTGGCCAATCGGCTGGAGCCGCGCGTGTTGGGGATGCCGTTTCTGCTGGCGTGGATTGTCGCGTGGGTTGCGATGACATCGGTGTTCATGCTGGTGATCTCGCGGCTTGATCGCCGCGCAGCGTGACCATCGCGCCCAGTGGCATCGCGCTGTCCATTCTCGCCGGTACGCTGCTGATCGCGTTCGGGCTGAGCGTGCGCGGTTCTTCGGTGGGCGGCGCGTCGGGGCGGATGAATCTCGAGCAGTGGAGCGTGGGCGGACGCGGCTTTGGTGCCGCGTTTGTCTTCCTGCTCATGGCCGGCGAGATCTACACCACCTTCACGTTCCTCGGCGCCAGCGGTTGGGCCTACGGACGCGGTGCGCCGGCCTTTTACATCATCGCGTACGGGTCGGTGGCGTACATCATGTCGTACTGGCTGCTGCCGGCCATCTGGCAGCGCGCCACGGCGTGGAAGGTGATCTCGCAAGCCGAGTACTTTGCGCGCGCGTATGACAGCGCGTGGCTGGGGCGCATGGTGGCGTTGGTGAGCACCGCGGCGCTCATGCCGTATCTGGTGCTGCAGCTGAAAGGGCTGGGCATCATTGTCGCCGAAACGTCGTACGGGGCCATTGGGGCGAACATGGCCATCTGGATCGGCACGATGGCGACCGTCGTGTACGTGATTCTGTCCGGCGTGAAAGGCTCGGCGCTCACGGCCGCGCTGAAGGACGTGCTCGTGCTGACGGTGGTGTTGGCGTTGGGCGTGTTGCTGCCGTCCATGTTGCACGGTGGCATTGGCCCGATGTTCACGCGCATTGCGACCGAGCGCCCCGGATTCCTCACGCTGCCCGCCACCGGCATGTCGCCCAGCTGGTTTGCGAGTACGGTGGTGTTGACCGTCTGCGGATTTTACATGTGGCCGCACACGTTCGGCAGCGTGTTCACCGCGAAGAACACCGACGTGTTCCGTCGCAACGCGGTCATCATGCCGTTGTATCAGCTCATTCTGCTGTTCGTGTTCTTCATTGGGTTTGCCGCCTTGCTGAGTGTACCAGGGCTGACCGGCAGCGACACCGATTTGGCCTTGCTGCGCATTGTGCGAGCAACGTTCAGCCCGTGGGTTGTGGGATGTGTCGGCGCGGCGGGGTTGCTCACCGCGCTCGTGCCGGGGTCGCTCATACTCATGAGCACGGCCACGACGCTGTCGCGCATCATCCGTCCGCCGTCGGATGCGTCGACCGGTGCGGGCATCGGGCTCGCGCGGTCGCTGGTACCCGTGGTGGCGGGCGTGGCGCTGGTGTTCACCTTTCGCGGCGGTGACACACTCGTCACGCTGCTGCTGATGGCGTATTCGATGGTGACGCAGCTGTTCCCCGCGTTGCTGGCGTCACTGGCGCGTGTGCGCGTGGTGACGGCCGCAGGCGCCATGGCGGGCATTGTGGTGGGCGAGGCGACGGTCGCGTATATCACGCTGGCCAACGTGAGCCTGGCGAAGGTGCTGCCGTCGTGGCCGTCGGCCATTACCGATGTGAATGTGGGGCTGGTGGCGCTGCTGCTGAATATCGTGGCGATGATCGTGGTGAGCGCGGTGGGGCGGCGCGGCGGCGCGCGATAGCGCGCGGAGGCATCAGTCGCGCATGGCCCACGCCGCGATGAACGCGTCGGCATCATCCAATCGCAATCCGAACTGACGCGCCGGGCGATGCAGCCCGCCCATCAGGGGTACCGGCACGGGCGCGGTCAGCGTGACCAGGACGTTCGGCGTGGCCGGCTTGAGGAGATTGACGTAGCCCGAGGCGGCCGGTGTCCCTCGCGTCGGGATGTCACGCCACGTCGGCCGGATGACCGCAGCAACGAGCCCCCGTGGGATACGGGCCGACCCGCGTCGGCCGATGGACAGTTCGAGCGTGTCGCTGGTGAGTTGCAGGGCGCCGACACCCAGCGCGCGATAGTCCGCGACCAACCAGACGATGGTGGACACACTCGCCAGCGAGAGCGCCCACGCGATGACGGGGTGCCGCGTTCCGAGCCAGAGATGCAGTGCCAGCGATTCGACGATGATCGCCAGCGCGACTCCGCCGACGAACGAGCCCGATCGGGCAGTACGGTACGTGAACGTCGTCATGGGGAGCGCGTGAGAAACCGGTACCACCGGCGGAAGGTCATCCGCGGCACTGCGCGGATGCTGGCGAAAGCCCGCTCGGTCATCTTACTGTTCACGCACCTGCCCGAAAACACCAAGGAGACTCCCTGATGAAGCTGTTCGCGTCTGCCGCACTCGCTCTGTCCGTCGTATCCACCACTGCGCAGGCGCAGGTGAACGCGGGCGCGCAGAAGCCCGAGGCCAGCCTCCCGTTCACCATGACGCAGGTGGCGACGTTCAACCTACCGTGGCGCATCGCGTTTTTGCCCGATGGGCGCATGCTGGTGACGGAGAAGGTGGGTCCGATGTGGCTGGTATCGCAGGAGGGCACCAAGCTGCCCGTGGCGAACGTGCCGGCCGTCTTGTCGCAGGGACAGGGTGGCATGCTGGGGGTGTATCTGTCGCCCAACTACGCCAAGGACCACAAGGTCTACCTCACGTACTCGGAGCCGGGCGAAAGCGGGTCGAGCCTGGCGTTGGCGCGGGCCACGCTGGCCATCGCCGAGAGTGGGGCCAGCCTGGATGATCTTGAGGTCATCTGGCGCGATGGCGCGCGCGGGCGCGGCGGCCAGTTCGGTGCGGCGGTCGCGTTCTCGCCCGATAAGAAATTTCTGTTCCTCACGGTGGGTGACCGCCAGCGCATGACGCCAGCGCAGGATCCCAATTCACCGTTGGGCAAGATTCTGCGCCTCACGCTGGACGGCAAACCGGCGCCCGGCAACCCGCAGGCCGGCAAGACCGGTGCGGCCACGCTCGACATCATCAACCCGCCGCGCGACACCGAGTTGGCCAAGACGGCGCCCGTCGTGTCCACGTACAGCTTTCCCGGCCCCAACCTCACGCCGTCGGAAACGTGGGCCACGGGCTTCCGCACGCCGTACGGATTGGCCTTCGCGCCGGACGGCCGCCTCTGGGAAGTGGAGCATGGTCCGCGCGGCGGCGACGAGTTGAATCTCATCGAGGTGGGCAAGAACTACGGCTGGCCGCTCGTGTCGTACTCGGTGAACTACAACGGCGTCGCGATCCCCAGCCCGGACACGCGCGACGATCTGGTGAAGCCGGTCATCTACTGGACGCCCATCATCGCGCCCGGCAGCCTCACGTTCTACAAGGGCAAGATGTTCCCGCAGTGGAATGGCTCGGCGCTCATGGGCGGGCTGGCCACGCGGACGCTCAATCGCATCACCTTTGACGGCAAGGGTGGCGCCACGTCAGCCGAGCGCTGGGACGTGGGCCATCAGATCCGCGACGTCGCGGTGGCGCCGGACGGTGCGCTGTGGGTGGTGGAGAATACCACCACGGGCGGGCTGTTCCGGATTACGCCGACGGCGAAGTAACGCGTGCGTGCTGCGGGGAGCGTGCGCTACCGCGCGCTCACCCGCAGCACCCCGCGAAATCCACGCGCCGCGTAGTACGATTGCACGCCGTTGTGATAGGCAAACACGCGCCCGAACCGTCGATCGCAGAAGAGCGCACCGCCGAGTGCGCGCATCTCGTCGGGCGTCGCAATCCAGCTGGATGTCTTGAGATCGAATTCGCCGAGCTGCTGCAGTGTGCGGTACATCGCTTCGCTGAGTAGCTCGATGCCCATGCCGGCCGCCATCTCCACCGCATTGCCTGACGGCTTGTTTTCCTTGCGCGCGTCCAGCGCCGCGCGGTCGTAGCAGAGACTCCGCCGACCCGCTGGGCTCTCCGCCGCGCAGTCCACAAACAGCAGCTGCCCGGTCGCAGCATCGTGGCCGATGACATCCGGTTCGCCGCCCGTCTCCTCCATCGCCTGCAGCGACACCAGCGCGGCCGGCTCGGCGAGCAGCGCCGCGTGCACGGTCTCCCACGCGAGCTGTGGATGACGTGCAGGATGCGCGGTGAAGCGCGTGCGGAGCGTCTGGAGCAGCGCGTCGTACGGGGGCGTGCGCGAAGGCATGTGCGTCGGCGTATGTGGAATCGTGGAGGGGAGCACACGGGGAAGTTGCTGCGGGTCATCACCACAGGGAACCGTGCGGGCGTTCGGCGCTGTTCATCGGGCATATGCCCCCCAAGCGTCCCAACCGTCCCCGTCCACCGTCAGAGCGCGACAGCAAAATCTGCCTGACGTGCGGCCGGCCATTCACGTGGCGCAAGAAGTGGGAGCGGGACTGGGAGCAGGTCAAATACTGCTCGGAGCGGTGCAAGCGGGGGTGATGGACGCATCGGTCCGTCGTTGCGGTGAGCCGGTGCCCGCCCAGACCGCATCGGCCCCTGTCCCGTATCGTAGCGGCGCGGCAAGTTCCAGTGCGCACGGATCGGCAGGCCCGGTTCGCTGATGCCCTTGCCCACCATCACGCACACCGGACCCGATCGTATGCCCCGCCCATCCACCGACACCGCACACTGGCAGCCCCCCGCGCAGGTCGTGATCGTTGGCGGTGGGGTGATGGGGTCGGCCATTGCGTGGTTTCTGGCCAGTGAGCACCGCATAGCCGTCACAGTCATCGAGCGTGATGCGTCGTATGCGCAGGCGTCGAGCGCCCTCTCGGCGTGCGCCATCCGCCAGCAGTTCTCGACGGCCATCAATATCCGCATCTCGCAGGACAGCCTGGCGTTTTATCGCGACATCGGGCAGCGACTCGCGGTTGGTGACGAGACGCCGAACATCGGGCTGGTTGAGCCGGGGTATCTGTATCTGGCCGCTACCGACGCTGGTGTCGCGACGTTGCAGTCGCAACATGCGCTGCAGCAGTCGCACGATGTGCATACGGCGTTGCTCACGGCCGAGGGGCTGAGTGCGCGCTATCCGTGGCTCAACACTGATGGTCTGCTTCTGGGCTCACTGGGACTGTCCACGCCCACCAGCGGCGAAGGGTGGTTTGACGGCTACGCGGCCATGCAGGCGTTTCGCCGCGCCGCGACCGCGATTGGCGTGCGCTATGTGGAGGCGGAGGCCATCGGCTTTACGACCGACCTGCACGACGGCGTATCGCGCGTGACGCACGTGCAGTGCGCGCGTGGTGAGTCCATCGCCGCCGACGCGGTCGTGATTGCCGCCGGTGCGTGGTCGGCGCAGGTGGCGGCGCACCTTGGCGTGTCGCTGCCGGTGCGCGCGCGCAAGCGTGATGTGTTTGCCTTTGAAGCCGATGTCGATCTGCGTGACGGGCCGCTGCTCATCGACCCAAGCGGCGTGTGGTTTCGGCCGGAGATGCAGCGCGGACAGTTTCTCTGCGGGGCGCCGCCGCGTGATGGTGATCCGGACGACGTGCCGCTGGACCGCGTGGATCACGGGCTGTTTGACGAATGGATCTGGCCGCGACTGGCCGAACGCGTGCCCGCGTTTGATGCGCTGCGGGTGACGTCCAGTTGGGCAGGCTACTACGAGATGAACACCTTCGACCACAACGGACTCGTGGGCGCGGTGGCGCCGTATGACAATCTCTTTACGGCGTGCGGCTTCTCCGGCCACGGCCTGCAGCAGGCGCCGGCCACC
>CALQGY020000129.1 GCA_943330235.2 Candidatus Kuenenia stuttgartensis
ATCGCGTCCGCCGTCCTGTTCGCGCTGGAACATGGCCCCTACTGGGAAGTGGGGCTGCTCTGCGGCCTGATCTACAATTGGTGGTTTTGGAAGACCAAGTCGCTGGGCGACATCGTGCTGGTGCACGCGGTGACCAATGGCGCGCTGTCCGCGTTTGTCTTCGTGACCGGCAAGTACGAGTACTGGATGTAGCGTCGCGCGATAGGCCTATCGCCCGAACACCACGGGCGACGTGCCTTGGCGAATATCCTTGGCACCGGCGGCCACGCCCGAGCCCACCGCTAGGGCCGCCGTGAGGGCCGTTCCGAGCCCCACCAGCGGCAGCACCGGCACGATCAGCGCACCCAACACAAAGGCCACGCCACCGGCGATAAATGGTGCAATGGCTTTCTGAATGACATCGACGTACCGCAGCCGATTGCGGACGAAGCGCCGCGTGCTGCTGTGCAGCACGTAGGCGACCGCCGAGGCAATGGCAAACGAGAGGAGAAACGCAATCATGGAGTCCTCCGAGTGAAACACCGAGCGCTGTATCGGCGCCGTTTCCGCAGGGCGCGCCGTGCGCGCGCCCGCTGTCCCTAACGAACCGTGAGGCTGGAGGTTTCATCGCGCCAGACGGCGGCGCCAGACGGCGGCGGTGGACGGCGCGGCATCTCCATCTTGTTGAAGTCCGCAGGAATGCGAAACAGCGTGTCGCTCACCCGCCGCTTCTCCACCTTCGTGACTTCCAGCGCCACCGAGCCATCCGCGAGCGTCACCTTGAGCGGGAACGCGCCGTCGCTGATGAGTTGTCGCTGCCACGCCGACATCGGTCCACTCATCGCGGACATGGGATTGATGTACGGCCCCAGGGCCGTGGTGAGGCACATGTCATCCTTGTTCGGTCCGTTGGCGCCGACGGATTCGATGATCACGTGCTCGCACACGTACCCCGCGATGGTTTCGCTCCGCCCGGTCCGCGAGACCTTGGCCGTCGCCGCCCGATTCATCGCGGCGCCCGGCGCCACCATCTCCACGTACGAGCGCTGGGCGTCCATGACGATGTACGTCTTCTGCTCTGCGGCAAGCCCCAACACCGCCATGCTCCCCATGGGCGTGGTCAGCCCCACGCGCACGTTGCCGCCGCGGCTCAGATACTCCAGCTCCTGCGTGGCGGGACCGTTTCGGGTGTTCGCCGCAATGCGCATGGTGATGGCGCCTTCAAACGCCTGCGCGCCGAGCAGGCTCGGCACGACCGCGATCGCCACCCCCCCCAGCCACCGCCACCGCGTGTTCGTCATGACAAGTCCGCTATGAGGGGTCCGCGCATCACGATCAGCCGATGCCGTTCTTGATGGCCCGCAGCACCAGCTCGCTGAACCGATCGACCTCGTCCAGCGTGGTATACACGTTGGGCGTGATGCGGATCCCGCCGAACTCGGGATGACCGATGGGCGTCTGCACCACGCGGTGCTGCCCCATCAGCCAGTTTCCGAGCTTGCTCGAATCCATGCCATCGACGTTGAAGAAGCCGATGCCACCGCCCCACGGCGAATCGAGCGGCGTCAGCACCTTCACGCGCCCATTCCCCTCGGCCAGCAGTCGCTTGGCCCAGCGATCACGCAGATACGTGAGACGCGCGAACTTGCGACCGGCCCCCAACGCGCGGTGAAACGCGATGGCCACCGTGATCGCGTTGTGGTTGGCCGCCGGATGCGTGCCGATCTCTTCGTACTTCCGGATATCGCCTTCCTGACCGACGTTCTGCGCCATCAGCGGCCAGATCTTTTTGATCTTGTCCTTCCGCACATACAAGAACCCGGTGCCGATGGGCGCCAGCATCCACTTGTGCAGGCTCGTGCCGTAATAGTCCACGCCCAAGTCATCGCGCGTGAACGGGAACTGCGCGAAGGCGTGCGCGCCGTCCACAAACACGTCGATGTTTTTCGCGCGCGCCATCGCGACGATTTCCTTCACCGGCAGGATCTGGCCCGTGAGGTTCGTGATGTGCGTGAGCTCAATGACGCGTGTGCGCGGCGTGATCGCGGCCGCAAACCGGTCCACCATCTCCTTAGCCGACGTGCTGGGCACGGGGACGGAGATCTCCTTCAACACAATTCCTTCACGCGCCACGCGCTGCTTCCACGCGTTGATCATGCGCCCGTAGTTCTGATTGCTGACGATCACCTCATCGCCGGCCTTCAGATCAATGCCGAAGATGAGCGTCTCCAGCCCTTCGGACGCGTTGCGCGTAATGGCCATCTCCTCGAGGTCGCAGCCGAATTCGCGCGCGAGTTCGCGGCGGACGATTTCGATGCGCGGCTCGAGGTCGCGCCACATCTGGATGACGGGGATCTCGTTGGAGTACCGGAGATCGCGAATCATCTGATCCATCACGTGCGTGGGCGCCGGTGAGCAGCCCCCGTTGTTCAGATTGATCCAGCTGCGATCCAGGTCGAACGCGCGCTGCACGGGCTCCCAGAAATCCTCGTCCGACGCAAAGGCGGCATCCGACGCCGCGTCCCCCCGCCACTCCGGCGCATTGGGGTCGAGCAACGTGACGCCTCGACTCTTCGCCACATCCGCGGCGTCGATCAGGCGACGGATGGCCGAGGGCGCGAAGGTCGGCGGAAGTACGGAGGAGAGTCCGGGGAGAGCAGAGGCCCCGGCCAGCGCGGATACGAAGTGTCGTCGGTCCATGAGACGGAACTTGCGGCAGAGGTCCGCTCAGCGGAAGCACTGAGGACGCCGCGAAGACGCCGTGAGGAAGCCAAGGGCAAGCGTGGCGGCGGGCGCGTCAGGCTCGTATCGTCAGGGCGTGCCTATTCGATCTGCTTTCCAGCCCGCCGGCGGCGTCCTGCTGCGCCGCGCCCTCCGTCCCGTGACGAACGCCGGGACCGTCGCCCTCGCTGTGCTTACGCTGGCCTCGGCGTGTACACAGCCCCTCACGTTGATGCCCAGCGACGCCGACCGCGTCTTGGCGCATCGCACCATCACGGCGCCCAATCCGGGCACGGCCGGGCCGCTGGCCGTCCGCAAGCTCTACTACGGCGCCGCCGGCAACGCGCGGCGCCCCGAATTCCGCGACTCCACGACCTACCGCACCGGGACGGTGGACGCCTCGCCCTACGCGAAGATGGAGCCGGCCGTCGCCAAGACGCGCAAGAAGTACTGGGGCTACGACAACACCAAGTTCCCGCTCAATGCGCGGGTCTGGTATCCCGATGGGGCTGGCCCGTTTCCGCTCGTGCTGGTGGTCCATGGCAATCACAGCATGGAAGATTACTCCGACCCGGGCTACCAGTGGCTGGGTGAACTGCTGGCGTCGCGCGGTTTCATTCTCGCGTCCATCGACGAGAACTTCCTGAACGGCGGCATTCGCGGTGAGAACGACGCGCGCGGCTGGATGCTGCTCAAGCATCTCGAGGTGTTTCGCGCGCTGAATGACAGCGCGGGCAAGCCGTTGTTTCACAAGATCGACATGACGCGCATCGCGCTCATGGGGCACTCGCGTGGCGGCGAGGCCGTCGCGGTGGCCGGCGCATTCAATCGGCTCAAGTATTACCCCGACGACGCCAACCAGAAGTTCAACTTCAACTTCGACATCAAGGGGCTCGTCGCCATCGCGCCGGTGGACGGCCAGTACACGCCCACCGATCGTCCCACGCCGCTGTCCGATTACAGCTACTTGGTGATTCACGGCTCGCACGACGGCGATGTCTCCACGTTTCAGGGGCTGATGCAGTACAATCGCATTCGGTTCACGAAGCCCGGGCAACAGTTCAAGAGCGCCATCTTCATGTATCGCGCCAATCACGGGCAGTGGAACACCGTGTGGAACAACCGCGACAACGGCATGACCTCCGGCCGTGCGCTGCAACTCGATGCGCTAGTCCCAGGCGAGCAGCAGCGCCAGTTCGGACGCGTGGTGATTAGTGGATTCCTCGAGACCGTGCTCAACGGACGCACGGACTATCAGTCGATGTTCCGCGACCACCGCGCCGCCGGCGACTGGCTGCCGCCCACGATGTATATGAACCGTTACGCCGATGCGAATACGCATCTGCTCGCGACGTTCGAAGAAGATGTCGATCTGACCACCGGCACCGCGCCCGGCGTGCGCATCAGCGCGGACTCGCTCTCCACGTGGAAGGAAAATGACGTGCCGGTACGCTCACGCGGCACGACGTTTCGCAGCAACGTGGTGACGCTGGGCTGGAACAACACGCCCATTGGCAAAGACACCACCACGCCGCGGTCGCCGGCGCAGATCAGCTTCTCGCTGCCGGACTCGTTGCGCGCCGCGTGGCATCCCGACGCCGAAAGCGCGGTGTTGCTCACCATCGGGACCACCACGCAGAACGCGGGGCCGCGCAAGCTCGCGCGAGACACCACGGCGCGTGACACCAGCGCCAAAGGCGGCGCGAAAAAGAAAACGGCAGCACCGAAGCCCAAGCCCGCGGCCAAGGATACCACCAAAACGCCAACCGATTTGAGTGTCGAACTCGAAGACGGGCAAGCCCACATCGTGCGCTTACCGCTCTCGGCCTTCGGCACCATCCGCGTTCCCTTGGAGGCATACATCTATCGGCGGCGCGGTCGCGACAAGACGCAGTTCCCCACGCTGTCGGAACCCGTACTGCAGACGTTCATCGTGCCGACGGCGGCGTTCACGAAAGCCAACAGCGCGTTTGATCCGGCCACGTTGCGTAGTATCCGATTGGTCTTCGACCGCGCGCGCGTGGGCACCATCTTGCTGGACGATGTGGGCCTCACCACCATGCGCCCGCGATAGCCGCTGACGGTGCACGGCCGTAAACCGACACGAGGCGGCGCTGCCTGAGCAGCGCCGCCTCGTGTCGTTTCATCCGTCGAGGTAGCGGGTCAGTAGCCGGTGCGCAGGCCAAACGTCCACGTGCGGCCAGCCATCACGGTGGCGTTATCAGGAGCGCCGCGCTGCACGTTCAGCAGATTCTCGCCGCCCAACTGCAGCGACCAATCGCGGACCACACGCACGCTGACATTCGCACGTAATCGCGTGACGTCGTCGTAGTTCATCCAGAAGCCACGAAGCTGCCGACCGCTTAACGCTTGATCGCTTCTGATGTCACGCAGCGCTTCGCCGATCCCCACGCGGTCATAGCCCACCCAATTCTCGGCACGCGTCAGCATGCTGCTCGCGCTCCAGCGCGCCGTGGCCCAACTCGCGCTCAGGCTATACGTGCGCGAGGGTACGTCGAGCATGCGATCGCCCACGCGCAAGTCGCCACCGTAGCCACGCGCCAATTGCGCGACTCGGCTGTCCACCAGCGACATCGAGCCGGACAGGGTGAGTCGATCGATGGACGAACGCGCCTGCAACTCCCACCCGCGGTTGGTGATGGCGCCTACATTCTCGAGCGTGTACGACATGCGCCGCACGAGGCTGCCCGTCGTCGTGGCATACGTGGTGGTGCCCGCCACCGGCTGAATGAGGCCAGAGGCGCGCTGATCAAATCGTGTCACGTGCAGCGACAGCGCGCGCCCCATCAGCATGTCCATGCCAAGCTCCGTGCCAGACTGCGACTCGGGCTGGAGATTGCTGCTGCTGTTGACGACACGCCCCATCCAGGTGGTACCGCGCAGGAGACTGGACGCGGGCCGAATGCCCGTGCCGTACGCCGTCCGCACCTTGAACAACACCCCATCGACGTCGTGCACGTAGGCCGCGCCCAGCATGGGGAGCAGCGTGTTCTGCACATTGTCCGTGTAACCGATCGTGCGTTCGGCTCGGCCGCCGGCTACCAGAAACCACGCGTCGCGCCACGCCAGGTTCGCCTGCGCCGTCAGGCCGCCGCTGTTGCCCCACCGACTGACCAGCGACGACGACACCGCCGGCCGAGACAGCGCAGCCGCACTGGCCCCGAATCCGGAATTGGCCACGCGTGTCACAGGCGTGAGCCCCTGGCCATCCAGGAGTTCTCGCGTGAACGCCTGCTCAGCCGCCAACGTCACGGCAAGGAGCGTGTGCGGCGAGAGGTCGTAGCGCCCCACGGCACGCGCGCGCACCGTCCCGCGGTCGGCGCCCCCTTGTCCATCCAGCAAGCCCGCGCCGTAGGACGAGGGCATGGGGAGACCGGCCATCGACAGCCCGCGCATCCGGTAGCCGTCGGCACCGACGATAAACGTGTGCGTCCAGTGCAGCGACGGCATGACCGTGGCGGTGCCCCCCAGGGTGTACTGGGTGACGTCCTGTCCGGTGGCACTATCGCCCAGCATGCGGGTCGAGTCCGGCGTTGAATGCCGCACCGCCGAATCGAGCATGCCCGGGGGCATGCTGCTGAATCGATTTCCGCGTGCCGCCATATCGAACGACGGTTGGGACACGCCGAAGAGCAGACCGGTACTCGCGTTGGCTTTCTGGAGCGACAGACGTCCGGTGCCGGTGAGCACGGCGTGTGCGAGCACCAGACGCAGATCACCATCCGCCAGCATCCGCCGTTCAGAGGCGCCCGGGACATAGGCGCCGACCGTGCCGAGCGTGACGCCGACGCCGAACGTGCGCGGTCCGCTGCCGCCGCGCAGCGCGATGGCGTGTTCCTGCACGAACGCGTCTTTGGGTGCATACTCGGTCGAGGCAACGCCGGCGACGCTACTCAATTGCAACGAGAGTCCGCGCGTTGGTGCGCCATCGTGCCGCGTCAGAATATTGACCACGCCGCTGATGGCGTCTGCGCCGTAGAGCGCCGCCCCCTGCGGTCCGCGAATGACTTCAATGCGCTCGATGCGCGCGGGATCGATCTGCGTGACGAGCAGAGGATTCGCGACTTCGATGCCATCGAGATACACCTTGGGCGCGCTCACGCCGAACGAACTCGCGCCGCGAATGCTGCCGTAGCGCGCCGACAGTGCGCCGGCCGTGCTGCTCCAGGTCCAGACACCGGGCACGGCCAGATCCAGGGCTTCGCCGAGGTTCGACGCGCGCTGCCGTGCGAGCGTCGCGCCCTCAATGACTTCGAGCGCAAATGGCGAGCCGCGCTGTGGCGCCCCATCCGGCGTGCCCGTCACCACCACGCGATCCAGCACGCTGGTGCGACGAATTTCCGGGGCGATCGCAAGGCCGGCGCTCACCGGCCGCGACGGGGCCAGCACCACTTGGGTGCTCCCCACCACAATGGCGCGCAGCGTCGTACCGGTCAGCAGCGTCTCGAGCACCGCGCCGATGGGGGCGCGGTCCAACGTCAGACACACGCGACGTCCCGCCGGGAGCAGCTCGTTGCTGTAGGACAGTTCGACCTTGGCCAAACCAGCCACGCGATCCAGCGCGTCACGGAGCGTTTCGTCGGGCAGCTTCAGCGAGACGATGCGATCAAGCGGTGCGGCCCACGCCGAGGCGCGATCGGAGACCGAGGTGCGAATGGCACAGACGGGCACATCCACACGCGGCGCGGACGGTGCCAACGCAGCGGTCTGCGCCCCGAGACGCACGAACGCCGCGGGGGCCATCGCACACGCGATCGCACCCGCGACTATGACCCGCCGCATTCGAACACGTGACCGCATACGCCTCAGGGAATCGTGCTCCGTCCCGCCGTCCGAAGGATGAAGGTGTCTCCGCGCTGCTCTACGTCGGCACCCAACAACGCCGCAATCGTGCTTAGCACCCGCGCCGAATCCGGCTGCGCCGGCATGGTGACCGTCAGACGCATCAGCGCCGAATCGGCCACCTGCAGATCGATCCCGTACCACCGCTTGAGATCGGCCTGCACCTCGGCCAGCGACGCATCGCGATACGATAGTTGGCCGCGCGTCCACGCATCGTCGTCGGCGGCTACGGTGCCGCGCGTCACGACCACCGCCCCCGCGCGGACGACACCGCGATCACCCGCGTGCAACTCGACCGGCGCGGCGCTGGCTGTGGCAGCGGCGGTCTCACGCACCGCAACAATCCCGTGCGTCACCGACACCGACACGGCACCGACCGCGTCGGTCTTCACCGTGAACGCCGTTCCGATATCGCGAATCTCCGCGCCCGCCGAGCGCACGGTAAACGGATGCGCCGCATCGTGGCGCACGTTGAAGAACGCCGCGCCCTCCAGCGTCACGACGCGATCACCGCCATCAAATCCGGCGGCGACCGTCAAGCGGCTGGCCGGTGCCAACACGACCGTACTGCCGTCGGACAAGGTCAGCGAATCGCGCTCACCCACGCGCGTGGCCAGCACGCGCGCCGTGCCCGACGTCGCCGTGCCGCCCGGCCACTTTTTTACGCCTACACCCGCCACGATGCCGGCGGCGATGGCCGCCGCGAAGGTAATACGCCCCCAGCGAGTGGTCTGTTCGCGGAGCGATACCGGCGTGAACCGGGGGGCCCCGCCGCGCACCACCTCGAGCCGCGGGGGCGCATCGGCCATGCGGGCCTGGACGCGCCGTAGCGCGGCCTCCACATCCACGTCGACCGCCGCCGCGCCATCGGCGTGCGCGCGATCATGCGCCTTAACATTGGCCACGTACGACGCGTCAGCAGGATGGGCAGCGATCCACGCCGCCATCGCCGACGCCTCGTCGGAGTCGCTCTCGCTCGCGAACACGCGGGCCAGGGCGTCCCAGTCGGGCTCTGGTCGGGTCTTATCCGGTTGACGGGTTTCGTCGTGCATGCCTACTAAACACCGACTTGGGGGAAGACCCTACCCCCAAGCGAACCGAGGGGGATGCGGTGTAGTATATCTGTCGCCAACGGGCCGATGATACCCTCGCACCCTCGGGATCTCGTGCCCCTCGACCGCTCCACCGCGCCGCAATCCCTCGTCTCCTTTCCCCACGACGTGACCGACTCGAACGATCGCGACCTGCTGGCCCGTCTCCGCGACGGTGATGCGCAGGCGTTCGAGGCGATCTTTCGGCAGTGGTATGAGGCCGTGGTCCGCTCGGCCAATCGGGTGCTGCGCGATGTCGGCGTGGCCGAGGAATTGTCGCAGGACGTGTTCCTGGAACTGTGGCGGCGGCGTGATGCGCTGGCGCCGGACAGCAGCGTGGCCGGCTATCTCATGCAGGCGGTGCGGAATCGCGCGCTCAATCACTTGCGGCATCTCGCGGTTCAGCGCAAAAGCGCCGTGTTCGTTGAAGCCCTCAGTGAGCCGGCGGAACAGGCGGACGCCCTCGCGCAGGCCACCGAACTCGAGCAGGCGCTCGTCCGGGCCATCGCCGAGTTGCCGCCGCGAACGCGCGAAGTGTTTGTGATGAGCCGGGAACGCGGCATGCGCTACAGTGAAATCGCCGAGGCGTTGGGTGTGTCGGTGAAGGCCGTGGAAGCGAATATGAGCCGCGCGCTGCGCATTCTGCGGGATCAGCTCGCCTCGTTTCTCCCCGACCGCAGCGAGTAACGGGCGGTCCGCGTAGGGTATTTGGCGCACGAGGTGTATCTGGCGCATGTATGTCGCACACCACGCGGCGATTCCCGCTGCGGCTGATGACGACCGTCCTTGAGGATTTTTCCATGTCACGCACCCGCATCCTGACGGTCGCCCTGACGGCGTCCGTTGTTGGACTGGCCGCCTGCATCGATGCCACCGGCCCGCAGATGTTGTCGCTGGGCGATGCATTCTTCACCGCACCGGCCGGTTTCAATCAGGTGTCGAGCAGCATGGGCCCCG
>CALQGY020000130.1 GCA_943330235.2 Candidatus Kuenenia stuttgartensis
CACACACCATCCCTACGGCGTCACCCCCATCAAATACTTCGCATACCACCCGAGATACCGGTCATACCGGTCCTTCACAAAACTCGGCCGCGTGATTCCGTGAAACTGCCCCGGATACACAATGAGCTGCGACGGCACACCCAGTGACTTGAGCGCCTGATACATCTGCTCGCCGCCGCCGACCGGCACATTGAAATCTTTCTCGCCGCCGAGAAACAACGTGGGCGTGGTGATGCGGTCCGCATGCCAGAACGGATACGACAGCTTCTCCCACAACGCCTGATTCTTCCACGGTACGCCCAATTCCTTCTCGTACTGGTAGATGTACTGGTCCGTGCCGTACATCGTGGTCTGCAGTGCACTGCCGGCGCCGCTCGTGGCCGCCTTGAAGCGCGTGGTCGTGGCCATCGTGTAGTCGGTGAGAATGCCGCCGTAGCTCCATCCGCCGATCCCCATACGCGTCGTATCCACGATGCCCAGGCTGATCACGTGATCGACGCCGGCCAGCAAGTCCTGCACTTCTTTATTGCCCCAGTCGGCAAAGATGGCCTTCTTCCACGCCTGCCCGCGACCGCTGCTGCCGCGATAATTCACCGCCAGCACCACATAGCCGTTCGCGGCAAACAGCTCGCGCTCGAACGAAAAACTGTGCTGGTCCTGTCCGTTCGGACCGCCGTGAATGCGTAGCATGAGCGGATACTTCTTCCCCGCCTGAAAATCCGCCGGCTTCACCAGCAGCGCACCCACCGTGAGTCCGTCCTTGTTCTTGAACGAGACATCTTCCGTGGTACCCACACGCAGGTGCGCGAAGACGGAATCGTTCACATGCGTAAGCACACGCGGCGCGCCGTTCTCCAGCGCGTGCACTTCAGGAGAGCGCTGCGCGGTGGCCGTGTTGACCACGATACGACCCGATGGTGATACCTCATACGAACCCACCACCCGTCGGCCGCCCAGCAAGCGCGTCACCGTACCACCCGCCACCGGGATGCTGGCGAGATGTTCGGCACGATCATCGCCCAACAAAAACCGCAATGACGCACCATCCGCGCTCCACGTGAGCGCGCTCACATCACGATCCAGCGTCGGCGCCACCAGTCGCACCGTGCCGCCCGCACTCGGCACCACCGCAATCTGGTTCTGCGCATACGCCGAAAGCTCCGGCTCGCTCGCTTGCAGATACGCGATGAACTTGCCGTCCGGGCTCCACGCCGGACCCGCATCCGGTCCGTTCCACGTCGTGAGCTTGCGCGGTGTGGCATTCACGACAGCGTCCACCACGTAGATGTCGCTGTTGTTCGCGCGATCCGGATCGCCATCACGCTCGCTGACAAACGCCAACTGCTTGCCATCCGGCGACCACCGCACCGACACATCATCGTAGTCGCCCGTGGTGATCTGCACCGCTTTCTTCGTCGCCACGTCCACGATCCACACATGATCACGCAGGCGATCGAGATAGCCCGTGACATCGCGCTTGAACGCGTAGCGATCAATCACCACCGGCTTCGGATTCTTGGACTTGAGCGAATCGGGCTTCGCCTCCTCCGGATCCGGATCGTGTGAGATGACCGCAATGCGCGTGCCGTCGGGCGACCACTCGTACTCGTTCACACCGCCCTTGAGATCGGTGAGACGCACCGCTTCACCGCCCGCACGATCAAGCAACCAGATCTGCCCACCCTTCGATTCGTAGCGCCCCGACACGAACGACAGATAGCGATTGTCCGGACTGAAGCGCGGATTGCTTTCGCCCTCGGGCGACGCGGTCATACGCAACGTGCGCGTGCCATCCCAACTCACCATCCACACATCGCTGTCGCTCTTGTCCTTCACCGAGTCGATGGTGGACACGGTGTACGCAATCCACGCGCCGTCGGGCGAGATGCGTCCCGCGCCCACATCGCGGATGTGGTACAGGTCGGACGATCGGATAGCGCGCGGAGTCGGCGGCGCTTGCGCCTCGCTCCGCACCGGCGCGATCGCGGCCGATGCCAGCAGCAACGCGGCGCCGAGGGCGCGCGCCATCGTGATGGTACGCGTGGCAGCGGGCGTGACGACACCGGCTGCGGAGAGCGACCTACAGGCGGAGCGCGACGGAGCGGTCATCGGTATGTTCGGAGTGGGCGTCGGGAAACGAGCAGCGGGCGTCCGCCGGTTGCTCCTTAATATCATCCCAACCGCCGCGTCTCACCCGTTCATGACACGATCCGCCCGCTCCTCCGCTAGACGCGCCGTCGCGAGACTCGCCGTCGCGAGACTCGCCGTCGCGCTGCTCGCCTTGACCGCGTGTGGCCTGACCGCGTGCGGCAAGGCCGACGCGCCCACCAGCACCACACCTCCCAGCGGGACCGGCGGCAACGGCGGTTCGGGCGGCGGTGGCGGCGGTGGCGGTTCCACGCCGGCGCCGGCGGCGACGCCCAACGTCATCGTCATTCTGGGCGAAGCGCAGGGGTGGACCAGCACGTCGGTGCAGATGGACCCCGCCCTCGCGACGTCCAAACAGGCGCAGCTCAAGACGCCCGGGCTGGAGCGAATTGCCGCCGAAGGGATGCGCTTCAGCAACTTTTATGCGCCATCTCCGCGGTGCACGCCGTCGCGGGCCGCGTTCTTTACCGGCCGGAGTCCGGCGGCGCTGCACATGACGTTTGTGGGGATCGGGACCGACGCGACCACCATCACCGGTCCGCTGGAGACCCCCGTGGCCATCACCGACATGCCCACCAATCTCCCCACGGTGGCCTCGCTACTGCGCACCGCAGGCTATGCCACCGCCCACTTCGGGAAGTGGCACGTGGGACGCACCGACCCGTCGGCCTATGGGTTTGATGCGTCCGACGGGCCCACCAACAACGGCGGCCCGCAGAACGTCGCCAATCCCAACCCCGTCGAGTCGTACGGGATGACGGCGCGCGCGCAGGCGTTCATCAAGCAGCAGGTCGCCGCCAGCAAGCCGTTTTATGTGCAGCTGTCGCACTACGCCGGGAAAGCGGCCATCGATGTGAAGCCCGAAACGTGGACCGCCGCCAAAGCGATGATGGTGGGGCAGAACGATGCCGTGGTTGGCCTCGCGGCGACGACGCTCGAAATGGACAACACCATCCGTCTGCTGCAGGCCACGATAGACTCGCTGGGGATCGGCAAGAACACGTACATCATGGTCTGGTCCGACCACGGGCAGCAGACCACCACGTACAACGCGCCGCTCTCGAACGGTAAGGGCACGGTGTGGGAGGGCGGGGTACGGATTCCGTTTCTCATCAGCGGCCCGAAGATCCCGGCGGGGAGCACCTCGCGGGTCCAGGCCAGCGCCACCGACCTGCTGCCGACGATTCTGGATCTGGTGGGGGCGCCGGTGAGTGCCTCCATCACCGGACTGGAGGGGGGCAGCCTCAAGGCCGTGCTTACCGGCAACGGCAGCGGCGCCGTCTCACGTAGCCGGCCCGATTTCGTCGTGCACTTTCCGCACTATGACTTCGACGTCATCGGCCCCGCGTCCACGTATCTATCGGGCAACTACAAGCTCATTCGCGCCTACGAGGACGGGTCGCTGCGCCTGTACGACCTGTCCACGGACATCGGGGAGAAGTCCGACCTGTCCAAGAGCATGCCGAACAAGGTGACCGATCTGGATCAGAAGCTCACGAGCTACCTCACGGCTGTGGGGGCGCAGTTGCCCACGCGGAAGCCGTAGGCCGGACGACACACCACTGCACAGGATTGAGACGATGCGCCGAGTAGTTAATTCACCATGGCGGCATATACAGCGCATCATCGAGTTATATGCGCGTATCATCGCGCTCACGTCCATCGCAGCCTGCGGCGCCCGTGACGGCCGTCCGGTCGCCGACACCACCGGCGCCCTCGTCGCCACCACACCCCTCCCCGTCGACATGGCCGCCATCCCCGCCGGCACCTTCACCATGGGCGCCGGCGCCATGGGGGCCATGACCATGCCCAACGACGACCGGCCGCACACCGCGACCGTGGCCGCCTTCGTCATCGATCACCACGAAGTCACCAACGCCGACTTCGCCGCGTTCGTGCGGGCCACCAAGCACCAGACCACCGCCGAACTCCCCATTCCGTGGGAGACGCTCCAGAAGGAGCTCCCGCCCGGCACCCCGCGCTTCTCCGACGACAAGCTGGCCCCGGGCTCACTGATCTTCCACGCCCCCGACCACGACGTCCCGCTCACCGACGAACTGGTCTGGTGGCGCTGGACCAAAGGCGCCAACTGGCAGCACCCCACCGGCCCGGGCAGCGACACCGTCGGGCTGGGCCAGCATCCCGTCGTCCATGTCTCGTGGCATGACGCGGGCGCCTACTGCGCCTGGGCCGGCAAGCGACTCCCCACCGAGACCGAGTGGGAGTTCGCCGCCCGCGGCGGCTTGGAGGGGAAGACCTTCGCCTGGGGGGACGACTCCATCACCCCCGCCCGCGCCAACGTCTGGCAGGGCACCTTCCCACGTCGCAACACCGGTCAGGACGGCTTTGTAGGTACCGCGCCCGTCGGGTCGTTTCCGGCCAACGGCTACGGCTTGCGCGACATGGCCGGCAACGTCTGGGAATGGACCGCCGACCGATTCGCCGGCGGCATGATGGACCCGCAAAGCGCCGACGCCCCCGAGGAGCGGATCATTCGCGGCGGGTCGTTCATGTGCCACGCCTCGTACTGTACCGGCTATCGCGTGGCGGCGCGGATGCACGCCACGCCGGCCACGAGCCTCATGAACACGGGGTTCCGCTGTGCCGCCGATCGGCGTCGGTACGCGGTGGACGCGAAGCCCACGGGTCCCTAGCCGACCGCACGCCCGGGTGCGCTAGGGCTTGGGGTAGAGATCGTTCCCCAAGATCACGTCCGCCGACTGCCACGCCGCCTCAAACTGGCGCTTCGCGTCCGTGCCATCGCGTCGCTGTGCTTCGAGGCTCTTCCACACGCCGAACAGCGCGCGCGGGTTCCCCACATGACGCGCCAGATCCGCCCGGAAGACCCGCTCGGCCTCGGCGCCTTTCCCGGCCGCCAGCAGCGCCACCCCCAACCGTTCCCGCTCCGGTAGCAACCAGTCGGGGGGCTCGTTGTAGCCCAGTTTATCCTCGGCCGCCACCGCCGCGGTAAACGCCGCGATCGCGCCCGCGCCGTCGCCGCGTGACTCGGCCAGCCGCCCCGTCAGGTCAGCCACCGCCACCGCGATGACATCACCACCCCAGTTGACCGGTCCGACCATCGCCTCCTTCGGGATGCCCGCCGCGGCCGTTTTCAGGGCCGCCAACTCGGCGGCGGCCTCCGTCGACTTCCCGGTGCCCGCCAGCGCCGCCCCACGAGCCCAATGGTAGAAACCCGTCTGGAGCGTGCGCGTGGCTTTCGGGGACACCGCCGGCCGAGCAAGAATCGCCGCCCATTGCCCGAATCGCACCAGCACAAACAGCTCCTGCGAGGCGAACGGTTCGAGCATTGCCATCTGGTCGGCCACCGGATCGGCGAGCGCCACCGTCCGCTGCGCGCTCAAACGGGCCTCGCGCAGATTGCCGCCAAACATCGCGGACGCCGATTCAAACTGCAGGTTATGGCCATAGTACGACATGGCGTAGAACGTCTGGGCGCCCTTCGGGCCAAAGTAGGCCTCATCGACCGCCGCAGCGTCCGCATTGCTCTTGGCCGATTTCGCGAAATCGCCGGTGCGGATGTAAATGTGCGACGGCATGTGCACCAGATGACCGGCCCCTGGCACGAGCGTCTCCAGTCGGCTCGCTGACTGGAGCGCGCGCTGCGGTGCCTTGGACGCTTCGACGGCGTGGATGTAGTAGTGATTGGCCCCCGGGTGTTCCGGATGCGCTGCCAGCACCCGCTCGAGCGCCGCGACGATGGGCGGAGTCCACGGCTCCGGACTCCCGTCGGCCGTATACAGGCGCCATGGGTGCTGGTTCATCATGCTTTCGGCGTGCAACGCGCCGACATCGGCGTCATCTGGGAAGCGCGTCGCGAGCGCGCCCATCGCGTCGGCGTAGGCCTGCTCCCGCACCGCTTGGTCCCCCGTCGCATCGGCCTGATAGCGACGGCCGAGTGCCGCGACGAGCCCCTGCTCGACCTCGCTGCCGTTGGGCGCGAGGCGCGCCGCGACCGCCAAATGCACAAACGCTTTCTTCAGCCGATCCGTGGGCGCCGGATCGTTGATGTTCGTGCCGAGCGAGAGCGCCATCCCCCAGTGCGGCATGGGCGACAGCGTGTCGAGGGTGGCGGCCTGCGCGAACGAGGTGAAGGCCTCCTCGTGGTTGAATCCGTACAGCAGCGTCAGCCCTTCATCGAAAAACCGCTGCGCATTCGGATTGCTGGTGCGAATGACGCGATGGTACGGCCCGAGTTTCTCGAGGAGTCCGGTGCGGAGCGCCGACGAATCGCCCGCCGCCATGGTGTGCTCAGCGCCGGGCGCCGCTTTGGTATCGCGATCACAACCGAACAGCAGGACGGCGGCCAGCAGGGTGCCACTGCAACGGATGCGAGACATACGGATGCGAGACATGGCGATGGCCTCAGGGAGTGCGAGCGGTGGGTGCCCATGACGAGCCGCTTCGCGACACGATCGCATGGGCGCGCCTTCAAGTGTGCATTCTGGGAGGGCAGTCGGGAAGCGCCACGTGAACGCCCTCGTCGCCGCGCTGCGCCGGTGAGCGCGTTATGCCATCACGCCCAGTTTGAGGCCGAAGTAGACGGTGAACGCGGCGATGGCCACCCAGAGCAGCGGCTTCACCTCACGCCCGCGACCGGCCGCCACTTTGAGGATGCCGTAGCTCACGAAGCCCGCGCCGATCCCGGTGGTGATGGAGTACGACAGCGGCATCATGATGAGCGTCGTCAGGATGGGAAATCCGTCTGTCAGGTCGGTCCACTGGACCTCGCGCACCGTCTGGAACATCAGATAGCCGATCACCACGAGTGCCGGCGCGGTCGCGGCCGCCGGAATCATCCCCGCGATGGGCGCGGCCACAATCACCGCCAGAAAGAGCAGCCCCGTCACCACGCTCGTGAGCCCCGTGCGGCCCCCCTCTTCAATGCCACCGGCCGACTCGATGTACGTCGTCACGGACGACACGCCGAACACACCGCCCATGCCCGCCGCGATCGAGTCCACTAACAGCACGCGCCCCGCCTTCGGCAGACGCCCCTCGGCGTCCAGCATCCCGCCGCGCGCGCCCAGCCCCACGATGGTGCCGGCGGTGTCAAAGAAGTCACTGAGCATGATGGTGAAGACCGCCAGCGCGACCGACAAAAATCCGGTACCGCTGGACCACACCGACCAGAACGACCCGAACGCGGCCCCCACGCCGACAAACTGCGCGCGATCGAACGGACTGGTGACGCTGGTCGGCAGGCTCGAGACGCCGATCGTGATGGCCAGCCAGGTCGCGGCGAGAATGGCAATGAGCAGCGCGCCCGGCGTCTTCCGTTGCACCAGCACCAGCGCCAGCACCAATCCCACGCCGAACACCGCCAGCGTCGCGTGCGGCGTCGTGCCAAAGCCCAGCGTCATCGCCACTCCGGCCGCCGGCGACTTCACAATGACGCCGCCCTCAAACAACCCGATCACCAGCATGAACAGCCCGATCCCGACGGCGATGGCCTGCTTGAGCGCCAGCGGAATGGCCTCGATGATGGCCTGCCGCAGCCCGCTCAGCACCAACACCGTGATCACGATCCCCTCCCACATGATCACCGCCATCGCCTCGGGCCAGCTCAGCCCCTTGGCGGCGATGAGGTCATACGCGACGACCGCATTGAGCCCCATCCCCGACGCGAGCGCGAACGGATAGTTGGTGACCAACCCCATCGCGATGGTGAGCACGCCCGCCGCCAGCGCGCTCGCCGCGGCGATAGCCACCGGCCCCGGCGCCCCCGAGCCCGCGATGGCCGCGTTGGCGCTCGAGATGTAGTTGGGGTTCACGAACATCACATACGCCATTACCAGAAACGTGGTGATGCCGGCGCGCACTTCCGTGGCGACGGTGGTGCCACGTTCGTGGAGGCGGAAGAAAGCAGCGAGGCGGGACATGGCGGCGGGCAGAGGGGAGGGGTGACCGCGACGAAACTATATGCCGGACGCGGCCAGCATCAGCAGGCGCGGGCGATCCGGTTGGCGCGTCAGTGGCCAGTGACCTCGCGGCCTGCTACGATCCTCCACGCCATGACCGCGCCGCTTGCCCTCGCTTCCCGGCTCTTGCCGCCACTGCTGCTGCTGGCGCCACCGTTCGCGCTGCTCCTGGCCATGCACGTCGCCGCGCGCGCCCTCGCGCGGCAATCGCAGCAGCTGTTCGGCCATCGCCTCCAGCTCATCCTCTTCGCGTGGCTGGGCACCATCGTGCACGAAGGCAGCCACGCCGTCGCGTGCGTGCTGTTCGGCCATCGCGTGCATCGCATCCGCTGGTTCGATCCGCAGGCCACCAACGGATCCTTGGGCTCGGTAGAGCATTCGTACCGGCGCGGCAGCCTGTATCAGCAGGTCGGCAACGTGGTCATCGGCCTCGCGCCGCTGCTGGCGGGCGCGCTGGTGATTGTGGTCGCCGCGCAGCAGTTGGTAGGGCTGTCGCCGCCCGTGGCGCATGCCGCCGGCCTCGCCTCGTCGCTCTCGTCGCTCTCGTCGCCCTCGTGGCCGACGGTCTCGG
The DNA here is from genome assembly GCA_943330235.2 of Candidatus Kuenenia stuttgartensis. Lineage (GTDB taxonomy): Bacteria > Gemmatimonadota > Gemmatimonadetes > Gemmatimonadales > Gemmatimonadaceae > Gemmatimonas > Gemmatimonas stuttgartiensis_A. The sequence continues at coordinate 8,659 of CALQGY020000130.1, forward strand.
GCTGGATGACCACCGGACGGGACATCGCGCGTGACATCAGCCCGTGGCGGGGCGCGGCGTTTGTGTTCATCTGCCTGTCGGTCGGGGGCTCGATGCATCTGAGCGCGTCCGACGTGCGCGGTACGCTCCGCGGGGCGCTGGTGCTCGCCGTGGGGGTCGTGGTTGCCCTCCTCGCCATCCCGCTGCTGGCCACATGGCCGTGGTTTTCGGCGGCGGCGCTCGTGGTATCGGCTTGGGGCGCCCTGTGCCTAAACGCCCTCGTGCTCGCGCTCATCATCACCGCGATCGGCGCGCTGTCCCTGTGGGCCATACGCGTCGCGCTCGCGCCTCGGCGATAACACGCCGCCCGACGCGCCCCTACCGCTTCTTCCGTTTGCGCGGCTTGGGGGTGGGGTTCATGCACACCGGGCACGGATGATATCCGGCAGCGATGGCCGTGGCTTCGTCGGCAAAGAAAACCCGCTGCTGGGCATACAACGCCCCGTTCTGCAGCGCGCGGCGCGCGACCTTGCAGTCCAGCCGGCCGTAGCGCCGTTCCTTCCGATAGCCGCCAAAGAGCCCCGGCGTGGTGCTGGTAATGCGCGTGCCGTCGGCGGCGATCAGTTGGTAGAGCTTTTCGGTGGTCATGTGAGGAAAGGTAATCAGGCGCGGGCGGGGCGACGCGGACGAGCCGCGGGACGGGGCGCTGTGTGCGCGTTGACCGGGCGGGCTGAGCGGGTACCCCGGGCGCGATCTGGGTACGGCAACGCCGAAGCACGAGCGATATATGTTTATGGTCAGAATATTTTGACCACTGTGGAGTCACGATGACC
>CALQGY020000131.1 GCA_943330235.2 Candidatus Kuenenia stuttgartensis
GTCCGGGTCGTGCGCTGGCGATGACCTCAAGACCTTCGATGACAGCTACACGGGCCAGCTGGCTACCATCAGTCAGGACATGCCGGTGGAGACCACGGTGCCCGAGCCGTCTACGTACGCCCTCATGGTTGCCGGACTTGCCGGGGTGTTTGCGATGCAGCGCCGTCGCCGGTAGGTCACCACGTCTGACGGATGCGCGGTGTTCGCGTGCGGTGTCATCCAACAACGGGCTCGCCACGGTGGCGGGCCCGTTGTTGGTGTAGGTTGGGAGGCCGCTTCACTCCTTCCGAGCTCTCCGATGTCGATTCGCTCTGTTCCGCGCGCCTTCGCGTATCCCCTCGCCCTGATCACCGCGCTGTCGATGCCGGCCGTGCTGACCGCACAGCCCCCGTCGTCGGCCACGACCGCCGCGACCATGGTCGCCTACCGGTTCAAGGCGTTGGTCGATCCGTCGGGACGCACCACCGCCGATGCCGTGGTGCTGGTGCAGGGGGACACCATTGTGCGCGTCGGCTCCGGCGTGCGGGCGATCCCGCGCGGCGTGACGGTGGTGGATCTGCGGCCGTACACCGCCATCCCCGGATTAATTGATGTGCATACGCACATGACCTACTGGCGGGACAAGGCCAATCCCACGGGCCCCGTGCCGCGTTCGCGCGATTCGGTGGTGGCGGCCGCCGCATGGAACGCGCGCCGCACCCTCGAGACGGGCGTCACCACGGTCCGCGACCTGGGCGCGTCCAACTACGCCGATATCGCCATGCGCGATTCCATCAACAAGGGCGTGATGGCGGGGCCCCGCATGTTTGTCTCGGGGTACGGGCTGTCCAAGCTGACCACCGCGCCGCGTGCGGGCACTCCATCGGGCGCCCCCCGCGGCCGCGTGATGGACACCAGCGAGATTCGCACCGCCGTCGCCGCGCAGGTGGAGGCCGGCGCCGACTGGATCAAGATGTACGGCTCGACGGGCAGCTTTCAGAACGTGACCAGCGTCCAAACCTTCACCGACCTCGAGATGCAGGTGGCGGCGGACGCGGCGCACAAGGCGGGGAAGCCCATCGCCATCCACTCCTACGGTGATTCCGGCGGTCGCGCGGCCATGCGCGCCGGTGCGGAATCGGTGGAGCATCCGGGCTATCTGGACGACGTCACGCTCAAGGAATTCGCCCGACGCGGCACGGTGTATGTGCCCACCGTCGACCACAACCGCTTCTACGCGGAGAACGCGGCGTTACTCGGCTATGACCTGCGGCAGGTGGCGGAACTGGATTCGTTTCGTCTCCTCAACCTCGCGACCGCCACCCGCGCCCATGCCGCCGGCGTGAAGATGGCCATGGGTTCGGACGCCGTGTACTGGATGTTCGGCGAGAACACGCGTGAGCTGGGCTTCATGGTGAAGGCGGGGATGACGCCGGTGCAGGCGTTGGCCACGGCCACCACCAATGCCGCGGCGCTCCTGCGGATGCCGACCAAGCTGGGACGGGTCGCGCCGGGGTTCTTCGCGGACATCGTCGCGGTGGAGGGCGACCCGACCAAAGACATCGACGTCGTTATTCGCCACGTCGTGTGGGTGATGAAGGGGGGCAAGGTCGTGGTCGGGCCTGCCTCGACAAGTGGGGGGTTGGGGGTACATTCCAAGAGCGCCCCCTGATTTGTAACGATTCCTGACCTCCTTCCGACGCCGGATGGGGCACGAGCGTGCGGTTGGTCGGGGCGCCTGCGTCTGGAGTGTGCAATGGATCCGAAAAAGACTGCGCTCATCCTTGTCGGTTTTCAGAACGACTACTTCGCCAAGGATGGTATTCTGCGCGGCGTCGTCGAAGAGCCGAACCGGGTCGACACGGTCCTTGCCAACGCATTGCGGTTCGTGGACGCCATGAAGGACACGGGGCTGACGATCCTCTCCACGCCCATCGTACTCGAGCCTGACTACCGCGCGCTGGCCAGCCCGGTTGGCATCCTGCACGCGATCAAGGAGTCGGGGGCGTTCCGCGCTGGGACGAGTGGCGCCGAGACCATCCCTGAGCTGCTCGCCTTCGGCGACCGCGTGCTGTATGTGACGGGCAAGGTCGGATTCAACGCGTTCTCCAACACGCGACTCGACGACGTGCTGCGCGTGGGCGGCATCACGAACGTTCTGGTGTGCGGCATGGTGACGTCGTTGTGCATCGACTCGACCGGCCGTGCGGCCTACGAGCGCGGGTACAGCGTCACCATCGTCTCCGACTGCTCGTCGGCGCGGACGCCGGCCGAACAGGAGTTCTTCTGCAGCAGCGTCTTCCCGCTCTATGGCGGCGTGCAGACCAGTACCGAACTCGTGGAGTTGATGCACGGCGCCGTGGCCGCCTGAGCGTTCACGCATGTCCCCGTTGCGCACGAGTGACGAGCAGCTGCTCGCCACCGATCTCCATGTCGAGGCCACCTACCGGCTGACCGAAGCGCTCGTCGAATCCGAACACCGGATGCGGCGGCGCGTCGAGCTGTTGTCGGAGGTCGTCTTCGAGACGGCCGCCGACGGCCGGTTGGTCTTCCTCAATCGGGCGTGGGAGGATGCCACCGGTTTTCCGGTGGACGCGTCGCGTGGGCGTCTGCTGACCGAGTTCGTGGAACCGGCCGATGCGGCGGCGCTGGCCGAGGCGATCGCAACGGTCGGCGACCGACCGCGTGGGGGCGACCGGCCGCTGCTGCGAGTGCGGCATTGCGACGGGGCCATGCTCTGGTTCGAGCTGTCGCTCGCGCCGCTGCCGGGCGGTGGCGCGGTGGGGGTGCTGCACAACATCACGCGCCCAAAAATCGTGCAGGATGAGTTGGCGAAGGTCTCGTTGGTCGCCAGCTACACGGACAACATGGTGATCATCACGGGGCCGGACGGGCTGACGGAATGGGTCAACCGGTCCTTCGTGGAGCGCACGGGCTACACGCTCGCGGATCTCGTGGGCAAGAAGCCGGGGCACCTGCTGCAGGGGGCGCAGTCGGACCAGGGCACCATCGAACAGATCCGCGATGCCGTGCACGCCGGGCGCGCGTTCCGCGCGGAACTGCTCAACTACACGAAGTCAGGGCAGCCGTACTGGGTGCAGTTGCAGATCAATCCCATTCGCGACGCGCGCGGCGACATCGTGCAGTATGTGTCCATTCAGAGCGATGTCACCGACCGGCATCGTGGCGAGGCCGACATTCGGGCGCTCAATGCGGATCTGGAACGTCGCGTGTTGGCGCGCACGGCCCAGTTGGCGCAGTTCAAGTCGGCGCTGGATCAGCACGGTCTGGTCGCGATCACCGATCGCACGGGGAAGATCACCTACGTGAACGACCGGCTGTGCGCGGTGTCCGGTTATGCGCGCGAGGAGCTGGTGGGGGAGCACCATCGCAAACTCAGCTCCGGCATTCACTCCCCCGCGTTCTACGCGGAGCTGTGGGCCACCATTACGCGCGGCGATGTCTGGCACGGTGAGATCATGGACCGCGCCCGCGACGGGACGGCGTTCTGGGTGGATACGACCATCGTGCCGTTCGTGGACGACGCGGGCGTGCCCGACCAGTACGTGGCCATCCAGACGGATATCACCGAGCAGAAGGCGGCGGAGGCGCGCGTCAGCCAGCTCAATCGCGCGCTGGAGTCCGGTGCCGAGCGACTGCGGGATGCCAACACGGAACTGGAATCATTCGCGTACTCGGTATCGCACGATCTGCGCGCGCCACTGCGACACATTCACGGCTACTTGGACATGCTGCGGCGGTCGACCGACGGGCAGCTCTCGGACAAGTCGAGCCGCTACCTGCAGACCGTGTCAGACGCGAGTATCGAGATGGGGCAGCTGATCGACGATCTGCTGGCCTTCTCGCGCATGGGACAGGCGGAGATGCGCCTTGAGTGTGTCCAGCTGGCACCACTCGTGCGCGAGACCGTTGACGCGCTGGCCGCGGCCGCTCCGGACCGTGTCATTGCGTGGCACATCGACGAGATGCCGGCGGTGGCGGGTGACCTGTCGATGTTGCGCCAAGTTCTGGTGAACCTCATCGCCAATGCGATCAAGTACACCGGCAAGCGCGCGCAGGCAGACATTCGCATCGAGTGCCGCGGCATGGAGCACGGGCAGTATGTCTTCGCGATTTGCGACAACGGCGCGGGATTTGATATGGCCTACGCGGACAAGCTGTTCGGTGTATTCCAGCGGCTGCATCGCGCGGAAGATTTTGAAGGGACCGGCATTGGTCTGGCCATTGTGCGTCGCGTCATCGTGCGGCACGGCGGGCGGATCTGGGCGGAGGCCGCCCCGGAGCAGGGCGCGACGTTCTGCTTCACCCTGGCCCCCGCTCCGGCGGTTGACGCATGAATACGCCATCAGCGATCCGCCGCGCGGAACGCCCCATCCTGCTGGTGGATGACAGCACGCGCGATGCCGAGCTGCTGACCGATGCGATTGATACCGCGACGCAGGAGTCGAGCATCGCGTCGGGCGTTCTGGCGATGGTCCGCGTGGACCACGTGCGTGATGGCGTGGACGCGCTGGGCTACCTCGGCGCGGACGGGGCCTTTGCCGGTCGCTTCGGTGCCCTGCCGGCGCTCATCGTGCTCGATCTCAAGATGCCGCGCATGAATGGGATGGAACTTCTCGCGGCGCTCAAGGCCGATGTCCGCTTTCGCCACATTCCGGTGATGCTGATGACGTCGTCCGAGCAGCCCGAGGACATCGCGGCGGCGTATCGGCTGGGCGTCAACGCGTATGTGCGCAAGCCGCTGTTGTTCGACGATTTGGTGTCCACCATGCGCCACGTGCTGGGCTTCTGGCTCGATGTGAATTTGCTGCCGACGGGTGACGTCGCATGAGGCGCATCGCATGAGGCGCATCACATGACGCCGGTGGAGCGGGTGGGGCCGATTCGCGTGCTGCATCTCGAGGACAGCGCGCGCGACGTGCAGTACATCGCGGATCTCATGGAGGAGCAGGGACTCGAGTGCGCGATGACGCACACGAGCCTGCGCGCGCCGTTTGAGGACGCGCTGCGCACGCAGCGGTTCGATCTGGTGATCTGCGACTTCTCGCTGCCCGATCTCAACGGACTGGCCGCGTTGCGCCTTGTGCAGCAGCTGGCCCCCGGGACGCCGGTCATCATCGTGTCGGGCGCCATCGATTCGACCACGGCCGTCGCGTGTCTGCGCGAAGGGGCGACGGATCTGCTGCTCAAGGACCGACTGGAGCGCTTGCCGTCGGCGGTGATCCGCGCGCTCGATGAACGCGCTCGGCGTGTGCGTCTGCAAGAAGTGGAGGCCCGGTTCCAGCAGATGGCCGATCAGAGCCCCGCCGGCTTCTGGTTTATCGAGCCCGATCCCGAGCGGGTGGTCTATGCGAGCCGCACCGCCGCGCTGCACTGGGGCGTGTCGGTGGAGGTGCTGCTGCGTGACCAGCGTGCATTCCTGACAATGGTGCACCCCGAGGAGCAGGCCGAGGTCGAGAGGGCGTGGGATCGATGGGTGCGCGGCCTCGATGCCGCGTTCGACCGGGAGATCCGCGTGATGCATCCCGACGGGACGGTGGGGCGTGTGCAGCACACCGGCACGCGTGTGGTGGACGGCGATGGCGTGGTGCGGCAGCTCTCGGGGATCACGCAGGACGTGACGGCGCGTCACGCGATGGAAGCGCGCATGCAGCATGCGCAGAAAATGGAGGTCGTCGGGCGCCTGTCCGGCGGCATTGCGCACGACTTCAACACGCTGCTGACGGTCATCAACGGGACGGCCGAAATGGCGCTGGCGTCGCTGACGCCGAGCGATGCGGTCTCAGCGGATCTGCACGAGATTCACGCGGCCGGCAAGCGTGGTGCGCACCTTGTCGCACAGCTCATGGCCTTCAGTCGTCAGCAGATTCTGCGGCCGCAGGTCATCGATCCGGCGGCGCTGCTGGCGAATCTGCGCAGCATGCTGACACGCCTGATCGGCACGCACATCCGCTTCGAATTGCTGGTCGCCAGCGACGACATCCGGATTCGGGCTGACGTCGGCCAGATCGAACAGGTGATGGTGAATCTCGTCGTGAACGCGCGCGACGCGATGGTGGACGGCGGCACATTGACGATTGCGCTGCGACGGCTCGTGCTCGAGCCCACGCGGGCCCGCGCGCTTGGCCTTCCGCCCGGTCCGTACGCCGATATCACCGTGCGCGATACCGGTCGCGGCATGAACGAGGAAGTGCGGCAGCGCGCCTTTGAGCCGTTTTTCACCACGCGTGGATCGGAAGGTGGCACGGGACTGGGGCTGTCAACCGTGTACGGGATCACGAGTCAATCCGGCGGCACCGTCATCCTGACGAGCCAGCCGGGCGCGGGGACCACGTTTCAAGTGCTGTTGCCAGACGTGGTGGAGCCGGTGGAGGCCATCGCGAGTCCGGTGCGCGGCGTCGTGGTCACGGGCACGGAAACGGTGCTGGTCGTTGACGATGATCCGGCGTTACGCATGCTCATTCAGCGCATGTTGTCGGCTGTGGGCTATGCGGTGCTGGTGGCGGAGAACGGGCCGTCCGCCCTGCGCGTGCTGGCCGACTCCGCGCGACGGGTGGATCTGCTCATCACGGATATGGTGATGCCCGAAATGGGGGGGCAGGAGTTGAGCGACCGATGCCGCGCCGTCGTGCCATCGTTGTCCGTGATGTACATGTCCGGCTACACGGAAGACGAGGTGACGCGACGCGACCTGCGCGGTGATCACGTGTCGTTTCTGGCCAAGCCGTTTACCGTGGCGGATTTGTCGCGCAGCGTGCGGGAGGCGCTCGGGCGCGCGCGGTGAGCGTGCGTGTCGGGGGCGTGTCGGGGGCGTGTCGGGGGCGCGCGGGCATCTCGCCTTGCCGCAACGCGCGGCGCGGTGCAAACTGCCCGCATGCCTGCCTCTCGCACTGCCATCTGCCCCACCTGCACATCCGTCGTGGCCGACGGCGACCGCTTCTGCAAACAATGCGGAACCGTCGTGAGTGGCATTTCGGCGGCCATCGGCATCTCGTCCGGTGGGGAGTGGGCGCCCACGCCCACACCCGAGCAGGCCCCGTCGCCGGTGCTCGCCGCCGGTTCGCCGTGGGAAGCGGTGCTGGTGCGTCTGCGTGAGGTCACCGCCGGCGAGTTTGAAGTGGGGCGCGAGCTTGGTCGCGGCGGCATGGCGGCGGTGTTCCTCGGCAATGATCTGGCGCTGAATCGCCGCGTCGCCATCAAGGTCATGGCGCCCGGGCTCATGATGGGCGACGACATGGTGCAACGCTTCCGCCGCGAAGCGATCACCATCGCGAACCTGCAGCATGCCAACATCGTGACGGTGCATGCGGTGCGGCAGATGCAGGATCTGCACTTTTTTGTGATGCAGTTTGTCGAAGGGCAATCGTTGGATGGTGTCTTGCGTGACTCGCCGCAGCTGCCGCTGTCCATCGTGCGTCCCATTCTGCATCAGGTGGGGTCGGCACTTGCCTACGCGCATCGGCGCGGGGTGGTGCATCGCGACATCAAGCCCGGCAACATCCTGCTCAGCGGCGACGGCGACGCGCTGGTCACCGATTTCGGCATCGCGAAGGTGGCCGAGGGCCCCTCGCAGACGCAGACCGGCATGGTGGTGGGAACGCCCTCGTATATGAGCCCGGAGCAGTGCTTCGCGAGCGAGCTGGATGGGGCGAGCGATCAGTACTCGTTGGGCGTCGTGGCGTACCAGATGTTGACCGGTCGCGTGCCGTTTTCGGGTGGTGCGTTCGAAATCATGAAGGGCCATACCACCGATCCCGTGCCGTCCATGCGCGAGTTCGTGCCGGATATCCCGGAGGCGGTGGAGCAGGCGGTTCTGCGCATGATGGCCAAGAAGCCGGCGGATCGGTTTCCGTCGTTCGGTGATGCGTTGGCCGCGATGGGTGCGCAGCCGCTCGGGGAAGACGGTCCGCTGCGCGCCGAGATGATTCGTCTCGCCGCCGTGGAAGAGCGCATGCACGCCCTCGGCGACTTGCTCCGGACCCCCATGCCGACGCCTGGCGTCGTGGCATCGCCGCCGACGCCGCTCCCCGCCGGCCGTCCGTCGCCGGCGGCGCTGAGCGCGACGGTGGTCTTCTCGGGACAGGACGGCGCGCCGGCCGGACCGCCAACGCCGTATGCCACGCCGACGCCGACGCCTTCGCCGACGCCTTCGACGGCGCCCTCGCCGGCCGCAACACCATCGCGCGGGCGCCCCACATGGTTGTTGGGTGTGGCCGTCGTGCCCATTGCGCTGGCCGCGTGGTTCCTGACGAAGGGTGGCTCGGGGGCGGTGGCCGGTCGTGCCGACTCGGTCGCGGCGGTGCCGCTGACCGCATCAGCGCCGACGGTGGCACCGAGCCCGCCGTCCGACGCCGGACGCACCTCGGCGGCACGCGACGTCAATGCGCCGCCGACACCGGCCGCGCCGGCCACCGGCGCGGTGCCCAGTGTATCGACCGCCGCACCAGCATCCGCCCCGCCGCCATCCGCGACACCGGCGACCACGACACCGGCGACCGCGACATCAGCGACGGGCGGGAATGCCGCGGCGGTGCCTCGTGTCGCGTCGCCCACCGTGGCGCCGTCCAAGGGGGCTGACGCCGCGTCGGCGCCTGCACCGGCCAGCGTCACGCCGGCGCCTGCGGCCAGTGCGCCCCCGCCACCCAGTGCCGTCGCGTCGTCAGCGCCGAGCGTTTCGCAGGCGCAACTCGCTACGGAAGCCCGCGCGCTGGTGGAGACGATTGTGCAATCCATCGAGTCGCGCGATCTCGCGCGCCTGCGCAGCATCCCCGGGATTTCGGGGAAGTTTGCCTCCGCGTATTCGGATTTGTTCGCGAACTCCCGCGCCATCCGCGTGACGGTCAAGTCGGTGAACGTTGCCAACGGCGGATCGTACGACGGAACGCCGGGTGCGCGGACGGCGATGTCTGCCGCGGTCGAGTTCCGTGTCACGCCGACGCGCGGCAGCGCCTCCGCGCCGTACAAGGACGAATTACCGCTGATCATGCAGCGGGACGCCACGGGCTGGCGCTTGGTGCAAGTGGGCGAGCCGTAGGCGCAGGCTGCGTGCCGCGTCGTTTGTCACACCGTTCGTCGCACCGCTTGCCAAGTCATTCTCGAAGCCATTCTCGAAGCCATTCTCGAAGCCATTCGTAAAGGGTTCGTCACGTCGCGCGTGAATACGTGCGTGATGTGCGTGCGCACTGTCCCACGCACCTTGCGCCCACCTCTATGGCGGCCCAACGTGCGCGATCATGATCAATCACCTATTCGCCGCACTGTACGCGCGATGCACTGCGGTGCTGTCCGTGTTCGCGGCCACCGTCCTCATCGCCTCGTGCAGTGGCAGCGCAGACGCGCCCACCGCGCCGGTCTTCACCATCGATGTGGCGTCGGCCTCTATGCAGGTCGGTGGAAATTTTCA
>CALQGY020000132.1 GCA_943330235.2 Candidatus Kuenenia stuttgartensis
CCACCCATGCGCCCCCACCGCGCCCCAGTGCGATGCGGGCATGAACCGCCTAACACGGAAACGCACGGGAAAAACCAGAAACTCCCGGATTCCGATCAACAGTCACCCCCATCCATCCCGCTGTTTCCCCCGCATCCGCGCGTTTCCGCGCAAGGCGGTTCGCCATCGCCACCCATGCGCCCCACCGCGCCCCAGTACGATGCGGGCATGAACCGCCTAACACGGAAACGCACGGAAAAAACCCGGAAACATCGGGATACCAATCCATGAGCACCCCCATCCATCCCGCTGTTTCCCCCACATCCGCGCGTTTCCGCGCAAGGCGGTTCGCGGTACCGCCGAACGCACAATCGTCCTGATTCCCGTACACCGCACTGTCCCGCGCCGGTGACACTCGCCGCCTCGCGCGGCACCGCATTTTTCGCGCCATGCGACAGGATCTCTATACGCCGCATCTACTTACGAAACGTGTCATACCACACCGCCGCATCGTCGCGCCGCTGGCATCACTGATGCGCTGACATCAGGTCGAGCCCCGTGCATGCAGGTCACTCGACATGCCTGCGCGGGCACCACCTGCTGTCATCCCACAGGGAGGCCACATGTCGCTGCGTCGTCGGACCCTCATCGCTACACCGATTGTCCTCGCGTTCATCAGCGCGCCGCTCCATGCGCTCCAAGTCTCAACCGCCGAAGTCGCCCCCAGCGCGAACGTCGCCATCAACATGCGCGGTGGATGGCGCGACGTCATTCGCGACGTCTTTCGGGATGCCGCGCAAAACGATCGTCGCGATCAGCGACGCGACCGAGACAACGATCGTGATCGCGACCGCAATCGGGACCGGGACCGTGATGAAAATCGCGACCGCGACCGCGACCGCGATCGCAGCCGCCGCGATGACGGCCGCCTGTCATGGCGTGGCCGAGTAGATGATGTCGCCGAAATCCGCATTCAGGGACGCGACATCGAATACCGCTCGCGCAGCGGTCAGCCGCTCCGCGATGTCCGCGCCACCCTGCGCGGCGCCCCCCTTCCTCGGCATGCGGTCTCGCTAGCGCTCGACGTGGACCGAGGGCGTGGTCAGGTGATGGTCGTGCAACAACCCAATGCCTACAACCGCTACACACTCGTGCTGCGCGTCGTCGATCGCCGCGCCGGATACGGCGACTACGACTTTGACGTCGACTGGTTCTAGTCGCGCGGACCGCACGTCGCCCAGCGTCACCAGACACGAACGCCCCGACCGCAATGGTCGGGGCGTTCGTCGTCTGCGGCTATCGCACGGGGCCGAGCGCGCCCGCTACTCCTGCGTGACCTTCCCACTCGGTGGCGTCAGATACTTGTCGAACCAGCTGCGCAGATACAGCTGCGTGCGCAAGAAGTTGGACGGCGTCGAACTCGTGCCGTGCCACTCATTGTTGAAACGGATCATCGCTGTCGGCACCTTGCGGATCTTGAGCGCCTCGTAGAACTCCTCCGTCTGCGAGATCGGCGTGCGCAGATCATTCACACCCGTCATGAGCATCGTGGGCGTCTTCACGTTGCCCACGTACATCAGCGGCGAGCGCTTGAGATGTTCGCTCGGATCATCCCACGGGAACTTCGCAAAGTTGTAGTACCAGCTCTGCCCGTCGGTGATGCCCACGAAGCTCACCCAGTCAATCACCGGGCACATCGAGGCCGCCGCCGCAAAGCGGTTGGTGTGTCCCACCGTCCACGCCGTCAGCACGCCGCCACCCGAGCAGCCAAACACGTACATCCGCTTGTTGTCCACGTAGCCGCGATTGATCACCGTGTCCACGCCCGCCATCAGATCATCGTAGTCCTTGCCCGGATACGCGTTCTTGATCGCGTTGCCAAACGCCGAGCCGTAGCCCGTGGAGCCGCGCGGATTCACATACAACATCACGAAGTCGTTCGACGCGTGATCCTGGCGCGAGAAGTTGAACGCCGAGTTGTACATCGAGTGCGGGCCGCCGTGAATCTCGAGCATCAGCGGATACTTGCGCTTCGCATCAAAGTTGGGCGGCTTGACAATCCACCCCTGAATCTTGAAGCCGTCTACCGACGTGTACCACACCTCTTCCGTCGTGGCCAGCGACTTCCCCTCCAGCACATCCCCATTCACGTCGGTGAGCTGCTTGAGCACCGGCGTGCGCACATCAAACGTCACGATATCGTTGGGCTTCATGGAGGAGGAGTTCACGCCCACGGCCATGAAGTTCTTCCCCAGATCGCTGACCGTCAGCACCTGCGCGCCCTTCGTCACCGGCTTCACGACACCGGCCAGCGTCACGTAATAGAGATTGCGCGAGCCCTCGCTCTCCACGTTGAAATACACGCCCGTGCCGTCCGGCGACCACAGCATCCCCGACGGCGTGCGGTCCAGCTTTTCCGTCAGCGCATGCGCGCCGCTGCCGTCAGCGTTCATCACGTACAGCGCTGCGTCTTTCCACGTCGCATCCGTGCTGTCATAGCCCGTGTACGCAATGAGCTTCCCATCGGGCGACGGCACCGGGTTGTTGTCCGGGCCTTTGCGGCGCGTGAGCTGCGTGAACGCCCCGCTCGCCACATCCACCCGATAAATGTCCGACTCGCGCCACGCATACTCGGCGTCCGCCGTGCGCAGCCCCGTCACGATCAGGCTCTTACCGTCCGGCATCCACGTGGTGCCGTTGGACGCCCACTCGCCGCTCGAGACCTGCCGCGGCGTGCCGCCGTCAGCGGGCACCACAAACAGCTGACGCAAACCGTCTTCCAGAAAGCCCTGACGGTCGGCGCGATACTTCACCTTCGTCACCACGCGCGGCGCCTCGGTCCACTTCGCCCCGCGCGGCGCCGCCGGCATGGCAATGCGCCACGGATCGGTGCCGCGCACCAGCATGCCGAACGCAATCGTCTTCCCATCGGGCGACCATTCCACGTCGGCCGGCGTTTCCGTCAGACGCGTGATCTGCGTCGCCGCACCCTCCGCGTCCATGTAGCGCACCCAGATCTGCGCGCCACCCGGCTCACCCGGCGCGACAAACGCGATGCGCGTGCCGTCCGGCGACCACTTGGCATCGGAGCCCTTCACCAGCGCCCGATTGCGCGTCCCGTCGGCGTTCATAATCCACACCGCCGACTCGCGCTTGTCGTTCAGCTTATCAATCCACGTGCGCGTGTAGAGGATCTGCCGACCGTCCGGCGACAGCGCGGGACTCGCCACCTCCTCCCAGTCGAAGTAGTCGGCGATGGTCAGCCGATCTTTCGGTGTCGTCCCCGCCTGCGCCTGCGCCGACCGCGCCGCGAACGGCGCAGCCAGCAACGAGACAGCAGCACAGAGCACACCGGGAACACGGTGAAGTCGGAATACAGCGCGCACGGGACACCTCGTAATGAAGACAGGGCAACCACAACCGTCAGGGACCCTCCATTGTGCACGGGTTCTCCCGTTCAGGCAACGCACGCCGCACAGGTCGATCCCGCGCCCCCGCTGGCGTCAGACGTTCTCCGCCCGTACTCTAGCCGTCCCCCGCTTCGTCGCGGCACCAGCCACCCACCAGCCATCCGCCTCGCGTGACCCCGCTCTCCGCTCACTCGGCGCTCGTTGACCCGGAACTCGTATCGGCCATGATCCGGGCCGACACCGATATCCGCCCAACCGTCCTCGAGACGCCGGTCGTGGAATGGCCGCAGTACGCGGAGCAGGTCGGCGGGCCGGTCTGGGTGAAGGCCGAACACCTCCAGCGTACCGGGTCGTTCAAGCTGCGCGGCGCCGTCAATGCGGTCTCGCGCGCCATCCCGCGCGGCCTCACCATCGCCACGGCCAGCTCGGGCAACCATGGCCTCGCCGTGGCCCACGCGCTCCGGGCCGCCGGAAAAACCGGGGTCGTCTTTCTGCCGGAGAATGTGTCGCCGGCCAAGCTCGAGGCCGTGCAGCGCACCGGCGTGCGCGTAGAACGCTTCGGCCTCGATAGTCACGACACCGAAGAAGAAGCGCGTCGCGTGTCAGCGGCGGAGGGGTGGCACTATCTCTCGCCGTACAACGATTGGGATGTGGTGGCCGGTCAGGGGACGATTGGCCTGGAACTACTCCGTCAGCTCGCACACATCGATGTCGTCTACATCAGCGTCGGCGGCGGTGGCCTCATCAGCGGCGTGGCGGCCGCGCTCAAAGCGCACAACCCGCACATCCATGTCGTGGGCTGTTCGCCCGCACATTCGTGCGTCATGCATGAATCCGTACGCGTGGGCCACATGATCGACGCCCAATCGCTGCCCACCTTCTCCGACGGCACCGCCGGCGGCGTGGACGCCGACACCATCACGTTCGACTACTGCCGCACACTCGTCGATGAGTGGTTGCTGGTCAGCGAACAGGAGATCGCCCGGTCCGTGCGCGATCACATTGATCATCTCCATCAACTCGTCGAAGGATCAGCGGGTGTCGCCTTCGCGGCGCTGCACCAACATGCGCTCACCGATGACCGATTCCGCGGCGCTACGCGGGTCGCCATCTCCTGCGGCCAAAACATCGGCACCGCGCGACTGCTCGACATCCTGGCCTACTCGGCCTAGTCACACCGTCTCGCTCTCCTCACCACATCGCATGCGCAGCCCCTCACTTCGCGTCCTCCTCGCACTGGCCATCGGGCTCGCGCTTGGCATCAGCACCGCTACGGCCGGCGATCTCTCACGGCAACTGATCGCACTCGCCGACGTCATCGGCGCGCTCTGGACGAACGCCATTCGCATGACGGTGATTCCGCTCGTCGCCGCGCTGACTATCGCGTCAGTCGCAGGCGCCGGCGCCACGGCTGACCTGCGGCGTGCGACGGTGCGCGCCATGGCGGTGTTCATCGTGCTGCTCGTCGGCGGTGGCGTCTTGGCGCTCGTCATTGGCCAACTTGCCTTCGCCGATTTCGTGCTCCCCGCCGATGTCGCCGCACGCATTCAAGGCTCGGCCACCGCAGCGGGCGCCACGCCCACGTTGCCCTCGCTCAGTCAGCGGCTCATCGACATCATCCCGTCCAATCCGGTCAAGGCGGCCGCGGACGGCGCGCTGTTGCCACTGGTCGTATTCGCGCTGGCGTTGGGCTTCGCGCTCAAACAGATCGCGGCGGATCGGCGCGACGCGGTGATTACGGTGTGCCGAGGCCTCTCTGACGCGCTGCTGGTGGTGGTGGGGTGGGTGGTCGCCATCGCGCCGCTCGGGGTGTTTGCCTTGGCCTTGTCGCTGGGCGCACGACTCGGCGTCTCCAGCCTTGGCGCACTCGCCCGGTACATCGCCACGCTGTGTGTCGTGCTCATGGTCTTCACCGTGCTGCTCTACCCCGTCGTGGTGCTGATCGGCCGCGTGTCGTTCCGTCGCTTTCTCGCGGCCGCAGCGCCCGCACAGGCGTTGGCGGCCGGCTCGCGGTCATCGTTGAGTGCCTTGCCGCTCATGATCAGCGCAGCGCGCGATCGGCTCGCACTCGATGCCCCCGCGAGCGGGTTCGTGTTGCCGCTCGCCGTGTCGATCTTCCGCGTGAACGTCCCCATGGCGTGGGTCGTCGGCGTGATCTTCCTCGGCAAACTGTACGGCGTGCACATCAGCGTGGCCACACTGGCCATGGTGATTGCCACGTCCACGCTGCTCAGCTTCAGCGTGCCGGGCATTCCGTCGGGGAGCCTGTTCATCCTCGCGCCCCTGCTCGTGAGTCTCGGATTGCCGGCCGAAGCGGTGGGCATTCTGATCGCGGTGGATGTCATCCCCGACATCTTCAAGACGACCGCAAACGTCACCGGCCATTTGACCGCCGCCATTATCGCCAGCGAGCAACGCGCCCCGGCCGCCGCGGAGTGACGCGGAGTGACGCGGAGTGACGCGGAGTGACGCGGAGTGACGCGGAGTGACGCGGAGTGACGCGGCACGCCGTGTGGCGACAACGGGGAGCCGGCACACGCATGCCGTCTCCCCGCCCACCGACTACTGCGGTCGCGCGCCCAACCGCTCGAGCAACACGCCGAGCTGCTTGATCTCTTCGCCGTACCGCGCCCAATCGCCCTTGCGTTGCGCGTCGATGGCGGCCTGATAGCGCCGCTGCGCCTCGGTGATTGTGAGCCGTACCGTCGCATCGATCACGCCAGTGGCGGCGGGGACCCGTGGAACGGCCGCGCTGTCGCCGGCCGCGACCACCGTCGGACGCCGCGCATCCACCGTCCCGCCGAACATCGCTGACAGCGCCGCATCCAGCGTTTCGCGCATGATGACCTGATTCTGATACGCCACCACCACGCGCTTGAGCTCCGGAATCTGCCCGCCCTCGGCTTGCAGATACATCGGCTGCACGTAGAGTAGCGCCTGATCGATCGGGATCACCAACAGGTCGCCACGAATCACCTGCGAGCCGCGTTGATCCCACAGCGATACCTGCTGCGAGATGTCCGTGTCCTGATTGATGCGGTTCTCAATTTGTCGCGGCCCGAACACGAGGCTCTGCCGCGGGAACCGATACACGCGCAGCTTGCCGTAGTTCTCCCCATCGTTCCGGGCGACCATCCACGCGGCCAGGTTGTCTTTGCCGCGCGGTGTGAACGGCGCCATGTAGATGAATTCCGCGTCCTTCTCGTCCGGCAACCGCATGACGATGTGCCGCATGAAGGGTACCGCTTGATCGTTCCGCGTGATCACGGGGACCTGCCACTCATCTTCGCGATTGTAGAACGTGGCCGGCGTGTTCATGTGGTACGTGACGTACCGCGCGGTCTGCGCGCGGAACAGATCGTCCGGATAGCGCAGGTGCGCGCGCAGATCTTTCGGCATCTTGTCCAGCGACTGAAACACGCCGGGGAAAATCGCGGCCCACGTTGCGATAAGCGGATCGTTCGGGTCCGACACATACGGAACCACCGTACCATCGTGCGCGTCGATGACGACCTTCACGCTGTTGCGCATGTACGTCGTTCCATCAGCGGCGCGATAGGCATACGGATACCGGGCCGTCACTGTGTACGCATCCAGAATCCACTGCAGCGAGCCGTTCTCGGCGATCACCATGTACGGATCGCGATCGAACTGCAGAAACGGCAAAGCCTTCTGCGCACGCTCGACGATGTTGCGATTGTAAAGAATGCGGCTGTCCGCGCCAATATCACCCGACAGCAAAATCTTGGACTGTCCGAAGTGCGCCGCGAAGATCATCCGGCGCAGCAAACCTCCCACCGGTACGCCGCCGGTGCCGTCATACGTGCGATACACGTTCTGATCGCCCGCCGGGTAATCGAACTCCTTCTGCTTGGTCTTCACGAACACAAACTGGTCGGCCAGCTCGCCAAAGTAGATCTGCGGTCGGGTCACGCGCAGTGAGCCGGTGATCGACGGCGGAAGATCCTTCACGAACAAGACCGGCAGTCCTTCCGTCGTCACCTGATTCACGGGACTCAAGGTGAGACCCATGCCGTGCGTGAACGTCAGGTGCTCATTGATGAACGTGCGCGTGGGCAATGAGGCGGAATTCAGCTCGCGCGGCGCCAACAGCACTTGACGATACCGGCCATCAATCCAGTAGCGATCGTCGTCCACGGAGACGAAGTCGTAGTACGTGCGGATTTCCTGGATCTGACTGAACGTGCGCAGCAGCGGCTCACGATCCCACAGGCGCACGTTGTCCACCGTAGGCGCGTTCGCCCGCAGGCGCTCCAACGTCAGGTTGGCTTCGCCACCAATGTCGCGCACTTCGACTTGATCAATGCCCCACGCCCGACGCGTGGCCTCGAGATGGTGCGCTAAATACGGCTCTTCCCGTGTGAGCTCGGTGGGCGCCACCACGAATTTCTGCATCAGCGTGGGCACCGCAAAGCGCCCCATCACCGACACCGCGAGATACCCGACAATGGCGAGTGCCGCATGCACCCCAACGCGACGACGCACGCCGCCCATCACGATCACGATAGCCGCCACGATGGCTGACACGGCCGCGATGCGCAGCGCCGGTAACGTCGCGTGTAGGTCGGTGTAGCTCGCGCCCACCAACGGGCCGGTAGAGGAGAAGAGCAGCTCCGCGGTATCCACGTACCACAGCTGCACCGCCCAGATGACGAACAGCACCGCGAGTACCACCGACACGTGCATGCCCGCCGACGGCGCAATAGTCAGTCGCTGTGGCAACAACACGATGTCGCCACGCAAGAAATACGTCGCGACGGTCGCCACCAACATGACCGCGGCTAGCGTGGCCAGAATACCCAGCACCGCTGAGAAGGCCGGCAGGGTGAACACGTAGTACGCGATATCGCGGCCGAAGATCGGATCGAGCGTGCCGAAAGGTTTCTGATGCACGGCCAGCAGCACCACGTCCCACAACCCACTCGCGCCGAGTCCGAAAAACACGCCGACGAGCGCCGCGATGGGGCGCGCCAGCGTGCGAACGCGTGATCCCACGTTGATCGTGAGCTCGCCCTGCGCCGTCTGCACGCGGATGCCAACCGAATCGGGCACCGTGCCACGCTGCGCCAGCGACAGCGTGAGATACATCAAGCCGCCCGCCACTACGGCCGCGGCGACAAACAGCAGGACTCGGCTGACGAGCGTGCGTTCGAACAGCTGTTCGAAGCCGATTTCCCGGAACCACCAGAGGTCCACCAACAGGCCGGTGGAGAGGGGCACCACGACCAGGACCAACAGGGCCAACAGCGCCAGCACAATGGGAGGCGATATTCGACGCGCCGTCATAAGGACCTCGATGTTGGGAAACAGCCCACCAACGCAAAAGCGCTCCGTTCTGCGAGGAACGGAGCGCCGGTGCGGTACACAAATCGCACAACATTGTCAGAGGCGCCGGTCGGAATCGAACCGACGGTGGGAGATTTGCAGTCTCCTGCCTTACCACTTGGCGACGGCGCCCAAACCGAGCACTGTATCTGCTCGGGAGGGGCAATCTATCCCTGTGAGGG
>CALQGY020000133.1 GCA_943330235.2 Candidatus Kuenenia stuttgartensis
AGGCTGGTTCGTGTCCAAACCGCCGGTTCGTGCGCCGAGGACGGTGAGGGGGTGTCGTCCGTTGTCACGCCGTCCCGCCGTATTGGTCGGCGATCCATTGGCGATAGCTGCCGTCCATGACACCGCGCCACCAGCTCTCGTGGTCGAGGAACCAGTCTACCGTGCGCGCCAACCCGGACTCTAACGTCTCCTGTGGTTCGACGCCGAGTTGCGTGGAGAGGTGAGTGGGGTCTATGGCGTAGCGGCGATCGTGGCCTCGCCGGTCCTCCACGTGCGCGACGAGCGTCGCGCACGAGATACCGTGTGCCGCCGGACAGTCGGGAAATCGTGCCGCCAGCGTCGGCGTGGACCGAAAGCGCTCGTCGAGCAACGCGCACACCTGTCGCACGATGTCGAGATTTCGGTGCTCGGCCCGCCCGCCCACGTTGAACGTGTCGCTGACGTTCGGCCCATTGAGGATATGCTCGATGGCCCGGCAGTGATCGGCCACGTATAACCAGTCGCGGATTTGCTGTCCGTCGCCGTACACGGGGAGCCGACGACCGTGCAGCGCGTTGACGATCATGAGCGGGATCAACTTCTCGGGGAAGTGATACGGCCCGTAGTTGTTGGACGCGTTGGAGATGGTGGCCGTGAGTCCGTACGTGTGAACGTAGGCGCGCACGAAGTGGTCCGAGCCGGCCTTGCTGGCGGCGTACGGGGAATTCGGTGCGTACGGCGAGGACTCCGTAAACGGTGAGTCATCGGGCCCCAGGGAGCCGTACACCTCGTCGGTGGAGACGTGGTGAAAGCGCGCGCCCGCCTGCCAAACACCGTTCTGATACCACGCCGAGCGGCACGCCTCCAGCAGCACCTGCGTGCCCAGCACGTTGGTGTGGACGAACGCGGTGGGGTCGGCGATGGAGCGATCGACGTGCGATTCAGCAGCGAAGTGCACCACCGTGTCGATGCGGTATCTCTCAAGCACGCTCGAGACCAGCGGCCGGTCGGTGATGTCGCCGTGCACGAACTCGCAGCGGCGTGCGTCCAGCAGCGAAGCCAGCGTCGCGCGATTCCCGGCGTAGGTCAGCGCGTCCAGCACGACGACGCGATCGTCCGGATACCGCGCGCACCAATGGTGGACGAAGTTGCCGCCAATGAACCCGGCGCCGCCGGTCACGAGCAGGTTACGCGGCATGGTCGGCCTCCGGATGTGGCGTCATCACGCGTACACGGGGGCGGCGTCGAGCGTCGGCGCCGCGTGGTCGCGCGGGGAGAGGATGGGGGCGACGCCCGCGGGGAGCGGCCACGCGATGGCCACCGTCGGATCATTCCAGGCCAGCGCGCACTCCGATGCCGGGTGATAGGGCGCCGTCATTTTGTAGCCCATGTCCGCCGACGCTGAGAGGGTCAGGAACCCGTGCGCGAAGCCGGGCGGAATGTAGAGCTGTCGCCCATCGCCTGCCGTGAGCGTCACGCCCACCCAGTGCCCGAAGGTGGCAGACTCGCGTCGCAGGTCCACGGCCACGTCGAACACCGTACCGGTGATGGCGCGGACCAGCTTGCCCTGCGGCTGATGGAGCTGATAATGCAGCCCGCGCAAGACGTGCTGCGCATTGTGGCTGTGGCTGTCCTGCACAAAGGTCGTGGGCAGCCCTGCGTCGGCAAACCGCGTGGCATGGAAGACGTCGGTAAAGAAGCCGCGCGCGTCCGTGAACACGGGCGATTCGACAATCAGCAGGTCGGGAATAGCCGTGCTCACGACGTGCATCAGTCGGTGACCTCGTCGGCCAGTCGATGCAGATACGCGCCGTAGGGACTCTTGCCTAATCCGCCCGCCAGTGATCGCAGCTGCGCGACGTCGATGAAGCCCATGCGGAAGGCGACTTCTTCGGGCGCCGAGATCTTGAGCCCTTGACGCTGCTCGACGGTCTGGACGAATTGGCCGGCCTGCAGCAGCGACTCTGGGGTGCCGGTATCCAGCCACGCGCTGCCGCGGCCCAAAATCTCCACCGTCAGCTCGCCTCGGCGTAGATACTCGCGATTGATATCCGTGATTTCCAGTTCGCCGCGCGGCGACGGTGAGAGCCCCGCCGCGATGTCGATGACCTGCTCATCATAGAAGTACAGCCCCGAGACGGCATAGCTCGAGCGGGGAACCGCCGGCTTCTCTTCTATGGAGATGGCCCGCCCCTCGCGATCAAACTCCACCACGCCGTACTGCTCAGGATTGGTGACGCGATAGGCGAACACGGTGGCACCGCGCTGATTGGCGGCGGCCTTTTGCACCGACGTGGCCAGCGTGTGCCCGTAGAACAAATTGTCGCCCAGCACCAGGCAGCTGCGGTCGCCCTCCACAAAGTCGCGGCCGATGATAAACGCCTCGGCGAGCCCATTGGGCGACGGTTGCTGCGCGTACTCAATGCGCAGACCCCACTGCGACCCATCGCCGAGCAGCTCGACGAACGCAGGCTGGTCGCGCGGCGTGGTGATGATGAGAATCTCACGCACCCCCGCCAGCATGATCGTGGACAGCGGGTAGTAGATCATCGGCTTGTCGTACACCGGGAGCAATTGCTTGCTCACGGCGCGCGTCACCGGATAGAGGCGCGTGCCGGAGCCGCCGGCCAGGATGATTCCGCGTGTAGGCACAGAGGACGCTCAGGGGAATCGCAGGGGGACACTCATTCCGCGGTCACGCATGCGGTAATCTAGCAGTCGGGTCCCGCCGCGTGTCCGGCCGCGCGCACCGCGGGGGTGTGCGCGCAGGCGATGATCACGCCGATCGTCGCCCCCGCCTCATCCGGCTCCGGGAGCACCCCGCCGAACAGCGGTTCTACGCCGTGTGCATCAAGCCCGGCTTGGAGTTCCGGGAGCGTCCATTCGCGATAGCGCGCGGGGTGATCGGGCGGTCCGGCGTGATCGCCCGCTGCATCGAAGTCCCGCAGGGTGGCGCTCACCAGCACGACCGTCGCGCCTCGCGCCTCCGCAACGACCAACGCGGGATGCGCCGTGCGCTCGAGGGTGCGGTCGCACAGTCGCACCGTATGCGGGGCCAACGCGGCCGCGAGCTGCGTCGTCAAGGCCACGAGTCGGCGGTGCGTAGCATCGGCGATGACGCCATCGTCATTTGGCGTGCCGCCGCCGACATCGACCACCGCCTCACGCGACCGATACCCGGCACGGATTCCGAACGTGTCGGCCGTGCCAATCCCGAACGGACGCGCCGGCGGGATGTAGGGCATGAGCGCAGTCGGTGACAATGCCGCAGCGATGGCGTCGGCCATCGCATCGAGTTGGGCTGCGGTGAGCCAGGTCATGCCGTGTCCCTCGGCGTCGCGGTGATGAACAAGCGACCCGTCATGCGCGGACCGTCGATGGTCACGAAGTCCGGGGTGCCTCGCCCGACGTCATCGGGGTGGACTGCGGCCAGCAGCGCCTCATCACTCAGCGACATGTCCGGGGTGTCCACCAGCGCGTAGCCGGCGGCATCCAGCCAACTCGCCAGACGCTCCACACTCTGGAGGGCGCGCGGGTCGGTGGGTCCCGCCAATCGGATGGGAATGGTGGTGCAGAGCAACGCGCCCGGCGCCAACAACGGCCGCACGTACTGCAGCAGGCCGGCGAAATCACCCAGCGACGAGTGGGGGTCCCATGGCATGATGGCGGCCGCGTCGATGCTGCTTGGGGGGACCGACGTGGTCAGCGCTTCGACGGCCACCGCGAGCACCCGGTCCGGTGGCACCGTGCTGAGCGCGAATCGGTGGGCGTCGGCGAGCGTCGTCGCGTCCGCGGGTGCACCATGTCGTGTGAGCACGTCGGCGACCGTCACGTGGCCCGCCTTGAGGGCGCTGCTCCAGACGATCGGGGCGCGCAGGTCGCCCAGCACCAATGCGCGCGTCGTCGGTTGCGGTCGGCCGTGCTGCACGAAGGCCAGCGCGATCTGCGTCGCCTCCCATGTGCGCCGCGAACGGTCAAACCACTGCAAACGTCCTCGTCCGTCATCGGCTTCGTGCACCGCCGCGGAAAACCACGCGTCGCTCTCCCAGTCGCGTGGGTCGGCGAGACGACTGAGCGGGAGCACCGATCCGGTATGCACCTCGCGCCGGGGAAGACGCGTCACTCGACGGCGCTCGTCGCGCAGGGCACGAAGCCGATCGCGCACCCGGGCCCAGCGGTCGCGCTCGACGGCGTCGGGGTGCATCGCCGCCTGCGCCTCAAGCCAGCCGAGCACCGGCGCAGTCGCGTACGGAAGCGCATCGACGAGACGGCCGTCGGCAATGGCCTGTTCCAATCGCGGCGCACTCATCCGCGCCCACTCGACTTCGCTCCGCAGCAAGGGTGCGGGTCGTCCGAGCGCCGTGGCCATCGCATGGGCCAGCGTGGCGGGGGCGTCGAGGGCCAGCTCGGGGCGACCCGGTGTCAGGCGGCCATCGGAATGCACCCACCCCGCCGTTTGCCATTTGTCGACCAGGTAGGCCTGCTTGCTGCGCGAGCCGCCGTGCACGAGTGCCGGAATGGCGGCCCCCGACTTGTGACCATGATGAATGACGGCGGCATTCGGCACCGAGAAGACGCGCCACCCCGCCGCGCGCGCGCGTACCGAGATGTCGTCGTCCTCGTGCCAGAACGGGTTCAATGCTTCGTCGTAGCCGCCCGCCTCGCGGAACACGGCCGGCCGGATGAAGCACGCGAAACCGCCGGCGGCCACATCCACTTCCAGTGGCATGCCCCAAGGCGCAGAGATCAGCTCGCGACGCCCTTGGTGGACGACGATTTCGTAACCGCTTGACGACACGATGCCCGCCCGGGGGGACGCCGCCAGAACCCGGCGTACCGGATCAATCCACCCGGGAAAGAACTCGAGGTCATTGTCGGTGAAGATGATGAAGCCGTCATCGGGTACGCGGGAGCCGATGATGGCCAACAGATCGTTGCGCCCACCGGCGACCCCGCGGTTGGTCTCCCCGAGGACGACCTCGATGCGCGGGTCCGCCAGCGTGGCCAGCCACTCACGCGTTCCGTCGCGGGACCCGTTGTCCAGAATGACCAGATGCCAGGCTTGATCGGTGTGGAGGTCGAGGCTGGCGAGACAGCGCTTGGTGTATGCGAGCGCGTTGTAGGTCAGCATCGCGAACCACAGCCGAGGCGCCGATGGGGTCAGGGCGGCGGACGACAGGGCGAATGGGCGAAGCCGACACGGATGACGAGCGGCCGTGCCTTCGGCGTGCGCCCTCTGCGCCCTCTGCTCGTTGATGTTCGCGTCGTTCATCTCGTTCAAGATAGACCCCGCGGCGCATCGTGCAGGGCGTCGCGCAAGGAGTCGCGCAGCGCCTCCACCACGCTCCCCCAGTCGCGCGGACGCGGCTGGCGCAGCAGCTGCAGCGACGGGTACCACGGCGAGGTGGTCCCGTGCAGCCCCCAGCGCCAATCGGGAACGTGCTGCAACATGACCCACGTGCGGATGCCTAACGCCCCCGCGAGATGGGCGATGCCGGTGTCGGTGGTGACCAAACCGTCCAGTTCACCCAGCATGGCGGCGGTGACGGCCCATGAGGTCGAGAGCGGAACCCGCGTGATGGCGCCCTCGGGCACGCGATCGACATCGTCCCCCGACGGGCCGTGCTGCAGGGCTATCCACTCGACGTCGGGAATGGCGGCGATATCGGCCAGATAAGCGGGTTCGAGATCGCGGGTGACGCGCCCGGAGAACGCCGGATTGCCCGCCCACACCAGCCCGAGTCGACGCACGCCTTCGCGGCGGCCGGGGGGCAGCATGGCCGGCTGATCGCGCGGTGCACGCAGATACGGGACTCGATCCCCCAGTACGGCACCGTCGGTGTGCAGGTGATACGGCAGCGACATCATGGGCACATGCCAGTCCGTCTCAACGGTCGGTGCCTGACCGCGTGCGACCGCGTCGAAGCCGGAGGCCGCGAAGAGCGACACCGCGTCGGCATGGCACTCCACCACCACGCGCCCCGGACGATAGGCCTCAAGCGCCCCGATGAAACGGGCGAACTGAAACTGGTCGCCGACGCCCTGCTCGGCGGTCACGAGTATAGAGGCGCCCTCGAGCGACTGCCCGCGCCACGGCGTGGCGCGGGTGTCAGGGACGGGGAGCGGGCGCGCCTCGAAGTGCGTCCACCCCTTGTGCGAGCTACCGGCCAGCAGGGACGTGTAGGCGCGTTGTACCTGTGTCGCCGCATGGTTGGGGCGCACGGCATCGGCGCGTCCAATCCAGTGCCGCGCCCCCTCAAGATCGCCAAGATCGTGGCGGATCTGGGCCGCCGTAAAGAGAAAGGCGGGGTGCGCCGGTGCGAGCGCGAGCGCCTGCTGAATGAAGGCCCACGCCGCCTCGGGTTCGCCGATGGAGCGCTTCGCACCGGCGAGCGCGCCCAGTGGTGCGGGATCACCGGGCGTCAAACGCACGACCCGCGTGAAGCAGGCAGCGGCCTCGCGCGGGGCACCAGCGTCGAGGAGGGCAGCGCCTAACTCGTACTCACGGGCGGCATCCGTGGAGGGGCGCTGTCGGGCGGCCGCGAGGAGCGTGCGACGCGCCCCGAGGGCGTCGCCACCCAAGCGATGGGCGTTCGCGAGCGCCAAGGCGATATGAAGGTCCGTGGGCGCCAACGCCTGCGCCTCGGCAAAGGCGCCGATGGCCTCGGCCCACTGGCTGGTCTCCATGGCAGCCTGCCCCACGGTGAGCGCGCGAAGCAGCGCGTCCGGATTGGCCGCCAGCGTGACAATCGTGCCGGTGGTGTGCGGAATCCGAGAAAAGTGGCGCGACATAGTCAAGTATTCCGCGCGTGGGACGAAAGTAGTTCTTAACCGCGCGCCGACTATCGGCCAACGGGCGAGGCAAGGATGCCTCAAGTCAACATCACGGAGGATAGTCTCATGCGTATTAACACCAACGTTGGCGCACTGAACGCATCGCGGAACATGTTCGTCAACAACTTGGCGTCCGAAGCCAGCATGCGGAAGTTGAGCTCGGGCCTCAAGATCAGCCGCGCGGCTGACGATGCGGCCGGTCTCTCCATCGCCAACAAGCTTCGCACGCAGAGCCGTTCGCTGACGCAGGCGTCCTCGAACGCCGAGCAGGGCGGCGCGATGCTCCAGATCGCGGAAGGTGCAGCCTCGACCATCCAGAAGATCATCGAGCGTCAGAAGGAACTGATCACGCAGAAGTCGTCCACGGGCAACAACAGCACGGTGACGGCGACGCTCAGCGCGGAAATCGTGACGCTTCAGGGCGAAGCCGATCGTATTCTCGCCGACGCGGACTTCCAGGGCGCCTCGGTGTTTGCGTCGCTGGCCTTCCAGGTCAGTGATTCAACCACCAACGGTACGGTGACGGTGAACGCGGCGCTGACGCTGACCTCGCTCTCCGGTTCGTCCACGCTGGCCAACGCCGATACGGCGCTGGACGCGGTGAATACCACGCTGGCCAACATCGGTGCCGGCCAGAACGTGCTCGACTACACGGTGCAGAACTTGAAGTCGGCGGTCGTGAACGTGCGCGCCGCTGAGTCCACCATCCGTGACGTTGACATGGCGGAAGAAATGGCGACGCTGACGCGCAACAACATCCTCAAGGATGCGGCGCAGGCGATGCTGGGTCAGGCGAACCAGAACAGCCAGGGTATCCTGCAGCTCCTGCGCTAAACCGCAGCGCGCTAGGCGGGTGAATGACCCCGGAGTCGGCCTCGGCCGGCTCCGGGGTTTCTCCGTTTCGGGGGCAGCGCCTGCCCGTCGGCGACGCGCTCCGTGCCCTCAGCGTGACGATCGTGCCCGTGCCGTGATGCGGACGCGATTTCTCAGCGGGCGCGCTCAAGTTTTTTGAGCGCCGGCCGAGAATCATGTTTGACCGCGCTCCGAAGACCGGACTGCGGGCGAGGCACGGATGCCTCAATTCAACATCACGGAGGATAGTCTCATGCGTATTAACACCAACGTTGGCGCACTGAACGCATCGCGGAACATGTTCGTCAACAACCTGGCGTCCGAAGCCAGCATGCGGAAGTTGAGCTCGGGCTTGAAGATCAGCCGCGCAGCCGACGACGCGGCCGGTCTCTCGATCGCCAACAAGCTCCGCACGCAGAGCCGTTCGCTGACGCAGGCGTCCTCGAACGCCGAGCAGGGTGGTGCGATGCTCCAGATCGCGGAAGGTGCAGCCTCGACCATCCAGAAGATCATCGAGCGTCAGAAGGAACTGATCACGCAGAAGTCGTCGACGGGCAACAACAGCCCGGTGACGGCGACGCTCGGCTCGGAAATCGCGACGCTTCAGACCGAAGCCGACCGTATTCTCGCCGACGCGGATTTCCAGGGCGCCTCGGTGTTTGCGTCGCTCACCTTCCAGGTCAGTGATTCGAGCACGAACGGCACGGTGACGGTGAACGCGGCACTCACGCTGACCTCGCTTTCGGCGACGTCAACGCTGGCCAATGCGGACACGGCGCTCGACGCAGTGAACAGCACGCTGGCCAACATCGGTGCCGGCCAGAACGTGCTCGACTACACGGTGCAGAACTTGAAGTCGGCGGTCGTGAACGTGCGCGCCGCTGAGTCCACCATCCGTGACGTCGACATGGCGGAAGAAATGGCGACCCTGACGCGGAACAACATTCTGAAGGATGCGGCGCAGGCGATGCTGGGTCAGGCGAACCAGAACAG
>CALQGY020000134.1 GCA_943330235.2 Candidatus Kuenenia stuttgartensis
GTCGGGATGAAGATCGACTGGTAGTGGTGGAGGTCCCCGTCCTTGGCGCGGTTGTGGGGGCGGGGACCGACAACAGCTTTGACACAGAGGGCACAGAGAAACAGCATCACGCTGTCCTCTGTGCCCTCTGTGCCCTCTGTGTCTGTAGCTGTTCGCTGGTCGCGGTTCGCGGTTCGCGGTTCACTGCCAACCACGCCCCCTCACCCCGCGCGTCTACCGATACAACAAATACGGCTTCACCATCCCCGCAAACTTCACCGCATCCGCATTCCACTGCGCGATGAGTGCGTCCACCGTCCCCTTCTCCACCGCGGCGGTGAGTTGATCGGTGCCCGCCAGCCGGTCGATGGACCGAGTCCGCCCGGCCGCATTCACTGATGGCTCCCGCCATTTGAATTCCGTGGGATGATGCGCGTAGAATGCGCGCAACATGCGAATGCCCAGCTCCACCGGCCGCACGATGTTGCGATCGGTGACGAGCACGCGGATCATCGGAATGGTTTCGCCGCCGAACTTGTACCCCGCCTCGATGGTGCGCGTAGTCGTATCGAAGCGCACGCCAGGCAATTTGAGCGCGTTGAGTTCCTTCGCGATGGCCGCATGGTCCTTCAGATACGACGCGCCAATCAGCGTAAACGGCGAATCCGTGCCACGCCCTTCGGTGGCGTTCGTGCCTTCGAAGAACACCGTGCCCGTGTACAGCAGTTCGGCGTCGAGCGTGCGCAGATTGGGCGATGGGTTCACGCGCGGAATGCCGGTCTGATCAAACCACATCGCGCGACGGTAATTCTTCATGGGAATCACCGTCACCTGCGCGTCGATGAGCTTCGTGCCCACGAGAAAGCGCATCAGTTCACCCACCGTCAGCCCGTAGCGCAGCGCCACCGGATGCTGTCCCACCAGCGACGCGAAGCGCGGATCGAGGATGTTCCCCTCAATGCGATCGGCGCGAATGGGGTCGGGGCGATCCAGCACGATGATGGGTTTCTTGGCCGCTGCTGCCGCCAGGGCGAGCGTCCACTGGAAGGTGTAGACGCGCGCACCCACATCCTGAATGTCGTAGAGCAGCACGTCGATGTCCTTCATCATGTCCGCCGTCGGCGACTCCACATCGCCGAACAACGAATACACGCGTACGCCCGTCGCGGAGTCCACGCTGGAGCTGATCTTCTCGCCCGCCTTCGCCACGCCGCGAATGCCATGTTCAGGGCCATACAAGGCGGTGAGCTTGACGCCCGGCGCCTTGAACAGCAGGTCGATGGTGCTGGTGCCTTTCCGGTCGCGGCCGGAATGATTGGTCAGGAGACCGACGCGCTTGCCCTTGATGAGGTGCAAGGAGTCGGTGAGGAGCACTTCGATGCCAGGCACCACACCCGCGGATGACTGCGCGGGGAGGGTAGCGAGGGGGCTGGCACCGAGCAGTGCGAGCCAGAGGGCGGGGAGATGTCGTCGCATCCCCAAGAGTGCCGCCTGCGCCGCGATCGCGCAAATGCGGAGGAACGCCTTGCGACGGCCGCCTCAGCTCGGCGGGAGCGCATCCGGCGGGAGCGCATCCGGCGGGAGCGCATCCGGCGCAAGCGCGTCCGGCGCAGGGCCGTCGGCCGGCGGCACGGCTGCCTTGGTTTTCCGCGGGTGCGACGCCGAATGCACGTACAGCGACTCCACCTTGTCGCGCGCCCACGGCGTCTTGCGCAGGAACTTGAGCGAGGAGTTGATGCTGGGATCGTGGGTGAAGCAGCGAATCTCGATGCGCTTCCCGAGGCCGTCCCACCCGTAGCGCTCGACCAGATGTTCGAGCATCGCCTTGAGCGTCACGCCGTGCAGATGGTCGACTTTGTGCGGTTCCGTCATACGCGGACAATAGCGCGCCGGTGCGGCGGGGGCCACGCACCGCCCGTGCTCAGCGGAGACGACCGGCGCCGCGGTGCTATCGGACGCAGCGCCCTCGGCGGTATGATGTCCCCGTGATGCATCCCCCGCCGCGCACCCACCCGCGCTCGGCCGACGGCTCTTTGAGGACTCCATGACACGCGCCCTTCGTTTCCTCCCCACCATCGCGATCTCCTCCGCGGTCACGATGGCCATGACGTTCACCCCGCTCGCCGCGCAGCCGGCCGGACGGGTGATCACCACGGCCGACTACGACCGCGCCTCGGCGCAGCTCGCCCCCAGCCTGACCGGACTCGTGGTCGGCGGCGCCGTTTCGGCCACCTGGCTCCCCGACGATCGGTTCTGGTATCGCACCGCCGGCCCCGGCGCGGGCGAGGTGGTGCTGATTGACCCCGCGAAGAAGACGCGCGTGGTGTGCGACGCCGCGCGAAGCAACTGCCCGGGCGTGCCCGCCGGCACCGATTCGTCGGCCGGTGGACGCGGCGGGCGCGGCGGCGGCGGCGGCGGGCGTGGCGGCAACACCGTCGTGTCGCCGGACGGCAAGCGCGCCGCGTTTATTCGCGACTGGAACCTCTGGGTCCGCGATGTCGCCAGCGGCAAGGAAACGCGGCTCACCACCGACGGTGAAACCAACTTCGGCTACGCCACCGACAACGCCGGCTGGGCCAGCAGCGACCGGCCCATGCTGCTCTGGTCCCCCGACTCGAAGAAGATCGCCACGTCGCAGCAGGACGAGCGCAAAGTGGGCGACATGTTCATCGTGGAAACCAAGGTCGGGCACCCCGTGATGAAGGGGTGGAAGTACCCGCTGCCCGGCGACAGCGTGGTCGCCATGCTGTCGCGCGTGATCATCGACGCCGATGCCGGCACCGTGGTACGCCTGCAAATGCCCCCCGATTTCCATCGCGGCACCATCGGTGACAACATCACCATGGCCGACTACAACTGGAGCCCCGACGGCGCAACGCTGGCCTTCGCCTCCACGTCGCGCGATCACAAGAGCGCCATCGTGCGCGTCGCCGATGCAACCACCGGCGCCGTGCGTACGCTGTTTGAGGAGAAGGTCCCCACGCACTTCGAGTCGCGTACCGGATGGCGCGTGCTCTGGGCCACGAAGGAGATTCTCTGGTATTCGCAGCGTGACGATTGGGGTCAGTTGTATCTGTACGACCTCACCACGGGCGCGCTCAAGAGCCGGGTCACCAGCGGCGCCGGCCCGGTCACGCAGATCGCGCGCCTGGATGAAAAGACGCGCACGCTCTGGTATGCCGCCAACGGGCGTGAGCCCGGGCAAGACCCGTACTTCGCGCACTACTACCGCATTGGCTTGGACGGCAAGACGCAGGTGGCGCTGACCCCCGACGTGGGCGATCACAGCATCCAGCTGTCCCCCAGCGGCAAGTATCTGATCGACACGTACTCGTCGCCCGACGTCGCGCCCGTCGTCGCGCTGCGCGATGCGAACGGCAAGCTGGTGATGCCGCTCGAGAAGGCGGACATCAGCAAGCTCGTGGCCACCGGATGGAAGCCGCCCATCCCGATCAAGGTGAAGGCCGCCGACGGCACGACCGATCTGTACGGCATGATGTTCCGGCCGTCCAATTTCGATCCGAGCAAGAAGTATCCCATCATCAACAACGCGTATCCCGGGCCGCAGAGCGGCAGCGTGGGCGCGCGCAGCTTCACGTCAGCGCGCGGTGACAAGCAGGCGCTCGCGGAGCTGGGCTTCATCGTCGTGTCCATTGACGGTCGCGGCACGCCGGGTCGCTCGAAGTCGTTTCACGATGCGTACTACGGTCGCATGGGGCGCGACAACACCATTCCCGATCAGATCGCGGGGATGAAAGATCTGGCCAAGCAGTACCCGGGCATCGATCTCGATCAGGCCGCGATGTGGGGCCATTCGGGCGGCGGGTTCATTACCGCCGACGCGATGTTCCGCTTCCCGGAGTTCTTCAAGGTGGGCATCGCCGAGTCGGGCAATCACGACCAGCGGCAGTATGAAGACGATTGGGGCGAGCGCTATCAGGGACTCGTGGAGAAGCTGGCCGACGGCACCGACAGCTACGACATCGAAGCCAATCAGACGTTCGCCAAGAATCTCAAGGGCCACCTGCTCCTGGCGCACGGCACGATGGACAACAACGTGCCGCCGTACAACACGCTGCTGGTGGTCGATGCGCTGATCAAGGCGAACAAGGACTTTGATTTGCTCATGCTGCCCAACCAGCCGCACGGCTACGGCACCATGTCCAACTACATGATGCGCCGGCGGTGGGACTACTTCGTGAAGTATTTGCTGAACGCGGAGCCGCCCAAGGAATACGAGATCAAGACCATCACGCGCCCGACGCCGTAAGGCGGGGCACGGTGGTGATGCGCCGAAACACCAGGCGCATCACCACCAACGCGAGTCCTCGTTAACGAGGACTCGTAGACGAGGACTCATGGACGAGCCCCCGCGCGCGGGCTTACCGCGGGATAACGGGCAAGAGTACGTGCGACGGATGTGCCGCATCGTGTAGAATGCGCTGATGCGCCACCACGAACGTGGAATCCCGTTCGTTATTGCCACCGGTATTCAGATTGCGATCGTACTTGGGAAAGAGCGCCGATGAGATGCTCACGCGTAGTTGGTGGCCGGGCAGGAACACGCGCGATGTGAACCACACATCAATGTCGTAGCGCTCGATGGCGCCCGGCGTCAGCAGCGTCTCGCGATCAAAGCCTTTCCGGAATCGCGCGCGGGCGACGCCATCCTGCACACGTTCCGCGTGACCGTCGGGGAAGACATCCAGCAGCATGATGTTCCAATCCGTGTCGCGTGCATTGGTCGCCGCCCAGAGCGTTGCCCGCATGTTGCCCGTCACCTCAATGGGCTTCTGCAGTTTCGCGGACGTGAAGACCAGTGCATCGCGGCGCGTCGCGTTGAGCGTGCTGAAGTCTTCGTTCAACGACGTTTCCAACTCACGCGAATCAATCAAGTACGGCGTTGGCTTTGCCGGATCGTACGTGAACGTATCCACGGCCGCGCCGGTCGGGGGCAACGTATCCAGGCGGCCGTTGCCGCTGCTGGTGTTCGCCGATCCGCCCGAGGCGAGATACCACGCCGTGGGCACTGCGCGCGCGATTGGCCACGCGGCTTCCTTCCGCCACACATTGTCGCCGAAGACGAAAATGTCCACCGGTGGCTCGCGCTCAACACCGTTGTCCTTGCCCAGCAGATAGTGATCGAACCAGCGCAACTGCAGTCGCCGCGTCTCCACGCGTGACTGCGGGCCGAAATCACCGGCCACGTAGTCCACGCCTTTGTGCGCGCCCGGACCCATCACCACGCGCACGAGCGGATGGCCCGGCACCTGCTGCAACGCCATCGTGTAATCAATCGGTCCGCGTGAATCGTCATACCACCCGGACACCTGCAGCACGGGTGCGCGCACCTTCGCGATGTTCGTCGTCACCGCATGCGCACGCCAGTAGGCATCAAGCGACGGATGCGCAATCCACCGGTCCCACAGTGGCACTTGACCACAGCCCAGTTTCTGCGGCAAATCGGACAGCGGCAGATGCATCATGGCCGTGCCGATATCCAAGTCGTTGATATTCTGCAGCGTGCGGGCACGCATGAGACAGGCCCACGACACGTTGATGGGCGAGAACACCATGTCCGTGTAGGGCACGATGCGCCACGGATCACCGCTGGCCGCGGACGGCGCGATAGCAGCCAGATGCGGCGGCGCGCTGACGGCCGCGTACCAGGCCAGACGGCCTTCGTCCGAATGACCGATCATCCCCACCTTGCCATTGGCGCCGGGCAGTGTCGCCGCCCACTCCACCGCGTCGTAGCCGTCACGCACGTCGGTGTCATAATCACCAAACTCGGCGCCGTCCGAGATGTCGCGCCCGCGCACATGCTGCGCGACGAAGATGTAGCCGCGCGACGCCCAGTAGCGCCCCGCCGGATGCAGGATGCGCGTGTACGGCGTGCGTTGCAGCACCACACCGAACGGGCCCGCTCCCACCGGTCGCGCGATGTAGCTCACCAGCTTCGCGCCATCGCGGGTCGTCATGAACACGGCGGTGTCTTCGGTCACCGCATACGTGGAGTCCGACACCGCCCCCGGCCAGAGTGCATACGACTGCTCCACCACGAACGGGGTGGACCGTCGCACCAGCCGCATGCGTCGCCCGGACGGCACGCCGTTGGTGCGCATCACGCCCGCCACCGTATCGCCGTGCCACATCGCGGCCAGCGACATCGCGGTGGAGTCAGCCAACAGCAGTGAGTCGCCCGTCGCCGTCACCTTCGTCACGGTGAGCATCGGCTCGCCGGTGCGTTTGCGGATGGTGCCGGCGAATCCGGAATCGGCGCCGGCAAAGTGCGCGAAGCCCATGCGACGCCACCCTTCAAACCCGTCGCCGGGTGCAGAGCCCAGCGCGACGTACGCGTCCCACTCGCCGGTGAGGGTACGCGTCGTGGGCTTTGACCCACAGCCGCCGAGGAACGCGGCGGCAAGCGGGATGGCCAGGCCAATGGCCAGCGTGCGGGATACGGCGGGCAGCGACATGGGAGGGTAAGGCGAAGGGAGAGGCGGTGTACACAATGCGCCGTCCACCCGAAGGCGGACGGCGCAACGTAGTGCGATCACCACGAAGACGCGGGCTTATCGCACCGTGCGACTGGCCTTGGTGGCGTTGCTGATCTGCAGATCGTAGCCATCGGGCGTGGTGGTGTGGTAGCTCTTGTACAGCGCCTTCGGATCGTGGATATCGCCCTTGCCGCCCGTATCTTCGCGGCTGGTGAGGCTGCGCGTGGTCAGCACGGCCTTCGTGGCGTCTGGGTCAAACGGCGCAATACCGAACGAGACGTGTCCCATCTGCGCATGACGTGGGGCCGGCGGTCCCGGTGGGGCGGCGGCGGGGTTCCCGCCACGGATGATGGCGTTGCCGAGCTCGCCGATCTGCACTTCGTTCTGGCTCCCTTCGTCGCCGGTGGGCTTCCACCCCAACAGCGCCTGATAGAACGCCGTGCTCTCTTTGTAGTTCGACACTTCGAACGAAATGTGGTCCAGCCACACGGTCTTCCAGTCGGTGCCGTCAAACGGCGCGGCGGCCGGCAGCGCGGCCTTCGCGGCCACCGCCTTGCGCTGCTTCACGTTGACGTTGTTGCTGATCTGCACGTCGAAGCCGTCCGGATCCTTCACGTGGAAGCTTTCGAAGCCCTTGCCGTCGTTGTCCGCTACCGGGTTGAGCCCGCGCTTCTTGAGCTCTGCTTCCACCGTCTTGGCGTTCCACGGTTCAATGACCCAGCAGAACGAATCCCAGACCACCTTGCGAGGGGCCCGCGCCGCGCCGCCGCCGGCGCGTCCGCGACCCGCGGCACTGTCCGCCGCGGTCGGTGCCGCTGCGGGCGGAGCGGGCGGGGCTACAAATCCGCCGCGAATTTCCATCGCACCGATGTCACCCATATCCAGCACGATCTTCGTGCCGTCGTCGCTGCGCACCTTCCAGTTCATCAGCGTCGCGTAGTACGCCGCTTCCCGCTTGGGGTCGGTGGCCTGCATGGAAAAGTGATCGAGCGCGACGGTCTTCCATCCGGTAGACGCGAACGGCGCCTTGGCGGGCACGGTATCACAGGCCGGCGACCCGGCGCGTGCGCCGCCGCAGCGCCCCTGCGCCGACGCGACGCGAAGCGGCGCGAGGCTGAGTGGGACGGCGATCAGCGCGAGACCAACCAGCGTCACCCGCGAGGACACCGTGTTCGACCAGAAGGAATCGGTACCAGCCATGCGTTGCTCCGTCAGCGGTGTGCGGTCAAATACAGCCAGAGGGGAGTTGCCTCGGCAAGCATGGGGTCCGGCGCGGGAGGTCGCAAGTCAGCGGGACCTCCGCGCGCCACCGCAGCGTGTACAGCTCAGCGCGGACGCAGCCCCGCAAACTCCGGCTTGGTCGCCGTGAGAATCTCCCGCATCGCCGCCCGGTCCGCGGGCGCGATCCGCTGATACTCCGGATCGGGATCCGTCCCGTTGAACACCTGCCACAGCCGCGCGTAGACGGCGCGACGCGCCACCAGTGGCATGGACTCGAAGCTGTCCGAGTAGATCAGAAAGCTCAGCGGGTATCTGAACAGGCGATGCTCCAGATCGAGATCGCGCAGCGACCGCCCCTGCCCATCGCGCGGCGCCGACGGCCCGCCCGCACGCGCAAACTCCTCGGCGAATCCGCTTGTCCCACGCAGCGGCGCCATCGGCGCCGCCTCGCCCACCATCAGCAGCCCGCGCACCAACAGGTCAATGGTCCGCTGCATCCGTACGGCCGATTCGGACACGTACGCATCCGTGTTCGCAGGCCGTCCACCACCCGCCGCCGCAGGATCGTAGCGCACGTATTCCGTCGCCGCGTCGTGCGCCGCCGTGATGA
>CALQGY020000135.1 GCA_943330235.2 Candidatus Kuenenia stuttgartensis
AGCGGTATGGCGGGGATGGATCACAACATGGCCGGCATGCACATGGGCCCGGAGATCGTGATCCCCAAGGGCGCCCACTACACCAAGGCGGACGTCGAATTCATGCAGGGGATGATCGCCCACCATGCCCAGGCCATCGTGATGTCGCGGATGGCCGAAGCGCACGGCGCCAGTCCGCAGGTCATGAAGCTGTCGATGAAAATCGACCAGTCGCAGGTGCCGGAGATCCAGATCATGCAGAAGTGGCTGCAGCGCAACGACCAGTTCGCGCCGGACACCGCGTCATGGCACCACATGCGCATGGACGGGATGCTCACCGACGCGCAGCTCGCCGAGCTGGACGCCGCCAAGGGCGTCGCGTTTGACCGCGCCTTCCTGAACTTGATGATCCAGCACCATACCGGCGCCCTGAAAATGGTGGACGATCTGTTCGCGTCGCCGATGGCCGGTCAGGAAGTCGATGTGTCGGTCTTCGCCAACGATATCGTCACGGCCCAGACCAGCGAGATCGCCATCATGAAGCGCCTGCTCACCCAGCTCCCGCCGAAGTAAGTCACCGCCGTTGGCATAGCGTGTGGCCAAGACGTCCAACCTGTTCCCTTCCCCCCCACCGGAGTATGACTCGATGCGCGTTGTCCGTGGCTTAGTGCTTCTCCTTGCGACGGTCGTCGCGCCGACGATTTCGTCGGCGCAGACGTACCCGAGCAAGACCGATCCCCGTAGCACCCTCAAGTCGGGCCGGTTTGACGCCGGCGTCGCGGCGAGCAACATGCGCCTCGTCTCGTTCTCGCCGAAGCCGGCGCAGTTCGACACCGTGCGCGGCCTGACGTTCGTGAACTCCGACTTGGCATTCGGCACCCATTTCGCCTATCAGGCGAACTTTGCCGGCTTCACCATTTGGGACATCACCGATCCAGCCAAGCCGGTCGTGGCCTCGGTCATGCAGTGCATCACCTCGCAGGGCGACCCGTCCATCGTCGGGCACCTGCTCTTTATCTCCGCCGAAGGGGCGGGCAACCGCAACGATTGCGGCGCCGGCGGCGTGCAGGATCCGAAGGACCACATGGCTGGCGTGCGCATCTTTGACGTCACCAACCCGCGGGCGCCCAAGCTGGTGAAGAACGTGCAGACGTGCAAAGGCTCGCACACGCACACCCTCGTGCCCAGCCCGACGGACCCGAACATTCTGTACATCTACGTCTCGGGGCAGCAGGCGGCCCGACCGGAGACCGAGCTGGCCGGTTGCAAGAACGGCACCGACCCGGCCGACCCGACGAACTCGCTGTATCAGCTGGACATCATCAAGGTGCAGCTCGATCACCCCGAGCGGGCCGTGGTCATTCCCGGCGCGCGCATCTTCACCGGCCTCGACGCCGGTGGTGAGTGCAAGCAGTTCTGCGCCCCGGCCGACGCCCGCCGCGCCGCCGCAGGTGGCCGTGGTGCCGCCCCGGCCGCCGCAGCCGCCGCGCCTACGGGACCGCGCAATTGCCACGACGTGACGGCGTACCCGGCACAGCACCTGCTCGCGGCCGCGTGCTCCACGCACTCCATCCTCGTGGACATTTCCAACCCCGAGAAGCCGGTCCGCATCGACGCGCTGACGGACACGAACAACTTCCAGGGGCGGCACACCGCCGCGTTCAGCAACGACGGCAAGAAGCTCATCCAGACGGACGAGTGGGGCGGCGGCACGGGCCCGATGTGTCAGGCGAACAGCATGATTGAGCTGGGCGGCAACACGGTCATCTCCCTCGATGCGAAGAAGAAGCAGGCGCAGCACGCGTACTTCAAGTTGCCCGCGGCGCAGTCTGCCGAGGAAAACTGCGTCTCGCACAACGGCGGCATCATCCCCGTGCCGGGGCGTGACCTCTATGTGCAGGGCTGGTACCAGGGCGGCGTCGACATCATGGACTTCACCGATCAGGATCATGCGTTCGAGATCGGCTACTACGATCGCGGCTCCATCGATCCGCCGGCGGCGGTCGACGTGCCGGCGGCCGCAGCCACCGCTCAGGGCGGCGGACGCCCGCGTGGCGGCACGGTCGGTGGTTCGTGGGGTGCGTACTACTGGAACGGCTACATCTACTCGTCCGAACTCGACCGTGGCATGGACATCTACGAGCTGACCCCCAGCGCGCATCTGTCGGCCAACGAGATCGCGGCCGCGAAGTTGGTCACGTTCACGGAGTACAACCCGCAGAGCCAGCCCAAGATGACGTGGCCGGCGGCGTTCGTGGTCGTGCGCTCGTATCTCGACCAGCTGGTGCGCGGCAACGGCCTCGCGGCGGACCGCACGTCGGCCATCGCGGCGGCGCTTGATGCGGCGGAGATGAAGTCCGGCGCGGCACGCGCGGCGGCCCTCACCGCGATCGCACTGCAGGTGGATGGCGACGCGAAGGGTGCCAAGGATGCGGCGCGTGTGACCAAGATGGCCAGCGAGATCCGCCGACTGGCGGCGGCGAAGTAATCGCCCCACGCTCGGCTGAATACACAAAGGGCGCCCCCACGGGGGCGCCCTTTGTCATTCCGTCATCAGCGGTTCAGCGGCGCCAGAGCACCAGCGCGCCACACGTGGCCACCTCGCGCAACTCGGCCGGCGCGCTCGCGGCGCCTGCGTAGTACTCAACGCCCGCCAGGTCATCCGTGAAGATCTTGTCGAGATCCGGCGGCGTGGCGCCCTCAAACGGGTAGATGCGCAGACCGTCCCGCACCACGGCGGCGTAGCACGCGGCCGACGGGCGCGACTGCGCCTTCGACGCGAGGAACGACTCGTCGCGCGGGCCCGTCGCGATGAACGCGCCGGCATCGAGCTTGAGCAAATTGGAGAGCGGGCGTCCGTTGGCGGCCTTGAGCTGCGCCAGCGTGAAGAACTTGCCCTGCGCCTTCGCGCGTCGCGGGTCAAACCCAGCCACGCGAAGCTCCGTCGGCTGCCCCTTCACGGTGACCGTCGCGGCCACCGCCAGAATTTCGAGGTCGATCGGCATCCGCTCTCTCGGCCCGCTCACGAACTTGTCGAAGAAGGCCTGATAGCCGCGCGCGACCGCCTCGACGATGTGCCCGCCGTCCTCAAGGTCCGGAATCCGCACCATGCCCGCGGAGTCCGTGAGCCCGGCGTCGATGGTGTGATCGATGGTGATCTGCGCGTTGCGGATGGCCACCGTGTCCCCCGCCTTCCGGAAGCGGAGCACGACGGTGCGCGTGTCTTGGGCGTTCGACGGGCGCGCCAGCAGCATCGCCGCGGCGGCCGAGGCCAGATACAGAGCGTGTGAGATTTTCATGAGGAGAAACGATAGCGGAAAACACGGCGGGTTGCAGCGCTTACCAGCTCCGGCGCCACCACGGTGGGTCGCATCGGAGTGTCCTCGCTGAGGGCGAGGGGACGGGCTAACTTCCGCGCAGGTCCCTCTCCCCTCTCCGACCGCCATGTCATCACCGCAGCGACCGCAGGCGCTTGGCAACGCGGACGACACCGTCGTGCCCGCGGGAGCACGCGTGCCTGGCGCCGGGAACATCGACTTCGGCAACGGCCAGCCGTCGCTCTCGCTGCTCCCGCAGTCGGCGATGCGCACGGCAGCCGAGCACTGCCTGACGCGAGGCGATGCCGCGCTGCTGCAGTACGGTGCCGATCAGGGCGACGACGGGTTTCGCGAATCGCTGGCGCAGTTCCTGAGTCGACGCTACGCCACGCCCGTGGATGCCACCCACCTCATGGTATCGGCCGGCGCGTCGCAGGCGCTCGATCTGGTGTGCGCGCGGTTCACCAAACCCGGCGACACGATCTTCGTGGAAGAGCCCACCTATTTTCTGGCGCTCGAGCTGTTCCGCGATCATGGCCTGCAGGTGGTCGGCATTCCTCTCGACGCCGACGGGATGCGCATGGACGCGTTGCACGACGCGCTGGCGCAGCATCGGCCCGCGCTCGTGTACACCATCCCGTCGTTCCAGAATCCGACGGGCACCACCATGTCGGCCGCGCGCCGCGAGCAGCTGATGGAGGCGAGCCGGGCGCATGACCTGCTGATCGTCGCCGACGAGGTCTATCAGCTGCTGGACTTCGGTGCGCCGCCGCCACCGCCGCTTGCCGTGTTGGCCACAACGCATACACACGAAGCGCGCGTGCTGTCGCTGGGGTCGTTCTCCAAGATCTGCGCGCCGGGACTGCGGCTGGGTTGGATTCACGGCGCGCCGGCGCTGCTGGACATCGTGATGCGATCGGGCGTGGTGCAGAGTGGCGGCGGCATGAACCCCTTCGTGTCGGGGGTCATGCGCAGCATGATCGATCTCGGGCTCGCCGACGAGGGGCTGGATGCGCTCCGCCGCGTCTACACCGAGCGTAGCGCCACGTTGTGTCAGGCGCTGCGTGACTACGTCCCCGACGCCGCGTTCATCGAGCCCCGTGGCGGCTACTTCGTGTGGCTAACGCTGCCCGATGGCATGCTCGCGTCACAGCTACAGCCCATCGCCGCCGCTGAAGGCGTGACGTTTCACGCGGGCTCACGGTTCATCAGCCGCCTCGGCTTCACACAGACCGTGCGCTTGAGTTTTGCGCACTATGCGGCCGCGGAGCTGGTGGACGGCGTGCAGCGTCTGGCGCGTGCCGTGGACCAATGCCGCGCTGATCGCGCACGCTGATCGCGCACGCTGACCGTCAGACCGCGTCCATCCCCGCGACCCGCTCCACGCGCGTCCGGTCGGCCACGATGTAGTCCAGAATCTCGCGCGCGAAGGGACCGGCCACGGCGCGCCGCCCGGAGCGCCACCGCAATGTCCGCTCCCACCGACCGAACGCCGATCATCCCGAAATCGAGGCCGCCCACGTACGTGGCGCTCACCTCCGAGTCGCCGGTCAGCGTTGTCGCGGCCGACCCGAACGTCACGTCCATCCCGCACCCCGCGTAGGTACGCGCCAGCATCGCCCGATGCGGCTCGGGCACGTACACATGGCGCGCCGCCGAGTCGGTGAGGGGCTGGAAGTAGAGCATGAGACTGGTGCGCTGCACCGTATCGCCGAGTGCGATCCCCTTCAGTTCGACGGTGCCGCCCACCAACCCGAGGTTGACCCCGCAGGCGCGGGCACCCAGCCGCTCATTGGCGCGCTGACTGAAGGGGTGGGCCATGGCGACGCACTGGCCCCGGACACCCGCTCCAGAATGAGACCAAACGCCTCCTCGCACGCCAACTCGATGGCCGCCGTGCGCTTCGCATCAATACCCACCAGCGCAGCGAGCGCGCGGGCGTGGGCTTGGATGAGGGGCAGCGCCTCGGGGCTGGCCGGAAGTTCGAGTTGCGTGTGCATAGCGTGACTGCGGTCAGGAAACGGGATGTCGCCGCGCGGCGCCACCCGCGCGGTGTGGTGGAGCGCCCGCGCGAGGGCTCAACGAACGACCATGGGCGCGGAAGATACGGCGACCCCACGTGTCAAATTGGCGACCGGCGTGACCGTCCGCGAGATTGAGTGGAGAGCAGCGACTCAAGGCCGCCAGCCGCGGAACGGCTTGGCGTCTTGGTCGCTGCGGTTGCTGTCGTCGATGTTGCGACGCGAACTGCCCCCAGCCCTCGGAGAGATGTGATGCGAACAACGTGGATGGTTCTGTTGACGATGCCGCTGCTCGCGGCGAGCGCCTCAGCAAGCGCCTCGGCGCAGGTGACGGGCGGCGCTGGTGGTGCCGGTGGTGCCGGTGGTGCCAGCGCGGCCGGCCGCGAAGCGCAGGCGGCCCAGCGCGCGGCGGCGGCGAATAAGCCGCGGACCATCGACGGCATTAATACCGTCTGGATCGAGGAACTCACGCAGCCCGAGTTCCGCGACATGATCAAGGACGGCTACACGTCGGTGCTGATCATGACCGGCGGCGTCGAGAACAACGACGGCAACCTCCAGATGAACAAGCACAACATCAACATCAAGCTTCTGGGCGAGATGATCGCGCGCAAAATGGGCAAGACGCTCGTGGCGCCGCTCGTGACGCTCGAACCCGGCAATGCGGGTCCGAATGTTCAACTGGGGCGCGCGGGCCCGATGCTCTCGCAGGCCACGTACACCGCGGTGCTGTTCGACATGGGCAACTACCTGCGCAGCATGGGCTTCAAGGAGATCTACTACTTGGGCGATAGCGGCGGGAACGCGCGCGGCATGCAGAGCGCGGCTGACTCGCTCACCAAGGTCTACGCCGAGAGCCCGGACAAGGTGTATTTCAAACACGTGCCCGAGTACTACAACCACACTAGTGTGGTGCAACCGTACATCCAGAACGATCTCAAGATCCCCGAAGGGATCAAGATCGGCGCCAGCGCGGGCACCAGTGGCCTGCACGAGGAACTCGGCATCGATGCGACGATGGCGCTCGCCGACCCGCAGTCCATCCGCTTCGCGCAGCGCGTGAAGGCCGGACAGGCGGAGATCAACGGCATCAAGTTCGAGTCGCTGAAGTGGCTGCAGGACCTCGGCCGGAAAGTGGCCGAGGTGCGCGTGACGGCCACGGTGAATGCCATCAGCGCGTACCGGGCGACGTTGCCGAAGCCGTAAGGACACACGACGTTCCCCCGTTCTAACGCCGCGGGGGACCACGCCGTATACTCAGCGGAACGCGACGGTCATTCCGACGCGGCCGCCCTCCGGGGTGCCGCGCCGACCGCGCCCCCGCCCATCCTCTCAGCCATCACCAGACCATGGCCCAACCACACCTCGCGCCACTCGGCGCGTCCCCCCGTTCCCCGCGGTCCCGCGCCCTCCTCTGCGGGGCCCTCGGCCTGGCGCTGACCGTGCCCGCCAGCGCCGCCTTCGCGCAAGGCAGCTGCAAGGGGCGCCCGAACGAGCACACGCCCATCTGCGACACCACGCACGTGGCGGCACCGTTCGCCGCGACGGGGTGGAAGACCACCGGGCTTGATCATTTCACCATGCACGCCGTCGACTACAAGAAGGAAGCGGCGTTCTACATGGCGCTTATGAACTGGACGCTCCGCAGCGACGACGGCAAGCAGGCCGTGTTGGACGTGGGCGATGTGGGCACGGTGGTGATTGTCGGCGGCTACACCCCGCCGCCGCCGCCAGCCCCGCGTGTGCTGTCGGCGGCGGACAGTGCGGCGCTCGCCGCCCGTGGCGGTGGTGCGGGCGGTGCGGGCGGTGCCGGTCGTGGCGGCGCGGGCGGTGGCCAGCGTCGCATACCGCAGGTGGTGTGGGACTCGTACTCGTGGATCATTTCGCCGTGGAACGCCAAGACCGTCGAAGCGGAGCTCAAGAAGCGCGGGCTCAACCCCGTCGCCGACAACAGCGGCCCGGCCGGATGCGAGTCGTTTCATGTGAAGGACCCGCAGGGCTTCGACCTCGCCCTCACGAACGGCTGCTACGCGAAGGGGCGGAAGTCGGCCAAGGCCATCACGTGGAGCGAGCCGGCGCCGTTCGCCGCGACGAATTGGAAGACGACGTGGCTGGACCACATCTCGTTCGGCGTGGGTGACTACAAGACGGAAGTGGCGTTCTACGAAGCCCTCATCGGCTGGAAGCCGCAGGGTGACGAAGGCAGCCAGAACGAAGTGTGGATGTGCGACGACTGCGGCAACGCGCTCATTCGTGGCGGCAACGTGCTCAGCCCGAACTTCGACAAGAGCGCGCCGGCGCGTGCGTCCATCGATCACGTGTCGTTCGGTATCTCGCCGTTCGAGCCCGATGCCGTGGCCAACGATCTCAAGACGCGCGGTCTCAGTGTGCAGTACGACATCGGCATTCCGGGCGTCGATGCGGTTGCGCACATCAAGGACGCGAACGTGAACTACAAGAGCTTCCACACCACCACGACGATGGGCTACAACCTGCAGTTCAGCAACGCGACGAAGAAGAACCGCACGGTGATCATCGCGCAGCCGTAAGCGGTGGGCGGTTGGTGGTGTCGTCGAAGAACAACGGGCGGCGATTCGCGGGGGAGGTCCCGCGGATCGCCGCCGGTGTGCTTTAGGGACCATGGGGCGCGAGCGGTCCCCGCGTTGCAATGCCTCCGCGGCGGAACTCCCATCCGCGGAGCGTGCGCGCCGCGCCGAACACCCGACGTCGGACATACGCGCCGATGTCCTTCAGTGTCGTCCAGATCGAAATACGCTACGCGTTTGCCGCACGGCGGCGTGCAAGGCGGATCACGGCGTGGTATCGTTTTGACTGGAA
>CALQGY020000136.1 GCA_943330235.2 Candidatus Kuenenia stuttgartensis
GCGGCCAGTCCGCCTGAATCACGTCGACGTACGGCTGTCGATGACGACCGAAGAGACGGTTGAGGGTGAAGAAGTAATGGCGAACGGTGTACACGGCGAGCACCGCAATGCACA
The DNA here is from genome assembly GCA_943330235.2 of Candidatus Kuenenia stuttgartensis. Taxonomy (GTDB): domain Bacteria; phylum Gemmatimonadota; class Gemmatimonadetes; order Gemmatimonadales; family Gemmatimonadaceae; genus Gemmatimonas; species Gemmatimonas stuttgartiensis_A. The sequence goes on from CALQGY020000136.1 coordinate 115, forward strand.
CCCAGAGTCCGATGTTGGCGGCGAGCAGAATCATGCGGTGGGCGCTCCGTTCGTGCCGTCCACGGGGGAGCCCGTTGCACGGACGGCCGGAACACCCAGCGGTGGCGTCATGCGCGGCGGCTTGTACGGCGTCACCGGTGCACGGCGATCTGTCGCGTCGAGCATGCTGTCCGAGCGCCAGCTCATGCCCCAGCCATACAGGGCCACGTACACAAAGACGTCCAGCAGCACGCCGAACATCAGAAACAGCAACGGCATGGAGAGCAGGGAGCCGCGATAAATCACGTAGGCATGGACGACCGCCTGCAACGGCAGCAGCAACGCGAGATGCAGGAGGAGCATGGTCGCGAGCAGCAGCTTCTGCCACAGCGGGAAGTCAAAGATGAAATACGTGAACGACACGAGCAGCGGTGCGAGGAGCAGGATCACCACGCCACAGACGAGCAGCCCCGCGACATACTGCGAGAGCGCATAACTGAACGGTGGCGCGGCGAAACTGAACCACAGTTGCGCCGTGAGCTGGATCACGGCCAACGCACGCAGCGCGTACGCCCCCGGCGTGAAGCGGCCACGCAGCAGCATGCCGGGGAGCGCGAGTGCGGCGACCGTAATCCACCCGGTGCGCAAATCAAACGGGGTTGGCCATCGGGACTCGGCCGTATAGAACGGAATGGGAACCGAGAGCGGTCCCAGCTCCACGACGCGCGTCGACACCGCGCCCGGAAGGCCAAGCGGCGTGCGCATGATCTCGAGAATCCACCGCCATCCTTCCAGCAGCGGATCGAGCAACACGAAGACGGCCAGCGAGAACATCAGGGGCAGCACGAGCAAGTCAATCAACAACCAACGGCTCACTTCAAGTCCGATCATCGACCGATGAGGGGCGATGCGCCCGCCGCGGAAACCGCGGTCGCGCAGGACATCGATGCGGCGTGACGGTCTACCAGTAACGCGCGACACCGAGGGTGACTCCTGACCGAGTGTAGAAGGGATTCCGGTACCAATCCGCCTGTGCACTGAGTGCCAGCGACGTGGAGACCTTTTCGCGCCAGGACAGCGCTGTTTCCTGCGAGTGAAACTGCCGGAGCGTGGTGCCGGTGCGAATGATCTGCCAGCCTTCCGATCCAGCGCCCGCGCGCAGCGAGAACGAGCGTCGCGACGACGGGGTCCACACCGTGGTGCTTGAGAATCGCTGCGAGCGGACGTTACCCGGCCGACTGACGTTGTACCGCACGCCCGCTTCAATGACGATGGCGTGCGGTGCGTACCAGGCGACTGATGCGAGGCCCGCCACGTCGGACAGCTCAGTGACCGACTTCACGTATGAAAGCCCCGCCGTGGCCTGCCACGCCTTCGCGGCGCCAAGGCGCAGCCCCAGGGCCCCGTCGACGCGCGCTCGCGGCATGATGGCGGCGCCGCTGCCGATGTTGGCGCCAATCATCTGAAAGACGCGACCGTTCCAGTCATGACGCTGAGTCGCACCCACTTGCACGCCGCGCTCACCGAACGCGCGGAGCGCGAGTGCATCGACGTACCACGTGTCGCGCATTCCCGGCTGTACGGCGCGCACGTAGAGCCCCTGCCAGCCCCCGTACCCGTTGGTCACTGACTGCGCGAGGGCGTTGGCCTCAACCCAGCGGCCGGGTAGGCCGCCGGCCAGCGGCGCTTGGGCGTGCAACGCGACTGGGATGACGACAGCGAGGATGGTCGCGATGCATGGCGCTCGGAGCGACTTAGAGATCATGCGACAGCCGCTCAAGGGTGGCGTTCACCTGGCTCCGATCAAGCCGTCGCGGTCCGCGCCGTGTGTGCGGGTGCCGGAGCGCCGAATCGACCACCTCGGTGATGCGAATGGCGGCGCGCCCGTCTCCGAACGGATTGTCGCCAGACGTCCGCTGTGCGTACAGATGGGCGTCGGTAATCAATGCTGACGTGCGCGCCAAGATCACGGTGGAATCGGTGCCGACCAGCTCACCGAAACCGGCGCGGACACACTCCGGGCGCTCCGTCGTGTCGCGCAGGATGAGAATAGGCTTCCGGAAGGATGGGACCTCTTCCTGAATCCCCCCCGAGTCCGAGAGCACGAGGTACACACGTCGCATGCATTCGAGCAGATCCGGATACGGCAGCGGATCAACCAGATGAATCCGATCGTGATTCGCGAGGCGTCGGTAGACCACCTCCTTCACCTTCGGATTCAAGTGTACGGGGAACACGATCTCGACGTCGTGCAGCCTGATGATGGACTCCAGTGCGTCGCAGATCTCCTCGAGGTGCTCGCCCATGGACTCACGGCGATGGACCGTCGTGAGCAGCACCTTGCGGGTGGACCAGCTCACGCGATTCAGCGCGGGTGTCTCGAAGTGATCACGCGGGGCGACCATCTGGAGCGCATCAACGACCGTGTTGCCGGTCACGAAGATATCCGTTTCGGGGATCCCCTCCGACACCAGATTCGTGCGCGCTTCCGAGGTGGGCGCGAAGTGGATATTGGCCGTGCACGTGGCGATGCGGCGGTTCACTTCCTCGGGGAACGGACTGCTCAGATCGAAGGAGCGAAGACCGGCCTCGATGTGCCCGATGGGGATGCCCTGATAGAAGGCGGCGAGGGCGGCGGCGGTGACCGTGGAGGTGTCGCCTTGGACGAGCAGGAACTCGGGCTTGGTCTCGAGGAAGCAATCGGTCAAGGCCTGCAGCGCTCGTGAGGTGAACACGCCGAGGTTCTGTCCGTTCTGCATCAATCCCAAATCGACGTCGGGGACGATCCCGAAGACGTCGAGCGCTTGTTTGAGCATCTCTCGATGCTGCGTGGTGGCCACCACGAATGGCTCGAGGTGTGGATGCGCGCGCATGGCGGCGACGACGGGCGCCATCTTGATGGCTTCCGGCCTGGTGCCGATAACGAGGCAGACGCGATGACGGTCGCCGGAGCTGGACATGCGAGCTCTGATGAAGAAGCGACGCGCACAAACCGCTCGCGGTGTGCGGGCAGGGCTGTGGCGTCAGAGTGAGCGGGCGGCAAGACCCAGACGATCGAAGCGGCGGACCCGAAGCACGAGGCGCCGCCTCGGCGCGGGCGGAAGGACGAGGCGAGGCGGGCCAGCGAACAGTCACACCCCGTCACGGTGCGAGTCTCGACCTGCGCGCGGGGAAGCTGTAACTCGTTGACATAGCGACGCAAAACGAGCGACCCCGTTACACGGAAGGTCGCTCGTCAATATGCCTCTCCGGCGCGATGCTGTCAGGTCACCGAGGTCAATTGACTGGGACTGCGTGCGGGCGGAGGCCCGCACGCATGACGTCAGACATTCGCCGAGCCGCGACGGCGGCGGGACAGCACGCCGAGGGCGAGGAGCCCGGAGCCCATCAGGACATAGGTGGACGGCTCAGGGACGACATCGAAGTTGGCGTTGACCGCGAGGGGCTCGGTGCCGAAGCCCATCCGCACATTGTCCACGAAGCCATCGTAGGGGAGCGGCCACTGGCTGCCCAGTCCGACGGCGATCCCGATGACGTCCACGTCGGCGCCAAAGAGGCAGCCGGTTGAACCGAACAGACCATTCGTGTTGCCAGACTGCACGCCGCCGCTCCAGAAGCTGAGCTGATCGTTGCAGGACGCGCTGGTCTGCACGCCGGCACCGGCCACATTGGCGGGCGGACGGATGTACCAGAAGTTGTCGTCCTGCATGGAGGACTGCGCCACCCAGGTATCGGTCGGCGTCCAGTTGTCGTCGACATTGCTGTTGCTCCCGAGGCGCGACTTGTTGTAATAGCCTTCCCACACAAGCTCGCTCAGCCGATCCTCCTGCCCGTCCCGACGCTCGCGCAGCTGCAAGCGCATCACCGGCGTCTTGTAGCGCCAATCGACCGGATTGATGGGCTGGCCATTCAGATCCGACATCGTGCCCGGCGCGTAGTTCCAGCCCGGGATGTCCGTCCGGAACCAGTCGAATGAGAGGGCGCTGAGCTGATTCAGCTTGCCGAAGCTGGAGGCCAGATTGCCGGCCCAGAGGTAGTAAAAGGCCCAGCCGGGGTAACCCGCGGCGGGGTTGCCCGCGCCATCAACGGCCAAGTGGAGTGAACCGGCACCAACGCCGCCGAACCCGTTGCTGCAGACACCACTCGCGGCCAACCCGCAGGGATTGGTCGTGTTCACTTCGGCGGTGGCCGCAATCACGCTCGGTACCCAGTTTCCCGACGCACCGGCGACGACGACCCCGTTCTGCCCAACGACCTGTCCGCCCTGCGCATGCAGCGCGAGAGGCGACAGCGCGGCGATAACGGCGATTCGAGCGAAAGCACGCATAGCAAACCTCAGGTCCTATATGATTGCCGGAGGCCGTCGGGAAATGACGGGCCGGACATACTCCCCTGCAGTGCATGAGTCGTACCACCAGCGGGCTCGACCATAAACAGTGTCACGTCTTCTGCCTGAGTCCGCTCTATTGTACTAGGCGTAACCACTTGCAAATCAACACTATATAAACTCGCGTTCGGCTGCAATGGCATCACAGATCCAGTACGCGGCTGGTCCCAAACCGCCATCCCGGAGTGATGCATCGCTGCAACAGCTGCGGCTAGAGTGTGGCGCGGATGCCGCGGTTGATGTGTCGCCTCGTGGATGCGACAGGGACGGGAGCAACCCGAGGTCGTTGACGAAAGCCTGACACAGGGCGTTGACTTACGGTGGAAGCCTCGACAGATTGGGTGTCTATCGGAAAATGGGTCAAAGGAATCGATCTGTTCGCTGATGGTGAAGTATCCTGAAGTCATTCGGCGATCTGCGGCCGAATCCTATGGGCCGCTCCCAGAGATCCTCTGATTGGAGCGGGGCGCACGACCAGCAACGCGCACAACGTAGTGGTATCGCGGAGTGCGCGCCGTGAAGTCCGTGCAAGGTAGGTCCGGTTCCGGCGTCTGTGACGTGCGGGGACTCCCGATAACGAACGCAGCCAATTTGACGTCGGTGCAACGAGACAGGCTTAGGCCTGCGGCGTTCCCGGCGCGCTTGGGTCCCCATTCGCGCATCAGTGGCGAGTGCACCCGGCGGCAGCGGATGGACACCGGCTCTGCCTCGGCAGGGTGACTGGTCCAGCCGTTTTTTTGCTGGTTTCGGACCCGTTATCGGGGTTGCGAGATCAGATGTACGACATTCTTCCGCCGTTTTCTGCTGGACCACACTTCGTCAACACCTGGCGCCGAGCAATCGGACGCCGCCTGAAGACTATGCCGCGTACCACCCCGCTCGAGTACTATCGCAACATCGGCATCATGGCCCACATTGATGCCGGTAAGACCACGACCACCGAGCGTGTGCTCTACTATACCGGTAAGAGCCACAAGATCGGTGAAGTGCATGACGGCGCCGCCACCATGGACTGGATGGAGCAGGAACAGGAGCGCGGCATCACGATTACGTCGGCCGCGACGACCTGCTTCTGGCAGCGCCACGGGCAGAGCGACACGAAGGGTGACGGCCCGGAGTATCGCATCAACATCATCGACACGCCGGGCCACGTGGACTTCACGGTTGAAGTGCAGCGTTCGCTCCGCGTGCTCGACGGCGCGGTGACGCTCCTCGACTCGGTTGCCGGCGTGGAGCCGCAGACCGAGACGGTGTGGCGTCAGGCCGATGGCTACGCCGTGCCGCGTATGATTTTTGCGAACAAGATGGACCGCGTCGGCGCCAACTTTGAGCGCTGTGTGGCGATGATCCATGACCGGTTGTCGAAGAGCGCCCAGCCGCTCCAGCTGCCCGTGGGTTCGGGCGAGCTGTTCACCGGTCACCTCGACGTCATCGAACGCAAGCAGTACATCTTCGACGAGCAGACGCTGGGCAAGACGTTCACGGTGACGGACGTCCCGGCCGAGTTCAAGGACGCGGTGGAAGAGGCGCGTCATAAGCTCATCGATACGGTTGTTGAGTACGACGAAGCGCTGATGGAGAAGTACCTCGCGGGCGAAGAGCTCAGCGTGGCCGAGATCCGCAGCGCGATCCGCACGGCGACGTGCGCGGGCAAGTTCATCCCGATCCTCTGCGGCGCCTCGTTTAAGAACAAGGGCGTGCAGGCGTTGCTCGACGCGGTCATCGACTATCTGCCGGCGCCGCTTGACGTGCCGGCGATCAAGGGACACCTGCCGCACCATGACGAGACGTTCGTCGAGTGCCCGGTGACCGACGACGCGCCGTTTGCCGGCTTGGCGTTCAAGATTGCGACGGACCCCTTTGTCGGAAAGCTGACGTTCTTCCGCTGCTACTCGGGCGTGTTGACCTCGGGCTCGTACGTCTACAACAGCACGAAGGACAAGCGTGAGCGTGTCGGCCGTCTGTTGCAGATGCACGCGAACAAGCGTGAAGAAATTGTGGAAGTGCGTTGCGGCGACATCGCGGCGGCGATCGGCTTGAAGGACACGCGCACGGGCGACACGCTGTGCACGGAAGAAGCGCCGATCATCCTCGAGGCCATGAAGTTCCCGGCCCCCGTGATTGACGTGGCGATCGAGCCGAAGACGAAGGCGGACCAGGACAAGCTGGCGATCGCGTTGCAGAAGCTGGCCGAAGAAGATCCGACGTTCCGCGTGCGGTCCGACGCGGAGACCGGGCAGACGATCATCGCCGGTATGGGCGAGTTGCACCTCGAGATCATCGTCGACCGTATGCAGCGCGAGTTCAAGGTTGACGCGAACGTCGGTCGCCCGCAGGTGGCCTATCGCGAGACGATCAAGAAGCGCGTCGAAAAGATCGAAGGCAAGTTCATTCGCCAGTCGGGTGGTAAGGGTCAGTACGGCCACGTCGTGATCAACATGGAGCCCAGCGAGCAGGGTCAGGGCTTCGTGTTCGAAGACAAGGTGGTTGGTGGCGTGATCCCCCGTGAGTTCATCGGACCGACGGAAGCGGGTATCAAGGAAGCGTTGGAAAACGGTATCCTCGCAGGCTACCCGGTGGTGGACGTCAAGGTGCAGCTGATTTACGGCTCGTACCACGATGTCGACTCGTCGGAAATGGCATTTAAGATCGCCGGCTCGATGGCATTCAAGGAGGCGGCGCGTCAGGCCAGCCCCTGCTTGCTGGAGCCGGTCATGAAGGTCGAGGTCGTGAGCCCTGAGGCATATATGGGCGACGTCCTTGGCGACCTTTCTTCGCGGCGCGGCAAGATCGGCGGCATGATGCAGCGAGGAGAAGCGCAGGTGATCTCGGCGACGGTGCCGCTCGGCGAGATGTTCGGTTACTCGACCAAACTGCGCAGCATGTCGCAGGGGCGCGCGGTCTACTCGATGGAGTTCTCGCATTACGAGGAAGTGCCGAAGTCGAAGGCCGAAGAGATCATCAGCAAGGTGAAGGCGTAAGCCTCACCCACTCATTCACTACCCAACACAAGAATCGAACCATGGGCAAGGCAAAGTTCGAGCGGAACAAGCCGCACGTGAACGTGGGAACGATCGGCCACGTCGATCACGGCAAGACGACGACGACGGCCGCTCTCACGAAGATCTCGGCGGAAAGTTACGGCACGAAGTACATCGCTTACGACGAAGTCGCCAAGGCGTCTGAGTCGCAGGGCCGTCGTGACTCCACGAAGATCATGACGATCGCGACGTCACACGTCGAATATGAGACGGAAAACCGTCACTACGCGCACGTGGACTGCCCGGGCCACGCCGACTACGTGAAGAACATGATCACGGGTGCGGCACAGATGGACGGCGCAATTCTCGTCGTGTCGGCCGTGGACGGCCCGATGCCGCAGACGCGCGAGCACATCCTCCTGGCTCGCCAGGTGAACGTGCCCTCGGTCGTCGTGTTCCTGAACAAGTGCGACCTCGTGGAAGACGAAGAGCTCCTCGACCTCGTCGAGCTCGAAGTCCGCGAGCTGCTGTCGAAGTACAACTATCCGGGCGACGACGCGCCGGTGGTCCGTGGATCGGCGATCAACGCGATCAACGGCGATCCGAAGTGGGTGGCCGAGTTCATGAA
>CALQGY020000137.1 GCA_943330235.2 Candidatus Kuenenia stuttgartensis
CCGTCAAAGCTGAAGTAGCTGCTGCTGAACGCGCGCAGCTTCGCCACCGGTAGCGTGAACGACCCGAAGCTCATCCCCCGCGCCTTGAGCGGGCTGGCGATAAAGCTCCCCGGGTACGTCGTGGCGAGGCCCGCGAACACATCGGTCACGTTCCAGCTCGGGAACGTCAGCTGCTTCCGCGCCGGCGTGAAGCCGGCCATGTCGTCTACGGCGTTGGCAAGCGCCCAGTCGGCCAGCATCTCGCCGGCCGGACGGCCGGTGCGCTGGGCGAGGTTGGCCAGGCCGGTGAGCTGGCCGCCGCGCACGAGCTCTTTCATCCATGTGGCTTCGTCGCCCGCGTACTGGTCGGCGGCCCAACGCACCAACGACCAGCCGCTGGCGTAGAAGGTGAAGTCGCCGCTCGCAGCCGCGCCGATGGGGGTGAGCGTGTCCACGCCGCGCAGGTACTGGTGCAGCACGGAGAAGTGCTTCCACATCATCAGCGGGCGGTCGTCGCACTGGTACACTTCGCACCGCACCGTGGCCTGATAGCCCGCGTTGCTCTTCCACGCGCTGCCGTTGGTGAAGGTGCGGGCGTAGAGCTCTTCCGCCACGCGACCCAGGCTCTCCTCCAGCCAGCTCTCCTCAAACGGCGTGCCGTTCGCAAAGCGAATCGCGAAGCTGGCCAGGTGCTTGGACTCGTGGATGACCGTGCTGCGCATGGTGCGGCGCCAGTCGGCGGCGGACTCGGTGGGGCTGGCCACGCGGGCGTAGAACACTTCGTCTTCGTTGCTGGCCGCGAACGTACCCTTCGGATAGAAGTTGCACGCCGACACGTAGCCCGCGACGCCCGGCAGCGAATCGTTGACGTAGCGCGTGAACAGCATGGTCACGCGACCGTCGCCCTCCATGGCCGCGTTCATCGCCAACGGATCGCCGATCTTGGCCTGCAGCAACGGGTACTGCACGCGATCGAACTCGTCGCCCATGAGGCGGTATTCGTTGTCCATCGTGCCGGCACGCGGCGACGCGACGTCTTCCAGCACCACCGACTTGGCACCGGCATACACCACGCGCGCGCGGATATCGCGGCCGGCGGTGCAGCTCCCGTACAGCGCCTTCATGCTGACGGTGTCGCCCACCAGCATGGGGGTGCGCGCGGCGGCCACGTGATTGAGCGCGCGTGTCTGCGCGAGGGCGCGCCACGTGGGCGCTGGTGAGCCGAACCGCGCGTTTACGGCGCGCTGCGCGTTGAGCAGGTGATCGTGCTGGCCGTCGAGCTGTGCTTCGGTCGCCAGCTGCGCCATGGCCGCGGACAACTGCGGGGACAACTGCGCGGACAGCTGCGGGGACACATTCGTGGAGGTGGTGGCCGTGATCGCGGCACGCGGCGTAGACACCTGACCGGCCATGGCGCCGGTGCCAATGCCGCGTAGCTCGAAGCCGGAGGTGGTGGCGGCGGTGATGCTGGTGTTGAGCACGGCCACGACGTACTTGGCGTTGCTGCTGCCGGCGGGCGCGACCAGCTCGGTGCAGCGCACCTGATCGATGTCCAGCAAGTTGGCCGACTCACCCTTGGCGAGCGAAAGGCGCGTGGCCGTGCGGAAGGGCGTGATCGTCTGACCGCTGGCCGCCGCGATGGTGACCTTCACCGGCTGCGGCGCGGTGGCGAGGCAGCCGTACGTGGTGGGGAGCACCGCTTCAATGCGCGACGCCGACACCTTGGTGACGGTGGCCTTCACCCCGGCGACGGTCAGCTCGACGGCGTCGGTGGCCAGCGCGAAGCCGGTGCCGTCAATCACGACCGTGGCGCCCGGCACCAGGGTATCGGGCGCCACGCGCGTCACGGTCGGCGTGGCGGGATCAACCAGTACGGTCATGCGCGCCGAGGCCGTGTCGGCGGTGGCCTTGATGGTGGCGGTGCCGCGGTTTTTGGCGATGAAGAGGGCGCCGGCCGCGGCCAGCGCGTCGCTGCCCGGCTCCAGGGCGACGGTGGGCGCGGTGGGGATCAGATTGCCGTACTTGTCGGCCACGGTGGTGGCCACGCGCACCGTGTCCCCCAACAGCGTGACGCGGGCCAGATCGGTGGCGAAGCGCACCACGGCGGGGCGATCGGCCGCGGCATTGGCGCCGAAGATGACGGGGGGCAGGCCGGCGACGTACGCGGTGAGCGTCTGCAAGCCGGCGGTGGTACCGAGGGTCCAACGGACCTGGGCGATGCCGGTGCCGTCGGTGATGGTTTCGGCCGTGCTGACCTTCCCGCCGTCGCCCGCCACCCACCGCACGACGGTGCCAACCATGGCCTTCCGGTCGCTCCCGGTGACGGCCAGCCGTACCGGCGCGTCGAGGGTGGTGCCGACGGTCGCGGTGCCCGCGACGAGGCTTTCGGGTGCGGCGGTGGAGGGGGAAATTGGCGCGGTTGCATCAGAACTGTTGCACGCCTGCAACAACGTCAAACCGCATGCCATCACGCCAACGGCACGAATCGCACGCCGGAAACGGCGAGCTGAAGCGTAACTGCTGAAGTGGGAAGCGGTTGGGAACATAGTGTCCGGCGTCACGTGGGTGGATGAATCCTGCACACCTTTACAGATGCCGCAAGGGGCGTGCCGAACTCATCCATAAGCCCACATTGTTTCCACACCGTCAGAATGACGCGGGGCGACCTGCCCGAGCGCCCCTGCCCTAACGCCCCCGCCACCCCAAATCCACCACCACCGGCTGGTGCTCCGACGGGTAGTCGCGCAGCAGCGCCACCCGCTCCACCACCAACGCGCGCGACACGAGCACGTGGTCAATCCGCACCGCGAAGCGGCCGGCGAACATCGTGTTGCCAAAGCCGAATCCCGCCACGGCAAAGGCGTCCGACAGATCGCCCCAATCGCGCCGCAAAATGGCGCTGCCGGTGGAGAGGTTGAAGTCGCCCCCCACCACCAACGCGGAATCGCCACGACTCACCCACTCGGCGGCCAGATGGGAATCGGCGCCGCGCACAAGAATGCTCTGGCGCAGCTGGGCGAAGTTGAGCCCGCGCGCGGCCCACAGGGCGTCGCGGGGGCTCTCCAGGTGCAGCGAGTACACGGGGAGCACGCCCTGCGCGGTGCGCACGCGGTAGCGCGCGACGTTGCCAAAGCGCCCCACCCCTCGCGTGCCGGGGCGCACCAGCGACGGCATGAGCTCCACCGACTCCACCGGCAGACGCGAGACGAAACAGAACTCCGGCGTGCTGTGCACCGTGAGCCCGGTCGTGGTGGCGGCGATGGCCGTGAGCGAGTCGGCCACGACGGTCTTGCAGTCCTGCAGCAGCACCACATCCGCGCCCCATTCGGCCAGATCACCGCGAATGCGCCACGCCAGCTCGGGCGACCGATCGGTGTTGTACGTGACCACGCGCAGTGCGTGACGATCGGGCGAGACAGGCCACCGCAGCGGCAGCTCGAATTCGGTCACGCCCACGAGCGTAATCAGCACCCCCACCAGTGCAATCACGACCAACCGCCACGAGGACACGGCCGACACCACCCCAAGGACCGTCCACGGCAGCAACAGCCACCAGCGCGGGCCGAAGAGCAGCAGCATGCCGGCGCCGGTGACATCGCCGAATGCGCGCTGATACGCCGCCGTCGCGATGATTGCGAGCAGATACGTCATCACCGGTGCGCCGGCGGGGGTGCGGATGGCGCGGCGCCAGTCAGCCCATCGCCACAGGGGGCGCACCCGTCGGCGCCGCGGTGGACGATTGGTGGGGGGACTCGTCGTCGGAGGGCTGGTTTTTGGAGGACGCACTGATGGCGGAGCCGCCGCGACTATCGCGGCCACGTCGAGCGTGCGGCCACACTGCCGACAACGCACCTTGGCGCCTGCCGGCACGTCGCCCACAAAAAATCGTTCCCCGCAGGGACAGTCGATGGGATGCACGATCGAGAATGTAGGGAGGACTCTCAGAATGCGCTGCCATCCCGTACCTTGCAGGGACCTCCCCGCACTCTCCCCCGAACTCAGTCCTGCCGATGACCAGCAGCGTCGACGACTCCCGTCCGCCCCTCACGATCCTGTCGGAAGAAGAAGCGCTCTTCAAGGCCGCGATCCATGACCTCGCCGAATCCGATGTGCGCCCGCGTGTGCGCGCGATGGAGGAAGCGGGCAAACTCGACCCGGCGTTGACGGCGAAGTTCGTCGAGCTGGGGCTGATGGGCATCGAGGTCCCGGAGCAGTTCGGCGGCGCCGGTGGCTCGCTGATGATGGTGACGCTCGCCGTCGAAGCGCTCAGCACGGTGGACGCGGCCGCGGCCATTCAGGTGGACGTGCAGAACACGCTCGTGAACTACCCCATCACGCGGTATGGCACGGCCGAACAGCACGCGCGCATTCTCACGCGACTGACGGGCGGCACGATCGGGGCGTATGCGTTGTCGGAACCCGGCAGCGGCTCGGATGCGTTCGCGCTCGCGACGCGCGCCGAAAAAGCCGAGGGCGGCTGGACGCTGAATGGCGCCAAGGCGTGGATCACGAACGGCGCGGAAGCCGACATCTTCGTGGTGTTCGCCAACGCCAAGCCGGACGCGGGCTACAAGGGCATCACGGCGTTCATAGTGGAGCGCGGCATGCCGGGCTTCACGGTCGGCAAGAAAGAGGACAAGCTCGGTATTCGCGCCTCCAGCACGACGTCGCTGCATTTCGAGAACGTGCATGTGCCCGACGCGAACGTATTGGGCGAGGTGGGTACGGGCTACAAGATTGCCATCGAGACGCTCAACGAAGGGCGCATTGGCATTGGCGCGCAGATGATTGGCGTCGCGCAGGGCGCGCTCGATGCCACGGTCGCGCATCTCAAGCAGCGGCAGCAGTTCGGCAAGCCGCTGGCCGATTTTCAGGGGATCCAGTTCCAAGTGGCGCAAGCCGCCACGGAGCTTGAGGCCGCGCGCCTCATGGTGTACAACGCCGCGCGCCTCAAGGATGCGGGGCACGATATCGCACGGCAGGGCGCGATGGCCAAGCTGTATTCGTCGCAGATGTGCGAGCGCGTGACGTCGCTGTGCGTTGAGCTCTTTGGCGGCTACGGCTACACGCGTGAGTATCCGGTGGAGAAGTTCTACCGCGACGCGAAAATCGGCACGATCTACGAAGGCACGAGCAACATGCAGTTGCAGACGATTGCCAAAGCCGTCCTTCGGTAATTCACTCGGCAGATGGTTCGCGCTGGTCGTCGTGCTGAGTGTGATCGGCACGGCGACCCTCGCCCCCACCGGCTTTCGCGGCGGCAACACGCCGGTCTCGCCGCTGTGTCTGACCTGCGCCCGCACGTGGCTGGCGGACGCGATCAGTAACGTCGCGCTGTTCGTGCCGTTGGGCGCGATCCTCGGGCTGATGGGCGCGGCACGCTCCGCGTCCGCGTCCGCTTCCAACACGACCACGCGTGCTCCGTTTGTACGCGCGCTGCTGCTGGCCTCGCTGTTGTCGCTGCTCATCGAAGCGCTGCAGTACGCGGGCTTCCCGCCAGGCCGCACGGCGTCGCTGATGGACTTCTGCACCAACAGCGGCGGCGCCGCTCTGGGTCTTCTGCTCGTGGCGCACCGGCACACGCTGCTGCGTCCCGCCCCTGCCGTCGCGCGCCGACTGGGGGCCGCGTGGAGCGTACTGCTGGTGACGGGGCTAGGGCTCAGCGCATGGGCCGTCGCGCCGGACACGGCACGGGATGCTATGCAGCAAGATGCTATGCAGGCTGCGACGCAACGTCCCACGCGTGCACATGCCGGCATGAACAACACCGCCGCCGCGATCACGCTGAGCGCGTTGCCGCACACACCGGATTACGGCTGGTTCAGCGGCGTGAGCGAATCGGTCACCGTCAACGGCGTACCCATCCCGCATCGCGGTACGGGGCCCGTCATCGTGCAAATGCCGCGCACCGATACGCTGCAGCTTTCCGCCCACGTACGCGGGCGCGATGAAGGCGTCGCGACGGTGCCCATCGTGTGGATTCATGCGCCCGGCACCAGCAGTCCGCAGCTCATGCTCGCGCAGCGCGACCGCGATCTCATTGTGCAGACGCGGCTGCACGCGACCGTCGTGGGGCTGGCTACGCCGCAGCTGCGCGTGCATGACGTCATGCCCAGCACCCCGCGGGACTCAACCACACGCACGACCGTGGAGGTGCGCACGCGCGGCGGCATGCTGTCGGTGCAGGCGACGAACGCGTCCGCGACAGCGACTGATGCCGCGACGGCCGATGCCACAACAACCGCCACGCTGGCGCTCTCCCCCGCGCTTGGATGGAGTCTCATCCAATCGGTGATCGGCAATACATCGCGCATCGCACCGCTGCTGTCGACGCTCTGGCTGGTGCTCTGGTTCCTGCCGGGGGGATGGTGGCTGTCGCGACGGTCGGCGCCGTGGGTGTTGGCGTGGGCCAGCACGATGCTGGGAGCCGTGGCGTGCGGCGCGCTGGCGGTGGGCTCAAGTCTCCTCAGCGGCTGGCAGGTGGCGGCCTGCCTGCTGGGTGCCATGTCGGGGTACTCGTGGGGGCGTCTCGCCACGCGGCGTCCCAATCCATCCGCACCTCTTCGCCCGCTGTAGGGTATTTTCCCCCATGCTCGGAACCGTCCTCAGTTTCTTCGATCTGCTCCTTGGTGTGATGCGCCCGGCGGTGTTTGCCGCGGGCGCCTTCACCGCCGTCGCCGCACTGGCCTCGTACAGCGTGCGCACGCGCAAGATTTCGCCCTTCTCCCCGTTCGCGCGTTTCATGCGCGACCGCGTGGATCCGTGGCTCATCGCTCCGATGGAACGCCGCATCGTGCGCGCCGGCGGCACACCGTACTCGGCGCCGTGGTGGACGCTCGCGCTGGTCGCGGTGGGTGGCCTTGTGCTCATTTCGGCGGTGGGCTTTGTGCGCGATCAGTTCGCGATGTTCGCGTATGCGACACAGTACGGCTCGATTCTGTCGCTGGCGGTGCGTTGGACGTTCGGCGTGCTGCAACTGGCGCTATTTGCGCGCGTCGTCTCCAGCTGGGTGGGCGGGTCGCCGTACTCGAAGTGGTGGCGCTGGTCGTACGTGCTGACGGAGCCGATTTTGGCGCCGTTGCGGCGGGTCATTCCAACTCTCGGGATGTTTGATATCACGATCATTGTGGCGTACTACGGGTTGCAGTTGCTGCAGTCGGTGGTGCTTGGGGCGTTGATCTAGGGCCGCTGAGGGCGCGGACGGGCGCGGATTGGGGTGGTGCGTAGGCTAGGGCTTATCGCTTGCGGCGGGATTGGAAAATCAGGCGGGCGAAGGTTGGGGTAGGGCCGAAGTTGAGGATGAGGCCGACGGTGTGCTCGGTGGCGCTGAGATAGTTGATCATCTGGGCGCGGTGGGCGGGCATGATGCGGTCGGCGGTTTTGCATTCGACGATCACCGCGTTCTCGACGATCAGATCCATGCGATAGTCGCCAACGACACGGTCGCGGAAGTACACCGTGGTGGGGACCTCGCGGGCGCTCGTCATGCCCGCGTCGGCCAACGCGACCTGCATCGCCCGTTGATAGGCGACCTCGAGAAACCCCGCGCCAAGTTCGCGAAAGACCTCGTAGAACACGCCCACGATTCGTTCCGTCAGGTCACCGTGCACCAACGCGATCTTTGACATGTGCGCCTCCAATATTGAAGAAGACGCCATCGTATCACTCGATGGCCGAATCCCTCGCACCATTCGACCGCCATCCGTACCATCAGGACGCAAACCGCCCCCCGTAGCCCCAAGCGGAACCATCCGCGCCCGTCCGCGCCCTCCGCGGCCTCCAGCCCGCCCCCTCATGCGAATCGCCCTGCGCCACCTCGTCCTGATCGCCGCGTCACTGGCTGCGATGACCATGGCTTCTCCTTCGGCCGCTCGGGCGCAGTCGCAAGACCGCGATCTCATCGAAACCATCCGGTCCACCGGCGGCTTCACGA
>CALQGY020000138.1 GCA_943330235.2 Candidatus Kuenenia stuttgartensis
AGTCACTGGGTGTGCCGTCGCAGCTCATTGTGTATCCGGGGCAGTTTCACGGAATCACGCGGCCGAGTTTTGTGAAGGACCGGTATGACCGGTATCTCGGGTGGTATGCGAAGTATTTGATGGGGGTGACGCCGTAGGGATGGTGTGTGTCGTGACGCCCGGTGTGGATGCGCTAGTCCGCCTCAACCCCGGCGCGTCGCGCGGCCTCGCTCTTTGCCGCCCATTCCAACTTGCTGAGGATCACGTCTTCAAGGGTGGCGACGGCGAGCTGAACGCCATCGAAGACGATGGGCATCCGGCGTGAAAACTCCTCGCGGCTGAAGGCGCGCGACTTTCGGATGATCAAGTCTACTTTCCATCCCGTGGATGGATCGATCACGTTGAACAGCGATTCCAGCATGATCGCCTCGCGCGCCGCGTCTGCGGACACGTACAGCGCCGCAGCGTCGATGGCCTCCACGAAGGCCTCCAATTGCGCGCGGGTCGGATCGATCACCAAATCAATGTCGAGCGTGGCGCGCGGGACCCCGTGATAGGCACCAGCGAATGATCCGGTGAGCATAAAGGCAATCCCGCATCGCTCCAGCACCCCGGTCACCTGCGCGAGAACGCTCTGGCCCCTCATGAGACGTGTCAGGCCGGCGGACGTGCGCTGTCAGGCAGCGCGAGGCACCCAGCCACCCCCTACCTCGTGCCTGTCACCCCCCGCCCGTACATTGGCCGCATCCTCTCGAATTCAATGCGCGGCCATTCGCCGGGCGTATCACACCGACTTCTGTTCCAATGACTGCTCCCATTCCCGACGCCCCCAAACGCGCGCCCGTCGCCGGCGACAAGCTCGCGCGCTGGATTGATCTCATGGCGGCGCTGCTCAGTCACCAGCGCAGCCCGCTCACCTTTCGCGAGCTGGCGCTCAAAGTGCCGGCGTATCTCGCCGACGGCAGTGTGGCCAACGGCGAGCCGTCCGCGACGCTCAAACGCATGTTCGAGCGCGACAAGGACGAACTGCGACAGGAGGGCGTGCCCGTCGAATCCATTGGAGAACTGGGCAGTGAAGAGGCCGCGTACACCATTCGCGTGCGCGACTTCTACCTGCCGTACCTTGGCATTGTCACCGAGCGCGGTATCGAGCAGCCGGCGCGCATTACCAAATACGGCTACGGGTCCATCGATGCGATGGCGTTCGAGCCCGATGAACTGCAGCTGATCGGTGATGCCGCCACGCGCGTGCTGCAGGTGGGTGATCCGGCATTGGCCGACGATGCGCGCAGTGCCATTCGCAAACTCGCCTTCGATCTGCCTGTGGGCGTGACGGACCAGCGACCGGATGATGTGGTCGTACCGCCGCTCGCGCGCTCCGACGGACGCGCGCTCTCGGCGCTTGGCGACGCCTTGTTTACGCGCAAACGCGTCCGCTGCACGTATCACAGCATGGGTGCCGCGGCGAGTGCGGCGCGCACCATCGAACCGTACGGCCTGTTCTTTCTCAACGGCCATTGGTATCTCGCGGCGCGTGATGTCGAGAAAGATGCGCTGCGCAATTTCCGTGTGAGCCGCATGGCGGACGTCGCGGTCAACAGCAAAGCCAAAGGCACGCCGGATTACACCATTCCTCAGGATTTTTCGCTGCGTGCACACGCGGCCTCGCGCAACGCCTGGGAAATCGGCGATGCGGACTCGATGGAAGCGGTCGTGGAGTTTCGCGGCACCACCGGCGCCGCGCGCGCCGCGTCGGCCCTGGGGCGGCCCGACGCGGCAGGGCCTACGGTGCGACGATTCGACGTGCGCCGCGCCGACAGCTTCGCGCGCTGGCTGCTGTCGTTTGCCGGTGACGCTGTGCCGGTAGCGCCCGACGCTCTTGTGCAGGAATACACGACTCTGCTGCGTGAGACACGCGCGAGGTATGCTACCAATGGCTGATACGGCGGCGGCACAGTTACGACGCATTCTCACCATCATTCCGCGCTTTGCGGATGATCAGGATCATCCCATCGAGGAGATCGCCGCCGCGGCGGGCACCACGCCCGACCAGATGCTCAAGGATTTCGAATCTATCACGCGGCGATTCTTCGATGTGGCGGGGTTTCTGGACAGCGTACGCATCGAACTGGGTGACAAGACGGTCAGCATGATCACCAGCGAGTTTCATCGCCCGATGCGACTCACTATCGATGAGTTGTGCGCGCTGGAGTTAGGACTTACGATGCTGCGCCTTGAGCGCACACCGGCCGATCACGCGGCCATCGATCGCGCACGGGGCCGCCTGGAGCGCACGATCACGGCGCTGCCATCCAACGACGGACGGAATGACGTGCGGCACGGGTCGCTCACGGCGGCCGGTGATGCCGCGCATCTGGTCGCGCTGCGCGAGGCGGTGCGCGCGCATCGCACGGTACGCCTGTCGTATCACGCCGGCGGTGCCACGGAACGCGTGGAGCGCGTGGTCGCACCGCATGCCATCGTGCATGTGGAGCATATGTGGTACGCGGTGAGTGTGGGCGATGATCATGCGCTGCGTCATTATCGCCTGGACCGCATCGAGCAAGTGGAGTTGCTGGAGGAACGCTTCGAGCGCGATGACACCGTGCTGGAGCGCGTGCTGCGCACCGGTCGCGCCTTTGCCGCCGATCACGCACGCCGCATGACGGTGCGCTACTCGGCGCAGATTGCGCGCTGGGTGGCCGAACGTGAGGGCGCCACGGTGTCCGCTGATGGCACACTCACGCTCGAACATCCGGTGGCTGATGATGCGTGGGCGGTGCGCCATGTGCTGCAATACGGCCCCGAAGCCGAGCTGCTCGCGCCGCCGGACCTTCGTGCGCTCGTGGTGCAGCGGCTGGAGGCGATGGCCGGCGCATAGCGAGACGGGGCATCGTCAGACCGCGCCGCCGGCGTTGTCAGACCCCCCGCGTATTCTCCGCACATCGACCACGACGCCTCTCCAATGGCACGCGGCTTGACACTACCAATTGCGGAGGATGTCAGATGAACATGTCACTGCGGACCGATCGCTCCCTGCTGCGCGCGCTGGCACGGAGCACGCGCTATCTCCACGTCTCGCTCACCGCGCCAGTCGCACCAGCGCGCGCCGACCGATTGCCCCTGCATGTGGGCATCGTGCTGGACCGCTCCGGCTCTATGGATGGTGAACGCAAATTCGCGCTGGCCACCGAAGCGGTGGCACAGTCGCTGCGCCTCCTGGCACCGCAGGATCGGTTCACGCTGGTGGTGTATGACACGCGGGTTGATGTGCTGATGCCGTCGTCGTTCGCGACGGCCGCAGCGAAGGAAACGGCGATGCAGCGTCTCGCTGAAATCGGGCCGCATGGTGGCACGGATCTATACGGCGGATGGATGACCGCCGGAGCGCAGATGGTGGAGCATCTTTCCGATGCGTGTGTGAATCGCGTGCTGCTGCTCACCGATGGATTGGCGAACGCGGGCATCACCGATCACGCGGCACTGGTGACCGCAGCGGCCGAACTGCGGCGGAAAGGGATTGCGACCACCACGTTTGGCGTCGGCGATGATTTCGACGAGCGCTTGTTGCGTGACATCGCCCGCGAGAGCGGCGGCCAGTCGTACTTCATCGAGACGCCGGCGCAAATTGCCGACCTGCTCACGAGTGAACTGGGCGAAGCACTGGAAGTGGTGCGTCGCCACGTCTCGGTACGCGTCGCGCTACCGCCTGGCGCAGAGGGTGAACTGCTCCATCGCTATCGTCACGTGGAGACGCGGACCGGCGATCGCGCGATCGACATCCATGTCGGGGATATGACGTCGGGACAGGAGCTCACCCTCGCGGTGCGTCTCACGTTCCCCAAGGACCGCGATGGCGCGACCACGACCGCGCACGTCTCCGTGACGGATGCCGAAACACCGACGCCCGTGCTGACCGGAGCGCTGGCGTGGACGTACGCGGATCACGCCGCAAACGATGTGCAGCCGCGCAACGTCATCGTGGACCGCGCGGTGGCCGCGGTCTATGCGGCCCGCGCCCGCGCCGAGGCCACTGAGGCCAACCGCCACGGCGATCTGCGCGCGGCGCGTACGGTGCTCGAAAGCACCGCTCGGCGTATCCATGCCTACGCCAATCACGATGGCGAACTGGACGCGTTGTGGCGCGGGCTGTTGGCCGACGTGGAGAAGTACTCCCGCGAAGAGATGTCGTCACGCGAACGGAAGGAAGCCTTCTTTGCAGCCGAGGGCGCGACGCGCAACCGCGACTCGGTGGGCCGGTCACGCCCGCGGTAGCACGGCGCGCGGTGCGTGTGATGGAATGAATGCAGTGCATTGAATGCCTTACGTTGCGGGGCAACCGCTGCACGGTGCAAGTTGTCGCATTCCGCGGTGCGTCTCTTACTCCACGAGCTATGCGAAACCCGGTACGCGTTCTCTTGTCGTCCATCCTCCTGGTCACGGCGTCTTCGGTGGCGTCGGCGCAGGACTGGCCCGGACTGCAGCGTTATCGTCAGGCAAACGCCCAATTACCGGCGCCGGCGTCTGGCGAGCGTCGCGTGGTGTTCATGGGGAACTCCATCACTGAGGGATGGGCCCCGTTGTTCGCGACGCAGTTTCCGGGTAAGCCGTATATCGGGCGCGGCATTAGCGGGCAGACCACGCCGCAGATGTTGGTGCGCTTTCGGCAAGATGTGATCGCGCTCAAGCCGAAGGTGGTGGTGATTCTCGCCGGCACGAACGACATCGCGGGGAACACCGGCCCGTCCACGCTCGAGATGATTGAGGACAACCTCGCGTCCATGAGCGAGCTGGCGCAGGCCAATGGCATTGCCGTGGTGCTCTGCTCGGTGCTGCCGGTGTTTGACTATCCGTGGAAACCCGGGCTTGAGCCCGCACCGAAAATCGTGGCGCTCAACGCATGGCTGCGCGCGTATGCCGCGTCGCATGGGGCGCAGTACGCCGACTTCCACAGCGCGATGGCTGACGCGCGCCAAGGGTTGCCGAAAGAGCTGGCGGCGGATGGGGTGCACCCCAACACGGCGGGGTACGAGCGGATGGTGCCTATTGTGGAGCGGGCGATAGAGCGGGCGCTCGTGGTAAAACGATAGGAGGTCGGGAGGGGAACGTCATCCGGATTCGCAGGGCGTCAGGAACTGAACGAGGATAGAGGATGCAGAGGTGGCATGCGACTCTGCTTCCTACCGCCCTGAATCAGTTCCTCGATCCTGCGACTCCGGATGTCGTTCTCCTCTTTCCCTCGCCGTTTCTCCTACCCGCGTGCCGCGATCGTCTTGATCGCCGCCGCCAGCTTATCCGCATCCGCCAGGCTGTTGTACAACGCCGGCGTCACGCGCACGCAATCACCCTTCGCGAGCCCCGTGCGGTAGAACGTGAAGATACCGAACTCGTCGAGCAGGGTCTTGGCCAACGCCTGATTGGCCGCAGCCGATCCGCGGCCGTGCAGACGGAATCCCGTCAGCGCACCCACCAGCGCCGCATCGTCCGGCGTCAGAATGTCTACGCCCGGCACATCGCGCACCGCGTTCACCCAGCGATCACGCAGCAATCGCAAGCGCGCGGACTTGTTCTCGACGCCGATCGTGGCCTGAAAATCGAGCGCATCGGCCACGGTGAGAATCGCGGCGAAGTTCACCGTGCCGGTGTGCAGACGACTGTCGATACTGGTGCTGGGTGCGCTTTCATCGGCGTGTGCGCGATCGATGGACGAGAGCTTGTCTTCGCGGATGTACATCGCGCCGACACCGATTGGCGCGCCGATCCACTTGTGCAGATTGAGGCCCACGAAATCGGCATCGAGCTGCGCCATGGACAGCGGTACCTGGCCGAACGAATGCGCGGCATCCACCACGACATCCACGCCGCGCGGACGGGCGAGAGCGACGATGTCTTTGACCGGCAGCAGCAATCCGGTCTTGTTGTTGCAGTGCGTGAGCAGTAGCAGCTTCGTTTTCGGATTCGCATCCAGCGCCTTCGTGTACGCCGCGATGATGGCGCTGTGCGACGCCGGCTCGGGGATATCGAGCGTCACCAACGTCGCACCACGTCGCGCGGCCAGCTCGTTCATCGCCCACTGCATGGCGTTGTAATCGAGGTCGGCATACATGATCGTGTCGCCGGGGCCGACCTTGTTGTATTGACTGATGAGCGCCTGCAATGCTTCGGTCGCGTTACGCGAGAACGCAATCTCCGTAGGCTTCGCCCCGATGAAGCTGGCCACGCGCGCGCGCACCTGCTGATGGAGGGCGGGGAACTCGCGCCGTGCAAAGAACGAACTGTCGCGATTGGCCCGATCAATGTTCCGGTGATACGCCTCCAGCACGGGCAGCGCCATCATACCGAAATAGCCGGCTTCCATGTTGGTGACGTCGCGCTTCACGCGATATCGCTCGGCCACCTTCTTCCAGAAGCTTTCGTCGCGCGCGACCTCGGACGGAGTCCCGGCGGGCGGCGACAGCGGGGGAAGCGCGCCGAGGCTGTCCGCGGGTTCGGCCTGCGCCGAGGTCCCGAGGGCCATCGAGGCGGCACCAACGGAGGCGGCGCCAAGCAGCGCGGCGTCTTTCATGAAGGAGCGGCGGGTAGTCATCCGTGGAGATTACGGGGGGGCGGGCGAACTGGCAAATTCCGCGGGTCTCCCAACCCAGACCCCATGCGACGTCTCCCCGCCATCGCCCGCCTCGCCGTGGCTCTTCTGCTCGGCGCCGTCCCCGCCACCGCAGACGGGCAGCCCGACCAGCGCGCCCAGCTCACCGCCAAATTCCGCAGCCGACTGGCCGACATCGCGCGCACCACCGACGGCGCCGTGGGCATCAGCGTCATCGATCTGCGGAGCGGCGAACGGTTCGGCGTGAACGATACGTTGGTGTTCCCGCAGGGCAGCGCCATCAAGATTCCGCTGCTCATCGAGCTGTACCGGCAGGCTGACGCGGGGACGCTCTCGCTTGACGAACGCGTCGCCGTGCGCGCCGTCGATCAAGTGGGCGGCACCGGTGTGGCGCAGTACTTCGGCGATGGGCAGTCCATGCTGTCGCTGCGCGATCTCGCAACGCTGATGATTGTGCTGTCCGACAACACCGCCACGAATGTGTTGATCGGCAAAGTGGGCATGGCGGCGGTGAACCGCACCATGACCTCGCTCAACGTTGGCGCGATCAAATTGCAGCGCCTGATGATTCGTCCGCGTGAAAGCGCGCTGGGCAATGAGAACATCGCGACACCGGCGCACGCTGCAGAGCTCATGCGCCGTATTCACACGTGCGAGTTGCCCATGGCCAAGGCACGGTGTGACGAGTTACGCCGCACGCTGGAGATCCCGAAGGACGGCGCGTTTCCGTCGAGCGTGCCGAGTGCGGTGCGCGTGGCGTGGAAGCCCGGTACGGTTGAGGGCGTTGAGACATCGTGGGGGCTGTTTGCCCTGCCCGGCAATCCGTACGTCGTCACCGTGATGGTCAACTACGCCGACGAAGAGCCTGGTCAGCGTGCGATCCGTGCGGTCGCGGATGCCACGTATGAGTACATGCGACGCGTGGCGCGGACGTCCATCTTCGGTGTGCGCGTGCCGCTGCAGTTTGCTGACTCGGTGGGCAAGCGCCCGTAGCGCAAGCGCCCGTAGCGCAAGCGCCCGTAGCGCAGACGCCGCCTGCATTGTGCACTACCGTCGCGCCGGCTCCGATCGCAGGAAGTCGATACCGCCCGCCTGCTGCCCCACGTCAACGCTCGCGACCTTCTTGAGTGTTTGCAGATCGAT
>CALQGY020000139.1 GCA_943330235.2 Candidatus Kuenenia stuttgartensis
CCCAGGTAATCGCCGTAGACGATCGCGACGGCCGGCTCGAAGCCGGCGTGCGGATCCATCTGGTGCGCGTAGAAGACGCCCGCCCCTTCGGGACCGACCAGCACATAGGCGACGTGCACGTAGCCCAGCAGCTCATCCACCACGACGCTGGGCGCGGGCCGCAGACAGCCCACCGCGCCACGCTCGCCGGCGCGTGCGTCTACCGGTCCTTGATCTACCGAGTCCACCACAATCGGGCCGCGCCACGGCCCAAGTCGCGTGTCCGTCGGCAGGGAATCGCGCCAGGCGGCCAACAAGGACACCCGCCCGTTGCTCCGGCGCGACCACCAGACCGCCACGCGCCCGCGCGAGGGCGCGAGCGCGACGCGCAGCGACCGGGCGCAGCGCGCGGCGTCGAGCGGCGCATCGCCGTCGCCGAGCGCCGTGAGCGGTGCGGCACCGACGGTCGCCACCGGCAACATCGCCGCATTGGCCAGCGGGTCGCGCGCTTCCGGCATCGCGACCAGCGTCTGCGTGAGCAGCGTCGCCGCCCCGGCTTCCCGCACCAGATCCTGCACGAGCAGGAACTCCGACGTCGGCGCGCTATCGGGCAGCATGGTGTCGATCGGCACGACGGGCGGATGCGCCAGCGGCGACGGCGCCGCGGACGACTGCGGCGCCGCATCCACCCACATCACCGCCGGCGTCTCACAGGCCGTCAGCAGGACCAGCGCGGCCAGTCCCCCCGCGAGCAGACGAAAGGCATCGCCGATGCCATCACGGGGCGCCGACTGAGGGCGCGTGTCGTATGACACCTGCCGCGCGGACGTCCGCGGTCGTGACGTCCACCAGTGCGACCACCCGTCGCCGAGAATCCGCGTGTTTTCAGCCATGCGCGAAGGGTACTACACGGATCCCCCGACGCTAGCTTTCGCGGGTCTGATGTCGCGGTGCCTCGCGGCTGGCATCACCCCCCGTCCCTGCCCCTCTGGAGATCGCCGATGTCTTCTGCTTCCTTCGACGGCGCGCGCCGCGTGCCGGTTGCTGTCAACGAACCCGTGCGCTCGTATGCGCCGCACTCGCCCGAGCGGGCATCGCTGCAGGCGCGCCTGGCGACGATGGCCGCCGAGACGGTCGAGATTCCGATTGTGATCGGCGGCAAGCGCCTGCACACCGGCGACTGCGGCACCGTCACCATGCCGTGTGATCACCAGCATGTCCTGGCCACGTTCCACAAGGCCACGCCAGCCATGGTGCATGACGCGATCGCGTCGTGCGCGGCCGCCAAGGCCGAATGGGCCAGCTGGCGCTGGGAAGATCGCGCCGCCGTGCTGCTGCGCGCCGCCGAACTGCTGACCACCTCGTGGCGCGACACGTTAGTGGCCGCGACGATGCTGGGGCAGGCGAAGACGGTGCATCAGGCCGAGATCGACGCCGCGTGCGAGCTGATCGACTTCTGGCGCTTCAACGTGCAGTTCGCACAGGAGCTGTACGCCGAACAGCCGATCTCCGATCACACGATGTGGAACCAGCTCGACTACCGCTCGCTGGAAGGGTTCGTGTACGCGGTGAGCCCGTTCAACTTCACGGCCATCGGCGGTAACCTCCCCACCGCACCGGCCTTGATGGGCAACACGGTGATCTGGAAGCCGGGGGCCACCGTGATGCTGTCGTCGTGGTACCTGTACCTGCTGCTTGAAGAAGCCGGCCTCCCGCCGGGTGTGATCAACTTCATCCCCGGTGATCCGGCGGCCATCAGCGACGTGGCGCTCACGCACCGCGATCTGGCTGGCGTGCATTTCACCGGCTCCACAGGCGTGTTCAACAACATGTGGGCGACCATCGGCAAGAACATGGACCACTACCGCTCGTATCCGCGCATCGTGGGCGAGACCGGCGGTAAGGACTTCATCGTGGCCCACCCCAGCGCGGATCCGCAGGCACTGGCCGTGGGCATCGTGCGTGGCGCCTTTGAATACCAAGGTCAGAAGTGCTCGGCCGCCAGCCGCGCCTATGTGCCGAAGTCCATGTGGCCCGACGTGAAGGCGCGCTGCATCGCCATGATGAGCGAGATGAAGCAGGGCGACGTGCGCGACATGAGCAACTTCGTGGCCGCCGTGATTGACCAGAAGGCGTTTACGCGCATCAAAGGCTATCTCGACGATGCCAAGACGTCCGCTACGATCGTGGCCGGCGGAGAATGCGATGACAGCGTCGGCTGGTTCGTGCAGCCCACCATCGTGGAGACCAATGATCCCGCGCACCGCATGCTGTGCGAAGAGATCTTTGGCCCCGTCATCACCATCCACCCGTACGACGACGCCTCGTGGAGCGACATCCTCACGACGGTCGATGCGACGTCGCCGTACGCCCTGACCGGCGCTGTGTTCGCGCGTGATCGCGCCGCCATTCAGGAAGCCTCAAACGTGCTGCGCCAGTCCGCGGGCAACTTCTACATCAACGACAAGCCCACGGGCGCGGTGGTGGGTCAACAGCCGTTCGGCGGCGCGCGCGGCTCGGGGACCAACGACACGGCGGGTTCGAAGATGAACCTGCTGCGCTGGACCAGCGTGCGGACGATCAAAGAAACATTCGCCAGCCCGACGGCGTGGCGCTATCCGTTCCTCGGCGCCGAGTAAATCGCGCTACCGGTTGCCCGGCGCGCAGGTGCTGTAGTTCACCTGCCGCGCCGGGTTCACCACGAAGTTCCACTCGGGAATGCGCGCTGGTGTGCGCATGGTCGTCATCAAGCGCTCCAGTCGCGCCAGCACGTCGGGATGTTGCGCCGCCACGTCAACGCGCTCGCCCGGGTCGGCATCTAAGTCGAACAGCTGTACCGGTGCAGGCCGCGACGCCGCCACCCCAAGACGCACCGCTTTCCAGCGTCCATCGCGCACCGCCTGCTGCCCTGCGCACACGTCGTGATGCTCCCAGTACATGGGCGGATGCGCGGGCTGCACGCCGCGCCCCAGCAACGTCGGCGCGAAGGACACCCCATCAATCGCGCCGCGGACCCGCGCGTGTGTCAGAGCGGCCAGCGTAGGGAGCACGTCCCAGTTCGCGGCCAACGCATCGGTGACGCGACCCGGCGCAATATGCCCCGGCCAGCGCGCAATGAAGGGCACGCGCAGACCGCCCTCGTACACGGCGTCCTTGAGGCCGCGCAGGTTCGCGACGCTCTCGAAAAAGCCGGGTTCAACGCCGCCCGTGTACGTGGTGCCGTTGTCGCTCGTGAAGACGACGAGCGTGGTGCTGTCCAGCTTGAGCTCGCGCAGCAACGCCATCACCTGTCCGACATGCGCATCCATGCGACTGATCATACCGGCATATGCCGCGCGCGGCCGCGCATGCGGGAGGTAGCCCTGCCGCGCACGATACGTCGTCTCGGGAAAATCATAGGCGGCCAGTTCCTCGTCCGGCACCTGCAGCGCGAGATGCGGTAGCGTAAACGCCAAGTACAGGAAGAACGGTTTCGCCCGTTGCTGCCGGATGAAGCGCAGCGATTCGGTGGTCATCACGTCCGGCGCGTACGCGGTGCCCTGGTATTGCGTAAACGCCCGCGCATCGGCGGGGATGCTCTCGGCGGCCGGATGCGAGGAGAAATACGTGTTGGGCAGTGTGTCCCACTGCGTGTTGCGCCAGAGGTGCGTGGGATAGTGGTTGTGCGCCTGTTTCTGATCGAGATAGCCGTAGAAGAAATCGAACCCGTGCTGATTGGGTACGCCTTCTGAGCCGGGTCCACCCAGCCCCCACTTGCCCACGATGGCGGTCGCGTAGCCGCGTGCCTTGAGCATGGTGGCGATGGTGGGCGTCCCTGCCGGTAGCGGATACTGGCCGCGCTCCTCGCTGTCGAGATACCCACCCAACTCGAAGTTGCCGCGCACCGGCGCGTGCCCCGTGTGCAGGCCGGTCAGCAACGCCGCACGCGACGGCGCACAGACTGGGCTCCCGCTGTAGAAACGCGTAAAGCGCAGACCGTCGCGTGCGAGTTGGTCGAGGTTGGGCGTGTGAATTTTGGTCTGCCCGTAGCTGCCCAATTCTGCCCAGCCGAGATCATCGGCCATGATGTACACGATGTTGGGCGGGCGCTGCGCGGCAGCCGAGCGGGCGCCGATCGAGATGGCGCCGGCCACGAGCGCGGTCAGGCACGAGAGCGCCACGCGGGCCGCGCCCAGACGCGCCACAACAGGAAGTGAAATTCGCATGCCGATAACAGACAGCCGGTTCACGTAACCCACAACGGCGGCCGCTGCTAAGTTGCGACCGGAACCGAGGCGCGTGCGTGCACAGGCACGGGGCGCCCGGTCCGTGTCCGCGACCTCCTCCTCATTCGCCGCCGTCGGCCTCCGCCCATGCCTCTGCTCCGCTACGTCACCGCTGACGTGTTCACATCGGCGCCATTCACCGGCAACCAGTTGGCCGTCGTCTTCGGCGCCGACGCGCTCCCCACCGAGACGCTGCTCGCCATCACCCGGGAGTTCAACTACTCCGAGACGGTGTTCGTCTTCCCA
This sequence comes from Candidatus Kuenenia stuttgartensis, assembly GCA_943330235.2. Taxonomy (GTDB): domain Bacteria; phylum Gemmatimonadota; class Gemmatimonadetes; order Gemmatimonadales; family Gemmatimonadaceae; genus Gemmatimonas; species Gemmatimonas stuttgartiensis_A. Next base: position 4,491 of record CALQGY020000139.1, read on the forward strand.
CCGAACGATCCGGCGCATACGCGCCGCGTGCGCATCTTCACACCCGAGGGTGAGCTCCCCTTTGCCGGTCACCCCACCGTGGGCACCGCGCACGTGCTGGTAGCGCTCGGCGAGGTGCCGGTCAGCGGCGACGAGGTGCTGGTGGTGTTGGAGGAAGGCGTCGGACCGGTGCCGGTGCGTGTGCGACTGGAGCACGGGCGCCCGGTGCACGCGCAGCTCACGACGGCCATGCTCCCCGAGGAGCGCCATGAGTCCCCCAGCCTCGAGCAGCTGGCCGAGGTGTTGTCGCTGTCCCCTGCGGACTTCGTGGGTGGCCGCCACATGCCGTGCGCGGTGAGCTGTGGCATTCCGTGGTTCCTCGTGCCGCTGGCGAGTGTGGACGCCGTTCGGCGCGCGCGCATCCGCATGGAGCCGTGGGAGCAGCATCTGGCCGGCCAGTGGGGCTCGTGGCCGTTCGTGTTCGCGATGACCAACGGCGTGAGCGATGCCTCGGCGCCCGCGCACGTGCAGGGCGTGGATATTGCCGCGCGGGCGTTTCTACCCGGCGCCGCCGTGCCCGAGGATCCGGCCACGGGATCGGCGAACGCGTGCCTCGCCGGCTATCTCGCCGCGCGCACGCCGCGCGATGGCATCCTGCGGTGGGAGGTCGCCCAAGGGGTGGAGATGGGCCGCGCCAGCCGGCTGTCGCTCGAAGTCGCCAAGCAGGCCGGTGTCATTGAGGCCGTGCGCGTGGGCGGTGCGACCGTGCTGATTACCGAGGGGACGATGCAGGTGCCGTAACCACGGCGCTCTCGTCGGTCTGCCCCAGTCGCACGGCATCCAGTCCGTGCGACCAGGCCACCACGCGATTACGTCCACTGCGCTTGGCGGCGTACAACGCCTCGTCGGCGCGGGCCCGCAGATCTTCGGCGATGTCCTCGCTGGGCACCGCGTCGGCCACCACGCCGACACTGACAGTGACTTTGACTTGCCGCGTAGAGAACGTGCGACGGCGAAACGCCTCCACGATGCGAAGCGCTAACTGTTCGGCGCCGGCCTTTGAGGTGTTGGGCGCGAGAATGATGAACTCTTCGCCACCGGTACGCGCAACCAAATCTTCGGCACGCGCATTCGCCCGCAGCAGTTCGCCCGTTTCGGCGATGACCTGATCACCGGTCAGGTGCCCGTGCGTGTCGTTGATGGCCTTGAAGTGATCGAGATCGAGGGCCAACAGCGCGACATCGGTATTGGTGCGGACCGCGCGTGACAGCTCGCGCCGGTATTGCTGCTCGAAACCGCGCCGGTTGAAGCAGCCGGAGAGCGGATCGTTGAGCACGATGGAGGCCAACTGGGTGCGCATCCGGTTGTACGCGCGTCCCACCGCTGTAATCGCATCGGGGCGCTCATCGGCGGAGACATCGTACTGGTTGGAGAAGTCGCCCTCCTCCGCCCGCTCAAAAATGGTGACGAGGTTCGCCAGTCGGCTGTGCAGGTTGCTTTGCACCAGAATGACCAGCAGGGCGCCGACGCCGAAGATGACGAGCGTGGTGAACGCCTCGCTCCACTGGAGATCACTGCCGTGCTTCGTGGCGAGGTCCACCATGAGCAGATAGCTCGTGACGATGGCCGCCAGCATCAGCAGCGCCGGCGTGCGCCCGAAGTACACGTGAGTGAGCTGCAGCGAGAACAGCGCGATGAACAGCGCCATGTGATACTCATGCGGCTGGGCCAACAGGAACACCAGCCAGAACACCATCGCGAGGTCGGCCACGACCATCAGCGTGGAGAACGTACGCCCCGCTCGACGGGTGGTGCGCACGCGCGATCGGATGACCATCACCAACACGACATAGACGGTGGTGACCAACCCCAGCATCCAGTCCGCCGCGTTGGCCCCGACCGTTTCGCTGGCGACGCTGGACAGCGTGAGCTTCCCCGCGGTCCGCAGCGCCACCGCGATCACGGCGGCCAGCAGCGCCAGCGCAATGCGATAGCCCGTCTGCCAGAGCAGCACGTCGGCGTTGGCTTGTTCCGAGCGCGGAGTATCGGTGAGCATTCGTTCGTGGCGCCAAACGCCGGCATGGATGGTGAGTGCCGGAATCTACCAGCCAAACGCGAACGTCGGAGCCTAGGGCGACGTGATGGCCGGTCCGTGGCCGTCATAGCCGCTGCGCCGCAACAGCAGTGCGGGGTCGCGCTGGGCGATGAGCGCGCGTAACGCCGCCGTCTTGTCGGCCGCGTGGGCATAAAACGCCTGCGCGATGCGATACCCCATGAAGTAGCCCAGATCGCCCGGCCACTCGGGCGTCGCATCGCCCTGATTGTAGAGCCAGCGACGGATGTCATGCCCCGCCATCGCACGCTGGAAGGCCTCCCAGTACTCGGCCTCGCGCGCCTGCCAGACGACGTACCGGTCCGCATAGGAGGCCCGCCCCGATGCCAGCTCCCCGACAAAGTCCGCGCCCCCCTCAATCAGCGCCCGTTCGAGGAGCGTGGCGCGCCGCCGACCCGCGCGCGCGCCGGCGGCGTATTGCAACACGTGCGCATGTTCGTGCGCGACCAGCGCCGGAAAATCCCGCGCCAGCGAGAACTGGTTGGTGCGCGCGAATGCGTGGAGTTCGTCCAGCGGCGCCGAGGCATCGGCGATGGCGTCGCGGCCGTAGAACTCCATCCCGATCAGCAGCCCCGCCGCACCGGTCGTCCCGCCCGTGCTGAAGCGGCCGATCAGCAGCGTGAGCGGCGGGAAGATGGCCTGCGGATAGAGGCGCTCGATCCGTGCATAGTTCGCACGGACGACCGCGAAGATCGGATCTGATGCCGTGAGGCGTCGCAGACGCGGCGCGAGCGCGGCGAAGTACGCGCGGTCTCTGGTAACCATGCGGGCCAACGAGGCGGCCGTCACGGCGCGCGCGCGCTGGAAGTCGCGCAGTCCGGCGGTGGCGGAGTCAAGGTACCGGGTCTGGAACGCCATCGTATCGCCCTCACGGCCGCCCGCGTCGTACGCCGCCCAGAACCGCCGCAGATCGTCCGTGACTATCCGGGCGGTGGCCGCCGTGACCGGCACGATGGGGGCGCCCCGGCGCGTTGGTCGTTGGCACCCCAGCATCGCGACGCAGCACGCGAGGAGGCACACGACCGTCACCGCACCGGCCCGCGCGCCCGCGAGCCGCCGAGGCCGTCGGCG
>CALQGY020000140.1 GCA_943330235.2 Candidatus Kuenenia stuttgartensis
CCACCACCACCTCTTTTGGGTTGTGGTCCAGAAGGTTTTGGCAATGGTCCAGGTGGCTTACTGCTTGAAGCCCTACCACCATTGCCACCGCCACCACCGCCACCGCCACCACCGCCACCGCCACCGCCACCACCACCGCCACCGCCACCACCGCTGCCGCCTTCAAGTTCCGATTCAATCGCTTCGAACTCGGCCGTGCAGCCGCCCGAGATGGAGCCAATCACCGGCGGCGGCGGAAGCACGGACGGCTCCGGCGGCGACAGCGGATCGATGGGCGGCGCGCTGTTGCCCACGAAGTTGAAGTCGAACGCGAGTCCGCTGTCCCACACCTGATCGTTCAGGTTCACGACCGCGAACTTGAGCGTGTAGGTGCCCGGATCGGCGATGATGTACTGCGCCGTCAGCCAGTCAGTAAAGCCGCACCCCACCGCCCAGCAGGTGTTCGACCAGTTGCCGAGGGCGCTCCAGGTGGTCTGGTTGGCGTTGATCTGCCCCGTCGGCGTGCTGGCCAGCGATGACGCGGGCATGCCGGCGCCCGGCACCGCGAAGGCATCCGGATCGGAGCGCGCGGTGAACAGCAGCACGTCGGCGATGCTCGAGCCGCTCAAGGCGCCGTAGGCGTAATCTTCGAATCCGTTGCCGTCCGACGTGACATAGTTGAAGCGGAACGACACGGCCGTATTCACCGCCGTCGTGGTGAACGAGTACGTCCAGATACTGCCGTTGGTCGGCGCGCCGCTGCCGGTCACGCCGGCTAGGTAGGCGTTGCTGTTCACCGACGCGCCACGTGTGGTGATCCAGCCGTATTGGTTGGAACCCGCCAGGCCGGAGGTGCTGACCACCCCGTTGGCGCCCGACACGCCGCAGCTGGCGTCGGCGTTGTTGATAGGGCCGATCGTGCCGGAGCAGGATCCGAAGAAGCCGTTGTTAAACGCCTGAGCCTCAGCGCTGGGGGCCGCGCCCATCAGCACCACCGCCAGAGCCCCCGCCAGCACGCCACCGAATGTGTACCGCATCATCGACTCCGCATCACGCCGTAGGAATGGTCATCCCGAGCAACCGTTCGGGCTGTGGCCTTCCAGAACTGCAAGTCGCGTGCGCGGACGATCGCGCCGCGGCTCAGGTCACTTTCGCCGTCATTCGACCCCACTACTTTTTCCTAAGTTGATATTTTACAATGAGATACGACAATTACTCGACCCGCGGTCCGGCGGCGGCCTCAGGCGGCGCCATCGGATCACTTTGTCACAGCCCGCATCGTATCGTTACAAGGGTTCGGACTCGACGGGACGGAACCTGATCGGCACATTGGGGGCATCCGCATGCTGATCCCCCGCCGCATCCTCGCGCTTTCGCTCCAAGCGGCCGCGCTGCTGACCACGCTGGTCACCATCGCACAGGCACAGCCTCGATCGGCCCCCGTTGCTCCGGGGGCGCTGGTGCGACGGCTCACGCACGTGGCGGACTCCGCAGGGCTGGCCGCGCTGACGCCGTTGCCCGCCCGCGCGGGCGACGACCCAGAAGATGCCCTGCTCTTTCGCGCCACCGTCGCTCGGCTGCGGTTCGCGCCGGACAGCGCCGCGCCGCTCTATGCCACCCTGCGCGCCTCCCGCCGTCCGGCGCTGGCCGCACACGCCACGTTAGGGTCGGCGCTCCTCGCGGGTCAGCAGTCGCAATACGCGCAGGCGCGCCAAACATTTCACGAAGCGGCCGTCGCGATGGCGCGCGTCGGGGACGTCAGCGGCGAGGTCGAATCGCTCGTGGGCGAGGCGCTCGCGACGCTGCGCACCGCCGGCGTGGACTCGGCACGCACCGTGCTGCGCACGGCGGCGACACGACTGCCCGCCACCGACCCGTGGCTACGGGCCCGTCATGAATGCGCCTGGCTGCAGGTGGCCGTACGGGCGGCGGAGCCAATCGCCGACTCCACATGGCGTCGCGCGCTTGATGGTGCGCGGGCGCAGGGACCGCGCACGTACGCCGAATGCCTCTTCGCCCGCGCCCAGGCCGTCGAAGCGGGCGGTTTCGTGGAGCAGGCGCTGGCAACCCTCGACACGCTCGCGTCGGTGCAACGGTCGGCCCGCCTGCTCAACGGACTCGCCGCCACGCGGCAGTGGCAGGGATACACCCTGACCACCCGCGGTCGCTACGGGCCTGCACGCGAGGCGCTGCGCGAAGCGGGCACCATCGCGCAATCCATCGGCAATCGCGGTCTGGAGGGATGGGCCGCGCTGAATCTTGGCCAGCTGGCGCAGCGCATCGGGGCGTGGCGCGACGCGCGCGAGTATCTGGCGCGTGCGCGGACGCTCTTGACCGCCACGGGCGACCGGACGGGACAGACGTTCGCGAACCTGACCACGGCCGATGGCCTCTTGCTGCGTGGTGAACTGGTGACGGCGGAACGCGCGTACGCCGCGCTGATGCCCACCAGCGTGGCGCTCGCGCCCCTGATCGCCCTGCCGTCGTTGATCGCGCGAGCGGATATTGCGAACCGACAGGGACAGGCCCCGCGGAGTCTTCAGCTGCTCGATTCGGCGACGACGCTGTCCCGCACGATGGCCATTGATAGCTGGGACGCGGAGCTCAGGTTCCAACGCGGACTCGTCGCACTCGGACAGGGCGATGTGCGCCACGCGCTGTCGACGTGGTCCGCGTTGCTCGCCGACCTGCAGGATACGCGCCCGCCGGCCCGGTTCGAAGTCCGGAGCCGGATGGCCGAGGCCGAGGCGATGGCCGGCCGCCTCGATGGCGCGTGGCACAACATCGAAAGCGCGCAACAGACACTGGACGTGTGGCGTCGAGCACGCCCGCGCCGTGACGACCAGGTGGCGGCGTTGCAGGATCGGCATCTTGACTGGGACGCCGATCTTGGGCTTGCCACCCTGATCGCGCGCTTCGCTGCAGCACACCGCGCCCCCGAGGCACTCGCTATTTCAGAGTGGCGTCGGCTTCGCGCGAACGACGTGCAATTGTTGAACGCGCAGTCGCTCGCGACCTCGACCGACACGGCCGCGGCGGCACGCCCCGCGCCGGCGCTGGCGCTCTCGCCGACGCGACTGACGGCGCGTGCCCGTGCGATGCTGCCCATCACGCGGGCCGTCGTGAGCTTTGCCGTCGGCCGCGGCGGTGAGCCCACCACCGCCTTCGTGCTCACCCGCGACTCCCTCATCAGCGTCCGCCTGGCCCCCATCGACTCACTCGCCGATGCCATTGAGCGGTTCAGTGCGTTTCTGGCCGCGGGCTCGTCGCCGCCGCGCTTGGCGCGGTCGCTGGGTGCGGCGCTGCTCGACCCCATCACCGCGCTCCTGCCCTCAACGGTCCGTCGGGTCACCATTGTCCCCGATGGGATGCTGCACCGGTTGCCATTCGCCGCCCTCACCGATGCCACGCAGTCGCCAATAGCGCTGCGCTACGAACTGGCCACGGCACCGACCGTCGAGGACGCGCTCGGCGCGGTTGACGCGGCACGCGTGGGCGGGGCGCGTGCGGAGGCGTCATCGCGTGGCCGCGTCATGTTGATCGGCGCACCGGCCATCATGCCGACGACGGCCAACGGCGCAACGCCGTGGTCACCGCTTCCGGGCGCCCGACGCGAGCTTCGCGTGATCAGCGCGATGCTGGCTGGCCGCGAGATGCTCGATGGGCGTGACGCATCAGCAGCAAGTTTCCTGCGCGACATGCCGCGTGGCGGGCGGGTGCTCCACATCGCATCGCATGCCGTGTCGGACCCCGGCTCGTTTGACGGTAGCGGTATCGTGCTGCAGTCCAGCGCCGCGCACCCGGGGCTCGTGTCGGTCGCCGAGCTGGCGGCGCGACCGATGCCGTTCGATCTGGTGGTCCTGTCGGCGTGCGCCAGCGCGGACGGTCTGATGGTCAGCGGGCAATCGCTGCAAGGGCTGGCCAGCACCGCGCTTGACGCGGGCGCCCGCGGGGTGCTCGCCACGCGGTGGCGCGTGGATGACGCGACCATCGTGCCGTTCGTCGAGGCGTTTTATCGTGCCCTGCTCGAGGACGGCGACGTCGTGGCGGCACTGCATCGCACGCGACGCGACGCGATCGCGCGCGGTGTCTCGCCGGCAGTGTGGGCGAATTTTGAGTATGCCGGCGATCCCACGCTGCAGGTCACCCTGCAGGCACGGCGCGGCGGCGTGACGTTCGAACGCGCGTGGCCGTGGCTACTGGCGATGGTCGTACTGGCCGCGGGCTACGGCGTCGCGACGCGCTTCAGCAGCCGGAGTTCGCTGCGCACCTGAGTCCCGTCCGACAGGCGTGCGGACACCCACCACGCCTCGGCACGTCGCGACGCGGCGCGGACGGCCTCGCCCGTCGCTGACCGGTCGGTGGCCGCAAGCACGAAGACCGTGTCGGTTGTTTCGACCCGCGTCACCACCGCGCCGGCCGCATCGAGCCACTCGATCGTGTACCGATCGGCGCCCGCCACCGACGACCAGCGCCACACGAGGGCGTCGTTTGGCGACGACGTGCCCGTGGCCACCGCGGCAGGCGCCAGCAGCGTTGGCCCCGCCGACGGCAGCGCGGCGGCGCGGAACGTCGCGCCGGCGTTGGCCGAGTCCGGCGTCGAGCCCTCGCCGGTGGCCGTGGCGGCACGATCGCGCGACAGCGCCCACGGCAGCCCCACCGCCATGACCAGTCCGGCTGCGATCGCCCACGGGCCGCGTCGGAACCGCGGTCGCCCCTGCGTCAGGTGCAGGCCTCGTGTGCTGGTCGTCTGCGATGCCGCGCCCGCGGCATCGGTGCTCGCGGCGGTGATGGTGGCCCCGCCGGCGGCGGTGCTGGCGGCGGTCCGCACTGCGTAGAGCAACGCCAGTTCGTCTGCCGCCCCGCTGGCGAGTGCGTCATCCAGCGCCTGCTCGCGCGCGTCGTCCGAGAGCCGATCGGACCGATCGGCGTCGAGTACGTCGTCCAATCGCTCGAGGGCCGGTCGGCGATCGAGCGGCTGCGCGGCGCGGCGCGTCCGCAGCGCGGCATACGCGCGCCGCAGCGCGTCATCCCCAATGTCGTCGTTATGCACGCGTCTCCTCTCCGTTCCCGCGCAAATGCGCCCGCAGATCGTCCAGCCCGCGGTACAACAGGTTGCGCACCTTCGCGTCGCTGTACGTCGTGATGGCCGCGATCTCGTGACGCTCGTACCCGTCCAGATGTAATTGCACGACGAGTCTCCGATTGCGAGCGAGGGCCAGGAGCGCCTGATCCAGCCGATGCGCCAGCGCCGCGTTCTGATCATGGTCAACGGCCGCGACCTGCAGCGCCTCGGGCACCATGCCCTCGGCAGACCGCTGATCTAACGACTCCCCAGCGTCTCGCCGACGCTGACGCAACACGTCGATGGCGGCGGAGGAGGCCACCTTCACCAGATAGGACGTCGACAGGGCCGCGATATTCTCAGCGGTGCCTTGGGATTTCCACAGCCGGATGCGGACATCCTGCAGCACATCATCGACGTCAGCGGGGGCAATGCCGCGCGACCGCGCGATACGACTCAGCAGCGCCCCGAATTGCGTCATGACGCGCTCCAAGCCGCGGCCGACCGCCGACTCGTCGCCCTGCCGATCGGCAGGGCCCGTGGCGGCGGGGAGCACGGTGTGGCGGTCGTGCGGCAGCGAAGTCAAATCGCGAGAGGCGGCGGGACGAGAGCGAAGGCGACGCCGTCAATATGTCCGCCCCGTGCGGAAAACGGATGGGGCGGGCATGGCGTGAGAATTTCCGACGCGCGATGCGTATACTCGGTCATGCTGCTCATGCGACCATTCGCCAGCCTCTCGTCCGCGGTCATCCGGACGGCGTCCGCGTGGACCCACGCCTTCGTCTGCCTCACCGCCCTGGCGGCGTTCTCTCCCCTCCGCGCTCAGGCGCCCGCGCCACAAGCGGAGCCCCTGGCCATTCGTCCGGCGCTCTCACTCGACCGCCTGCGGAGCGGCCGCGAGCCCATCGACCTGCTGCTCAACCGGCCGCTGCTCGCGAGCGACGGGACGCTAGTAATTCTGGCCGGTACCGTGGACGTGACCGCGCTGACGGTGGTGCGCGGCACGACCGTGTCGATTGTGCCGGGCGCGTTCCCCCTCGATGGTGGGGATGCGCCACTGACCGTCCTGCTCAAACGCGATGGGCGCTTTACTGGGCTGGGCACGTTTCCGTTGCACATCCAGTTCGCCGGTGGATTTGCGACGGCACGTGCCGCGCCCACCATCGATGCCAACAGCAGCGGCGCATTGGCCGGCGGCGGGACGAACGGCGGCAGCGCCGTCTCGCGACAGCAGATCGTCTCCTTCAGCGGCGGCCATCGCAGCGTGCATGTGCGCCCGGGGCTCACCATCGAATCGCAGTCAGCGCTGGTCGGTGCCACCGCCGTCGAACGCGCACTCCGCTTCGGCCAGCGCGGCGACCGCGCCCCGCTGGTGGATCTGGGGAGCTACCTGGTGTCGCTGCAATTGCCCAGCACCCGCGTGGATATCGGCCACGTGGCCATCGGCAACAGTCGCCATCTCCTCACCAACTTCGCCGCGCGCGGCGTCACCCTCCGCACCGGCCCGTCCTGGGCGCAGCTCTCCGCCGGCTCGGTGGCCGGCGGTGCCATGGTGGGCTGGGACAATGTCCTCGGCGTCGCGGAGTCGACGCATCGTCTCAACACCGCGGGACTCGACCTCGAACTGCTCCGCAAGCGCCCGGGCGCACTGCAGCTGAAACTGGCCGCGCTGGACGGCGCGCTGCAGCCACGCGCCGGCTTCACGCAGGGTGCCGTCACCGACGCCGAAGACAGCCGCGGTACCAGCGTCGAGCTGTCGGCCACCACGCCGGGACAACGCGGACGCCTGTCGGCGGGCTACACGCGCAGTGCGTTTCTCGTGCCGTCGCGCGACGCGCAGCGAGATTCACAGCTCACGGAGGGACTCGCGGTGCGCGTGCTCCCGCGCGACACGCGCGGCGCCCGGTTTCTGGAGGGGTCGCTGGGGCTACTGCAGGGCACGCGGCTCTTCGCCCGCGTGCCGGTCGGTCTGACGGTCAGCGTGCGCCACGAGCGCGTCGATCCACTGTTTCGCAGCGTGGGATCGTTCGCGCAAGCGGATCGTGATCAATCGTCGGTGGACCTCAACGGGTCGCTCGATGTGCTCGCGCTGCAAGGCACGGTATCGCGCGCGCGCGACAACCTCGCCAATGTCGGCAGCCTGCTCACGTCGCGCACCGAAGGCGCATCGGGCAACGCCGCCTTCAGTTTGGCCTCGCTGCTGCGCATCACGACGCACCCGACTCGCTGGCCGCAGGTATCGCTGGGACTGAACACCGCCCACCAATTCGCGACGCAGCGGCCATCGTCCAACGATTTCCGCCCGCAGGACCTCGCCGATCAGGTGGCCACGTCGCTGAACGGCAGCCTCCAGTGGCAAGTGGCCGGATGGATGGCAGCGCTACGTCACACGCAGTCGCGTCAGGACAACCAGCAGCTCACGCGTGAAGCCGCTGATTTTTCGAATGCCGTGGAAGGGCTGTCGCTGAGTCGCGCCTTTGGCGCGCGCCTGGATGCGTCGCTCGAGGGCAGCGTGGAAGCGCAACGCAACGAAGAACTCGCGCAGGTCAACCGCGTGCGTCGGCTGGGCCTCACCAGTAACTGGCGCCCGCATGC
>CALQGY020000141.1 GCA_943330235.2 Candidatus Kuenenia stuttgartensis
TGTGGATCAAACACCGGCTGCGTGATGGCGTATTCCGCCCCCGCTTCCACCTTCCAGTGAAACCGCTTGAGCTCATGCGCCGGATCGATCGCGGCCGGGTTCACGCCAACACCAATCACGAAACGCGTTGGCTCGCCGATGGGGTTGGCCCCCGGGTCGAGCCCGCGATTGAGCTTGCTGACAAGATTGGTGAGGCCGATGGCATCGATGTCAAAAACAGCCGTGGCATCGGGGTAGGGTCCCATCTTCGGCGGGTCGCCGGTGATGAGCAGCAGGTTGCGCAGCCCGAGCGCGGAGGCGCCGAGCAGGTCGCTCAGCATCCCCAGCAGATTGCGGTCGCGGCAGCAATAGTGCGTCACTGCCTCAATGCCATGCCGCTCGATGATGAGACTCGTGGCAATGGCACCCATGCGACTCTGGGCCCGCGGCCCGTCGGGCACGTTGATGGCATCAACGCCCGCGCGAAACAGCGTGGCCGCGTCCTGCTCCAGCTTGACCGTGTCCACGCCGCGCGGCGGCACGATTTCCACCGACGTGACGAACTGCCCCGCGGCCAGCTTGGCGCCAAAGCGCGAGCGTTGCGCCAGGGCCACCGGCGTACGCCCCGTAGGCGCCTCGGGGTGCGCGGCTCGATATTCCGCGGTATCGCGCACCACAATGCCGGCGCGAGGGTTGAGCGGACGCACCCCCTCCACCATCGCCTTGATGTGCTCGGGCGTGGTGCCGCAGCAGCCGCCCACAATCTTGGCGCCGGCCTGAATCAGGTGGCGCGCATACGTGGCCATGTACTCCGGGCTGGCCATGTACATGGAGCGGCCGCCGACGTCGCGCGGCATACCGGCGTTGGGCTGCGCCGACAGCTTGCGCGACGTCACCGTGGCCATGCGCTCGATAGCTTCGAGGATGGTCTGCGGACCGACGGAGCAGTTGAGCCCGATCACGTCTACGCCCCAGCGGTCGAGCGCGCGGGCGATGTCTTCGGGGCTTGCCCCGTAGGCGGTGCGCAGATCGGGGCCCACGGTCGCCTGCGCAATCACGGGCATGCTGGCGTCCACGTCGCGCGCGGCGAGAATGGCCTGCTCCAGCTCCTCCAGATCGGCAAACGTCTCCAGCAGGAAGCAATCCGCACCACCGGCCTTGAGCGCCGCCATCTGCTCGGCGAACATGGCGCGCGCTTCATCGCGGCTGGTGGCGCCATACGGCTCGAGGCGCACGCCCAGCGGCCCCACCGCACCGGCGACGAGACGGTCTTCTCCGGCGGCCTCGCGTGCCAGCTCGGCCGCGCGCGTATTGATGGCCGCCACCTGCCCCTCCAGCCCGTACTGCGTGAGCTTGGTGCGGTTGGCGCCGAACGTGTTGGTCTCCAGCACCTCGGCGCCGGCTTTCACATAGGCCGCATGGATCTCACGCACCAGATCGGGCTGACGCAGCACGAGTTCATCGTAGCACTGATTGATGAACACCCCGCGCGCGTAGAGCACGGTGCCCATGGCGCCGTCGAACAGGATGACCTGGTCGGGGTCGAGGAGGCGGGCGATGAGCGAGGCACGCGGGCCGTTTTGGAGGACCGTGATCGCGGAGATATCGTCGCCTGTTCGAGGGCTATTCGTGCGCATGCATAACGTTAATCGAATCGGGCAATCGGACGAGGGTCGGTGCTACGAGCACGCGCACGCCGGTCGGTCGCCTTATCGCATCGGGACCGACGCAAACAGCCGCTGGCGAAGCACCGCGGCCAGACGCGACGTAAATCCGCCACTCAAATGATGATCATCGTGGTAAACCAGCTGGCCCTGCGTGGCCATCGGACAGCTCGCGTCGGGGCAGATCTGATCGGTCATGTCCACAAATGAGACGAAATGCAAGCCTGTGGCGCTGCGACGCTCTTCATCGAATACCTCTTGCACCTGACCTTTTGACCGATCGAAACGGCAACTGCCGCGTGGATACCAGCCGTGCCGGAGAGCTCGAGCAACGCACGTTGGGGCGTTGACCGGAGGAAGAGGATTATCGCGGAGCCAGATGGTTCGAACGTGGGCACTGTCGAGCTGCTGAAAGAGGCGCCGTACCCCTTGGCTCCATTGTGCGACGCTGAGTCCTGAATTCGCGGCCGGTTTCCCGCTGATCGTGAGATACACGGAGGCGCCGGCCGCAATCAGCAGCGTTGGACGGATCGAATCAATCGTGTGGAGCGCTTGGCGCCGCCATTCGTTGCACGATCGCACGAAATCCGCCGCCTTGTTAGGCACGTCGATGATGGCCGCCGGACAGCTCGACTTGAGAATGGTGGTGACGCGTAAAGAATCTGATTCGGCGATGCGGAGTAGGGGGTTGAACCACTGCAGCGCATGCGAGTCGCCGAACAGTACAATTCGGCGGCTCGCGGTCGGAGGTCCGACCGTGCATTGCTTTACTTCGGACGACGAGCCGAGCGACATACAGTTCGCCCGTGAAAGGCTCGCGAGATCAGACCGAACCTCGTTCGAAACCTGCGCCTGCTCCGGCCGCTCTGACAGCTCGTCGGCAAAGGACAGCGATCGCCAACTCGTTACCAACGCCAGTGCCGTCAGCACCGCGCCGAGTCCCAACGAACGGGCTGGCACCTGATTCAGGTACAGGTTGAATCTGACGGGATTCTCAATCCACTCGTGCGCCATGGCGGCAACACCCAACGACGAGAGGGCGACCGCGATTTTGAGGACTACAGACAGGCCGGGAAACAGCGCCTCCGACAAAACCAGAAACGGCCAATGCCACAGGTACCACGAGTACGAGAGCCGCCCGGTAACCTGCAGCACCGGGTGATTCAGAAGGCCGCCGACGCTCTGATCAGGGGAGGCTGCACCCGCGAGCAAGACGATCACGGTGCCGCATACGGGTACCGCCGCAATCCAACCAGGAAACTGGCCGCTCTCGGTAATGAGCGCGCCCGAAAGCAGCACGAGCGCGAGCCCCGCATTGCGCGTCCATTGAACGGTCCGCCCGGAGAGGCGCCAGAGGTGGACTGGCGTCAGTGCCGCGACGCCACCGATGCCGAACTCCCATGCACGTGCGGGTAACTGATAGAATGCCAAGGGGCTTGAATGCGACGTCGCCCGGAGGCATACCGCAAACGACACGACTGTCATGACCACGAGTAGTCCACGCAGTCCGCGTCGTGAGCGAAAGAGCCGCATCCCGATGGCCAGTAGCAGTGGCCAGACGAAGTAGAATTGCTCCTCAACGGAGAGTGACCACGTGTGCAAAAACGGATTGCGTTTGACGTCCGCGGCAAAGTAGTCGGCCGCGTTAATGCTGAAATAGACGTTGCTCAGATAGACAGCGGAGGCACGCGCGGCGCGTGCGGCACTTGCCAGTTCGTCGGGACCGAGCATCAGCGCACAAACGGATAGCGTCACCGCGGACATCAATGCCGACGCGGGAAGCAGGCGGCGCACGCGACGTGCATAAAACCCGAGAAAGGCGATGTGGCCGTTGCGCTCGATCTCCTCGACCAGCAACCCCGTGATCAGATAGCCGGACATGGCGAAGAAGACGTCCACGCCGATGAACCCACCGCGGACGCCGTACAGACCGGCATGGAAGGCCACGACTAGCGATACGGCGATGCCCCGCAAGCCCTCGATGTCCCGGCGAAATGGTGTCGCCGACTTACTGTGGCTCATTGAACATGGTGTGCGCTTCAGTGGAGATAAGAACTCTGCCGCGAGAGAGGCGGTCGCTTCTATCGGCAGGTACAAATCGCACGCTGCCTTGGTGTGTTCTCGGGGCGACGAATGACATTGCCTGGGGTGCTCAGGCCGCGACACGAAACATACGCGGCGGCCTGAAGGGCGGAGGCCGAAGAAGCTCTCAGTCGCCGAGGGCCGCCGACCGATCTCTCCCAGTACCGTCAACACGAACGCCCACTACCGCGCCGCATCGCATTTGGCCTGCGTATCAGAGCGATGCGGGCGGGTGAGGCTCCTGTCCGAACGAAGAGTTGTGATCGCCGCCATGTAATCCGCGATAGGCGCTGATGGTGGCGAGGGCCACATGGTTCCAGCTCAAATCGCCACCGGCCAGTGCGCCCAGCTCGTCCTCAAATCGCGATTTACGCAACGGCGAACTCACAAAGCGCACGAGCGCGGCACCGAGCGCCTCGGGATCACCGGGCGGAACAAGGAGGCCGTGACGTTCGTGTTCGATGATTTCGGGGAACCCCCCGATCGCGGAGCCGATGACGGTACGCTGCATGGCCACCGCCGCCAGCAGGATGCCGCTCTGATCGATTTCGCGATACGGCAGCAACACCGCGTGCGATGCCGCGATCTCGCCGGCGAGCTCGCGCTCGGTCAGATGGCGCAACCGCCAATCGATGTGCTCGGCCACGCCCAGGCTGGCCGCCAGCGCGAACAGCGGGTCCATGGGCATACTCGGGTAGCCCGCGACTACCAATCGAGCGGTGGATTCCGGCATCGCTTGACGCATCAGGGCGAAAGCCCGAATCAAGACATCCAACCCCTTGTACGGCTTGATCGACCCGACGAAAAGGAGTCGTGGCGACTCGGATCGTTGCGCACGGTCCGGCGGGCAAAGCTGCGCATAGTGCGAGAATGCGCCATGGGGGATACGCACGAGCTGTTCGTCGCGCGCTCGTCCCGATGCAAGGGCGGCCCGACGCCCGAACTCGCTGTGAACGATGATGCGGTCGAACTGCGCATACACGTCATTGACGTTCCACCCCTGCACGCCGGACGAGGCGGCCCCGTGAAAGAGGGACGTATTGTGCATCGTGAAGACCAGCGCGCACCGACCGCGTAGCCGGTTGATGACGTAGCCGTCGATCGCGGGCAGGGCCAGCCACTGGAAGTGCACGACATCCGGTCGCTCCGCGTCGACACGCCGGAGTAAGGCGCGCATGCGGGCGACGTACGCGGCGCCCTTGAGCACCCGGCTCAGCCGCTTGAATCGCGGGGGCGTGACGGATGCATCGTGGTCGGACCACGCCGAGCGCATGTCAGGCGGCTCAATGAGATCGACGTCCACGCCCGCGTCGCGAAGTGCCCCGACCAGCGAGTAGTCGTAGGGCGGCGAGAACCCCGCCGCATCGACCATCAGAACACGCATGTCGTCATTATTGAGGGGAACTCGACGTCAACCGGTATGCATTATCTTAGTCAGATGACTCTTCGTACACGACGGGATCAGCGCCTCAGGGACGCGCTCCGAGCGCGCATCCTTCTGCTGGACGGTGCCATGGGCACCATGCTCCAGACCTATCGGCTCGGCGAGGCCGACTACCGGGGTACCCGGTTTGCCGACTGGCCATCCGACCTCAAGGGAAACAACGACCTGCTGGTCCTGACACGGCCGGAGATCGTGGGCGCCATCCATGCGCAGTATCTGGAGGCGGGCGCGGACATTCTCGAGACGAACACCTTCAACGCCAACGCCATATCCATGGCGGACTACGGCATGGAAGCGCTCGCCTACGAGATCAACGTGGCGGCGGCATCACTGGCGCGGGGCATTGCCGACGAATTCGAGGCGCGCGACCCCTCTCGGCCGCGATTCGTGGCCGGGGTGCTGGGACCGACTAACCGGACGGCCTCCCTTTCTCCCGAGGTGGAGAACCCCGGCGCGCGCAATGTGACCTTCGACCAGCTCGTGGCCGCGTACACTACCGCGGTGAAGGGCCTCCTCGACGGCGGCGCTGACATCCTGATGGTGGAAACCATCTTCGACACGCTGAACGCCAAGGCGGCGCTGTTCGCGATCGAGCAGTACTTCGACGATCACGAGATTCGTGTGCCGGTCATGATTTCCGGCACGATTACCGATGCCAGCGGACGCACGCTCTCCGGCCAGACGGCCGAGGCGTTCTGGACGTCCATGGCGCACGTCCAGCCGCTGGCCATCGGCTTGAATTGCGCCCTCGGCGCGGCACAGCTTCGAGGCTATGTCCAGGAGCTGTCGCGCCTCGCCGACACGTACGTCAGCGCGCACCCGAATGCCGGCCTTCCCAATGCATTCGGCGAGTATGATGAGTCGCCCGAGGCGATGGCGACGCACCTGCGTGAGTGGGCGACCAGCGGGCTGCTGAATATCGTCGGCGGCTGTTGCGGTACCACACCGGCGCATATCAAGGCCATCGGCGAGGCCGTACGAGGCATTGCGCCGCGCCCGATTCCGGACATCCCCCCTCGGCTGCGGCTGTCTGGTCTGGAACCGATGACCATCGGGCCGGACACCAATTTCGTGAACGTTGGCGAGCGCACCAACGTCACGGGGTCGGCCAAGTTTGCGAAGCTCATTCTTGACGGCAATTACGCGGACGCCCTCACGGTGGCGCGCCAGCAGGTGGAGAGCGGCGCGCAGCTGATTGATGTCAACATGGACGAGGGGTTGCTGGACGCCGAGTACGCCATGGTGACGTATCTCAACCTGTTGGCGTCGGAGCCCGATATCTCGCGGGTCCCCATCATGGTCGACTCCAGCAAGTGGTCGGTCATCGAGGCGGGGCTCAAGTGCTTGCAGGGCAAGGGCGTCGTGAATTCCATCTCGATGAAGGAGGGCGAGGCGGAGTTTCTGCGGCAGGCGCGCTTGGTGCGGCGCTATGGGGCGGCGGTGATTGTGATGGCCTTTGACGAGCAAGGGCAGGCCGACACCACCGAGCGCAAGATTGCCATCTGCACGCGCGCGTACCGGCTGCTCACCGAGCAGGTCGGGTTCCCGCCGCAGGACATCATTTTCGATCCGAATATTTTCGCCATCGGCACCGGCATCGAAGAGCATGCGACGTACGCGTTGGCGTTCTTTGACGCCACGCGCGAAATCAAGCGCACGCTCCCGCACGCGAAGGTGTCCGGTGGCGTGAGCAACATGTCCTTCTCGTTCCGCGGCAACAATCCGCTGCGCGAAGCGATGCATGCGGTGTTCCTGTATCATGCCATCCGCAACGGGATGGACATGGGCATTGTGAACGCCGGGCAGCTCATTCCGTACGAGGACATTCCGCTCGACCTGCGTGAGCGCGTGGAAGACGTGGTGCTCAATCGGCGTACCGACGCCACCGAGCGACTGCTGGATGTGGCCGACCAGGCCAAGGGGCGCGTGGCGAAGGTGTCGGACGACCTCGCGTGGCGCGCGATGCCGGTGCATGAGCGACTGGCGCATGCGCTGGTGCGCGGCATCGACCAGTGGGTGGTGGAGGACGCGGAAGAGGCGCGTCTGCTAGCGGCGCATCCGGTGGATGTGATTGAAGGGCCGCTCATGCAGGGGATGAATGTGGTGGGCGACCTGTTCGGCGCGGGCAAGATGTTTCTGCCGCAGGTGGTGAAGAGCGCGCGCGTGATGAAGAAAGCGGTGGCGCATCTCGTGCCGTACATCGAGGCGCTCAAGACCGCCACCAGCAAGAGCGCCGGTCGCGTGCTGATGGCCACCGTGAAGGGCGACGTGCACGACATTGGCAAGAACATCGTGGGCGTGGTGCTGCAGTGTAACGGCTACGAAGTGGTGGACATGGGCGTGATGCAA
>CALQGY020000142.1 GCA_943330235.2 Candidatus Kuenenia stuttgartensis
ACGACTTCGTGTCAATCTCTACGATGTCGCTGGACTTGTTGCACGCTACCCATACGCGCGTGCCGTCGCGAGAGGGTTGTGCCCACGTGGGCGAGCACGAGACGTCGCCCGGCATGGGTGGCTCCATGCCGTGTCCGCCCATATCGTGCCCTGCGTGCATGGCCGCGCCGCGCGCTGGCGGGGCACCGGTCATGCCCATCTCCTGCCCCTTGGTGAGGAAGAAGTGGCGGGAAACCGTGAGCGTGCGCGTATCAATCTCCACCAACTCGTCATCCATCATGCACGCCGAGTAGTGCTTGGTGCCGTCGGTGCTGATGCGCGACCCATGCGGCATCGTGCACGTGGTGATGCGCGCAATCTCCACCATTTCGGCCGCTGACACGACCGATACGTCGCTGGGCTCCATCTCGCCGTGGAGATTGAAATTCACCACGAACGCTAACGAGCCGTCGGGGGTGACCTGTGTGGTGGCCGGAAAGTTGCCAAGCATGACGCTACCGTCCACGTCGCCGGTGGTAGCGTTGTACTTCGTGAGCTTACCAAACGGATTGCCGTGGGCGGTGGTGACGAAGTACTGCGTGGCATCGGGCGAGACCGCCACGCCGTGTGGTCCCGCCACTTCGGTGGGTGACCACCCGACATAGCGCTCGCGCTCAATCACCGCGCCACGCGCACCGAAGCGGATGAGGGCCACGCGGTCCACCGATTCACTTGCCACCAGCACCAGATAGTCACGCGTCGGCGCCGCCGATGGTGTTGCGGATGTTGACGCCTGCGCGATCAGTGCCATGGGGAGCATGGCACCAATCAACGTGGTCGCAACACACCATCGCATCACGGAACGACCTTGACCGTGGGCTTGGGTTCGATCTTGATGATCCACAGCCCGTTGTTGTCATCGTTCACGTACGCCAGGCCGTCTTTGGGGTTGACCACGACGCCCCACGTCATGGCCGAGTTC
The DNA here is from genome assembly GCA_943330235.2 of Candidatus Kuenenia stuttgartensis. Classification (GTDB taxonomy): domain Bacteria; phylum Gemmatimonadota; class Gemmatimonadetes; order Gemmatimonadales; family Gemmatimonadaceae; genus Gemmatimonas; species Gemmatimonas stuttgartiensis_A. The sequence continues at coordinate 962 of CALQGY020000142.1, forward strand.
TTGATGTGCCCTTCCATGTCGGCCGTGTTCAGGTGGCCGATCTCGCGTCCCTGCGCGCGCAGATCACCGCGCAGTTCGCCCGAGATATCGAATACGCGGAAGCCCGCGTTGTACGCGCCCATGTAGAGCGTATCGCCCGCCACCCAGACGTTGTGCACGCCGCCGTACTCGGGCTCATACCAGGCCACCGACTTCGGGTGCATGATGTCGCTCACGTCGAGCACCTGCAGCCGACCGTAGGCGCGGCTGGCGGCCGCGTCTTTCGTGCCCTTGGAATACGCCGCCGGGAACACTTCGTCGGCGATGAAGACGTAGTTCTTGTGGCGCCACGCCGTGTGCGTGCCACGAATGAAGCCCGGGCCGCCATCGACTTCCACCTGCTTGTACATCGCATTCAGGTCGTACTTGAACTGCGACACCATCACCGGGTTCGCGGGCGAACCGCCCTTGATGCCGTTGCCGACGTCCAGCACGATCATGCCGTCGTTCCAGTAGCTCGCGTACAACAGGCCGTCGCGCAGATCGATGTCGTGCAGCGAACGGCCGGCATCAGGACGTCCTTCTGTTTTCCAGCGCGCCACTTCTTTGGGATGGTACGGATCATTCACATCGATGATGTGCAGGGCGCCGGTGCCATCGTTGGTCAGATAAATGAACGTGCCGAATTTGTCCTGCTTGTACACGTACGCCGAATGCACGCCGCCCGTGACGCCATCGGTGAACTCCGCGATCACCTTGGGGTGCGCCGGATCATCGATGGAGCAGATCACAATGCCGTTCTTGCGATCGCTGGCGCCCTCGCGCGTGAACACCAGAAACTTGCCATCGGGAAACGTCATCACATCGTTCACGCGCCGCGTGTTCGAGATGACCGAATCCGTGACCGTAGGATTGGCGGGGTTGCTGATGTCGAGCGCATACAGCACATCACCACCACTCCCCGATCCCAGATACGCGTGCTTGCCGTCCTGATGCAGCCACACTTCTTCCGTCGAGAAGCGTGAGCGCGGCAGGCGTCCCACCAGCGACAGCGGGCGGCGCACATCGCGCTCGTTCAACGTGATGGTGGACTCAACGCTGCGCGTGCCGAATGATGCCGTGACCGTGTACTCGCCGGCCTCGTAACCCACGAAGGCGCCGTCGGTATCGATGGTGCCGTGACCCGGCGAGAAGCTCCACGTGGGTGTGAGCCCGGCGATGTTCTTGCCCGCGGCATCTTTCGCCGATACCGCGAAGCGCAACACATCGCCGGTGCGCGCGGTGACGTTCCCCGGTGTGAGGGAGAGCGCGCTGAGCGAGCCCGCCGCAACCGACACGGCGATCGTGCTCTTCACCGTGCCGACGCTAGCCGTGATGGCCGTGCTGCCCGTTCCGACGGCGGTGATCAATCCGGCCGCGCTGACCGTGGCCACCTTGGGATTCGCGCTCGACCAGGTCACCGCATCCGCGCGCTGGTCACCGGCCGCGGAGAACGCGCGCCCGGTGGCGCGCAGTCGCTGACCCGACACCAGCACCATCCGCGCCGGTGCCACTTCAATGCGCGCCGCGGCGCCCGGCAGCGCGCGAATCTCGATGACTTCAAACTTGGGCTTCGCCCCCGCGAGGGTGGCGGTGACCGTCACCGGCAGGATGGCCGTCGAACCCGAGGTCACCAGCCCCAAGGAATCCACGCGCCCCTCAAATCGCGCCGATCCGCCCAGTCGATACCGGAACGTCACGCCGGGAATCACGGTGCCTTGGGCGTCGCGCGCTTCCGCGCGCAGACGGAGCGTGTCGCCGGCCGTCATGGTGCGGCTGGCGGGGGAGACGACGATCCGGGAAATCTCCGGCGGTTGCTGCATCAGCAGGGCCGCGAGCAATAGCATCATGGTCGGTCTGATCGGTAGGGGACGAACCGGCGGGCACAATCGAGAACGGGTGGGCACGCGTGCGTGACGACGCGCGGAACGACATCATTAAGCTCACGGGAGAACCGCCCGAACGGCAAGACTCCATTCCCTGTCATCGGCCAACACATGCCCACCGTCTTCAAGGAACTCGTCGCTGCCGTCAACGCGGTGCTGCATGAGCAGTGGGATCCGCTGACGCTCGCGGGGGTCGCGCCGCGCGATGAATACGAGAGTTATGTGCCGATGCTGATTCGCCTCGCCTTTGGCGAGGCGCCACGCGAAGCCATCGCCCAGCAGCTCGCGCAGATCGAAGCCACGACGCTCTCACTTACCATGTCGGCGCCGGCCCACCGCGAAGGGCTGGCCGATCACATCATCGCGCTGGTGCGCGCATCGGGGTGGCGGCCGCCGGTCCGATAGGATGCGGCGGCCACGCCCGAACGGCCCGAGCCGACCCAGGCACTGCCTTACGGCTTGAGCGCCGCGATGGCCGCCGCCGCCACCTGCTCGTCCTGCGCGCTGGTCGCGCCGCTGACGCCCACGGCGCCGATCACGCGCCCGCCAGCCATGATGGGCAGACCGCCTTGAATAGACACGAGGCCGTCCACCGACAGGAAGATCAACGTGTCGGCCAACACGCGATCGGCGTACACCTTGCTGGGCCGACCGAAGCGCGCCGACGTACGCGCCTTCCCCTGCGAAATCTGCACGGTACCCACCGACGCGCCGTCCAGCTTGAGAAAGCCCATCAGATCACCGGCCGCGTCCACCACCGTAATGGACACATTCCAGTTGTTCTGCTTGGCTGTGGCCTCGGCGGCCGACAGCATGGTCTTCACCGCCGCGACGGTGAGCGCCTTGGTGTCGGTGAGCTGCGCGGACGCGGTGCGGGCGCTCGCGAGCAACAGGGTGGCGCTGGCCAGCAGCGTGCCGACAAGACGCGGCATGCCCGCGCGACGGGACGAGGAGCGGAACGTGGTCATGGTGGCGGTCGGGATAAGGTGGGAGGACGACCTCATGGGGCCGTCGCTCGCCGGAAGGTGCAGAGCATGAAGGAGCGCGTCAACGGAGTCGCATTCACTGACTCGGCACGCTTTCTTTCGCGCCCATGACGACGTCCCTGATCCCGCCCTTCATGCGCTGGCTGTGTCGCCGCGCGCTGCACTGGTGCTACCGCGAGGTGCACTTCGCGGGGCGCGAGGCGATCCCGACGTCCGGGGCGGTGTTCTTGTTCGGCAACCACGCCAACGATGTCCCCGATGTGATCGCCGGGCTGTTCACCACGCGTCGGCAGGTCCGATACGTGGCGACGGTGTCGGCGACGCTCCTGCCGCTGGCGTCGGCGACCTACCGCGGCATGGGGGTCATTCCCGTGATGCGGGTGCGCGACGTCCGAAAGATGCGGGCACGCGGCATGGATGTGGCCGCGGTTAACGCCTCGGCATTCGACGCGGTCACGGCGGCGTTCCGGGCGGGTGATGTCGTCGGCATCTTCCCCGAGGGCGGCGTCCACGACACCAGCCACGTGGGTCGTCCGAAGTCAGGTGTCGCGAAGATGGCCTTATCAATACTTGATGATGACTCGATAAAAGATCTTATACTGGTGCCTTTCGGTGTACAGTATGAGGCACCGCGCACGACCCGTAGCGATCTGCTCGTACAGGTCGGCGCCGCGTGGTCGCTGCGCCAGTGGGCGGCCTCAACGCCGGACCCGTCGCCGGCGGCGCTCTCCTCCGCGCTGCACGACGCGCTCCACGCGGTCACGCGCAATAACAGCAGTTGGCCCAGCGCCGAGTCGCGCGATCTCCTGATCGCACCCCTGGCCGCGCTACTCGCGACGGCGGGCCAGCCGTTGCTGGAGACCGCAGCGGCCGTCCAGCATCGGTGCAGTCTGCTAGTGGAAGGGCGCGACCCCTCGCAACGGGGCGACGAGCACCCGGAAATCCACGCCGCATCCCACGCCGCATCCCACGCCGCATCCCACGCCGCATCCCACGCGCCGGCGCATGGCGAGCACGGCCACCATCGCGGCGTGTCGTGGCGATCGATCGCCGGCCCGCTCAACGACGCCGTACGGCGTGCCGGCGGTATCGACACGTCGGCCCGTGACACGGCGCGGGTGCTGGACGCGGCCGGCGTCGCCAACGCGCAGGCCGCGTGGCCGTCATCTGTGTGGTTGGTCGTCGCCGCGGTCCCCGCCGTGGTGGGGCTCGCGGTGCACGCGCCGCTCTGGGTGCTGGTCCGGTGGATGGCTCGCAAAACCGCCGAGGTGCGGACCGACCTGATGGCGAAGACGATTCTGCCGGGTCTTCACCTTATCTTTCTTGGGTATCTGGTTCTGGGCGGCCTGTGCGCGCTGGGTTTTCGCGCGGCGGCCGTGTCAGCGTGGTGGGCGCTTCCGGTGCTTGTGCTGCTTCCGCGGCTCGGGGATCTGGGGCTGTCCTGGCGCGATGGCGTGCGGGCGCGGTGCCTCCGGGCGCGCGTGCGACGCTGGTCGGCGGCCGATCGGGCATCGCTGGCCACGACGGCCAGCGCCGTGCGGTCCGCGTGGGCGGCCCTCTCTTCTCTTTCTACTCCGTAGTCGTGAGCATAACGCCATGAGGTGTGCATGACGCTGATTTCCATCGGCAATGCGATGGTCGAATTCGGCGCGTCCGAAATCTTCCGCGATGTCAGTCTGACCATCGGCGAGAACGACCGCTGGGCGGTCGTGGGTCGAAACGGGACGGGGAAGACCACCCTGGTGCGCCTGCTCACCGGCGACCTCCTGCCTACACGCGGTGCGGTCGCGCGTACCCCCGGGCTCCGCGTCGCGCTGATGGATCAGCACCGGCGATTCCCCGAGGACCAGACGCTGTGGGACATCGTGGCCGACGCGTTCGGCGCCCTGCGCGCGCTCGAGCACTCGCTCGCGGAGCAGGTGGCCAACCTCGAGCACGATCACGGCGAGGAGGCGATGGAAAAGTACGGCCGCGATCTCGAGCGCTTCGAGCGCGATGGCGGCTATCAGATGGCGGCGAAGGTGGACAGCGTGCTGATGGGCGTCGGATTCGACCCGGACGCGGCGCGCGTCACCCGCATCGGGACGCTCAGCGGCGGTGAGCGCGGACGTGTCGCGCTCGCGCGGCAACTCGCGACGCCGGCCGACCTCATGATTCTCGACGAACCCACCAACCACCTCGATCTCGATACCACGGCGTGGCTGGAACAGCACTTGAAGGAGATTGATCGGGCCGTGCTCTGCATCAGCCACGATCGTGCCTTCCTCGATGCCTTCGCCGATCACGTCATGCACTTCGAAGGCGGCACCGCCTTCACGTACAGCGGCGGCTACGCCTCGTTCATCACGCAACGTGAAGAACGACGCCTGACGCAGCTGCGCCAGTTCGACCAGCAGCAAAAGAAGATCGCGTCCGAGTCCGAATACATCGCGCGCAACCTCGCGGGGCAGAACACGCGGCAGGCCAAGGGCCGTCGCAAGTTGCTGGCGCGCATGCCGCGTCTGTCCGCGCCTATCGGCGCCGATGGCGTGATGGCGCTCCGGCTTACCGCCGGCAATCGCAGCGGGGATCGCGTCATCGAGGCCGTGGACGTCACCGTCGCGGTGCCGTCACAGGGCGAGATGCGCGAACTCGCGCGTCATGTCACGGTGGTGCTCGAGCGCGGCGAAGTCGTCGCGCTGCTCGGCCCCAACGGCGCCGGCAAGAGCACGCTCATCAAGACGCTGCTTGGCGAACATCCACCACTCGCGGGCGAAGTGAAGGTGGGTCCGTCCACCACGGTCGCGTACTATCGGCAGGATGTCGGGCACTTACCGCTGGAGATGTCCATCTACGAGGCCATCGCCACTGAGCGCCCGCTCTGGGAACGGCGTCAGGTGCAAGGGCATCTCGGTCGCTACGGATTCTCGGGCGATGAAGTGCAGCGCACCGTCGGCACGTTGTCGGGCGGCGAGCGCGCGCGTGTGGCGCTTGCGCTGCTGACGTTGTCCACCAGCAACCTGCTCATCCTCGACGAACCCACCAATCACCTCGACGTCGAATCCATCGAAGCCATCGAAGATGCCATCGAGGAATACGAGGGGAGCGTGTTGATTGTGAGCCACGATCGCGCCGTGCTGCGCGGACTGGCCACGCAGGTGTGGGAGCTGCGCGATCAGCAGCTGCTGTTCTTCGACGGGTCGTTTGTCGAATGGGAATCGGTGCGCGCCGACAACAAGATCAAGGCCGATCGTGATGCGCGCGCGCTGTCCGCCGCCGCCTCCGAAAAGGCCAACGCGGCGCGTGTCGCATCGAGCAAGGCGCAGAAGGCCAATGACGCGAAATCCTCCTCGAAGCCGACGGCCAAGCCTACCGGCAAAGGTGACGGGAAGAAGACCGCGTCAGATCCCGATGTTCGCAAGGCGGCGCGTCTGGCGGAGAAAGCGCTCGCCGACGCCGAACTGCGCGTGAATACGCTGGAAGCGCAAATCGCCGAGCTGACACGTTTGCTTGAAGATGCGACGCTCTACGAAACGTCGAGCGGTGTGGCGCGCGCACAAGCGTTGGGCAAGCAATTGGACGAGTCGCGCGATCGCCTTGATGAAGCGATGCACGAGTGGGGCGTCGCCGCGGAGAGGAAGCAGGCATTCGGCTGATGCGCGGCC
>CALQGY020000143.1 GCA_943330235.2 Candidatus Kuenenia stuttgartensis
CCGATGGCTCAGTGGCCGATGGCTCAGTGGCCGATGGCCGCTCCGTCCTTACGCGGGTCCGAGCCGCCCACCCACCCCTTGAGCAACCGCACAATCGCCTGCGCGCCGCCAAACTGCGTGCGCCGCTCGTCGGTGATGTCGTGCCCCATGGCCTTGAGCGCCGCACGTACCTCGTCGGTGATGGGCGCCTCGAGCGCCACCTGCAGGCCGTTCAGATGCCGGAAGCGCGCCACATCAATGGCTTTCTGCACATCCATGCCGAACACCAGCATGTTGAGCAGCACCTGCACATGGCCCTGCGCCTGCATCGCGCCGCCCATCACGCCAAAGCTCATATACGGCGCGTCGGTGCCGTCCGCGTTGATCTTGGTCACGAACGCCGGAATGAGCGTGTGGAACGGGCGCTTCCCCGGCGCCACCGTATTCGGCAGATCCGGCTCCAACGTGAACCCCGCGCCGCGATCGTGCAGCGCAAAGCCGGTGCCCGGCACCACAATCCCCGACCCGAATTCGTCGTACAGCGAGTTGATGAACGACACCATGTTCCCCGCGCTGTCCGCGACGGTCAGGTAAATCGTTTCGCTCGACGTGCGCAGCGGGCCCGGATCGGCGCGCACCATGGCCTTCGTCGCATCAATGTGGCTGCGGCGCTCGGTGATGAACGCATCCTGCAGCATGTTGGCCGCCGGCATCGCGAGGTGATCGGCATCCCCCACGTACCGCGTCAGATCGGCGTAGGCGAGCTTCTTCGCCTCAATGAGCGTATGCAAATATGCCGCTGAATTGTGCCCCATGGCTTTAAGGTCATACGGCTCGAGCATGCGCAGCATCTCCAGCGCGGCAATGCCCTGATTGTTCGGCGGCAGCTCCCACAGCCGGTATCCCTTGAAGGGCACCGACATCGGCGTCACCCACGTGGGCGCGTTCTTCTTGAGGTCGTCGAGCGTCAGAAACCCGCCCAGCGCCTGCACGCGCGCCACCAGCTTCTGCCCCAAGGGGCCGCCGTACAACGTGGACGGCCCCACCCGCGCAATCTCGCGCAGCGTGCGCGCATAGTCCGGATTCCGGAACCACTCGCCCGCCATCGGCGGCTTGCCGTTGGGCAAAAAGGTCGCCGTCGCCCCGGGGTCTTTGGCCAGCAACGTGGCCTGACCAGCCCAATCGTCCGCAATCACCGGCGTCAGCGGGAAGCCGTCCTCGGCGTAGCGAATGGCCGGCGCCACCGCCGACGCCAGCGTGATCGAGCCGTACGTCTTGAGCAGCATCTGCCAGCCGGCCAACGCCCCCGGCACGGTGATGGTCTCCACGCCGCGCGGGATGGAGCGTGTGCGCCCGCGTTTGAGCAGTTCCTCACGCGTCATCAGCGCACCCGCTCGGCCACTCGCGTTCAGCGCCACCAGCTTCTTCTCTTTGGCCAGCCAGATGATGGCGAACATGTCGCCGCCGATGCCGGTCATCATCGGCTCGGTCACGCTGAGGACAGCGGCGGCGGTGACCGCGGCATCAATGGCGTTGCCGCCGCGCTGCAGCACCGCAATGCCGGCTGAGGACGCCAGCGGCTGACTGGTCGACACGATGCCGTGCGGCGCGTACACGGGGGAACGCCCGGCGAGCGTCAGCGGGCGCTGCGCGAACGAGGCGTGGAGGGGGACGAACAGCAGCGCGGCCATCGAGCCGGCGCGGAACAGAACACGGGGCATACGAAAATCCGGTAAAGGGTCGCCGTATTGTCGCCTCCGTATCCCACGCACGCCACTAGAGGCTGCGCCCGCGTTTGACTTCCGCTTCCGCCGTCGCCTTCGTTCAGTCATGCGCCCGCTGATCATTCTCGCCGTGCTGACGCTCGCCGCCGGCCCCCTGCACGACTCGCACCCGGTCGCCCGCAAGACGATCGCCGTCCTCGCCTTTGACAACAACACGGGCAAGACGGACTACGATCATCTGGGCAAGGGAATGTCCACGATGATGACCAACGATCTGGCGTCGGTCGACCAGATCCGCGTCGTCGAACGCGAGCGGTTGTCCGATGTGCTCAAAGAGATCGACGCGCAACAGACCACGCGCTTCGATTCCACCACCGCGGTCAAGGTCGGCCGGCTGGCCGGCGCTGAATACATCGTGACCGGCGCGTTCATCGCGTCTGACCCCCAGATGCGCATCGATACGCGCGTCATCCAGGTCGAAACCGGCATCATCGTGAAAACCGCCACCGTCACCGGCAAGAGCGATCATTTTCTCGATCTGCAGAAGAAGCTCGCGCGGCAGCTCATTAAGGATCTCGACGTGGCCCTCACGCCGGTGGCCGACAGCGCGCTCGATCGGCGCCAGCAGGCCAACGGCATCGACGACGTCAAGGATGTGGCGCACTTCTCCAACGCCATCGATCTCGCCGACAACGGCAACTACGCCGACGCCGCCGTCAAGATGGCGCCGCTCGTGTCCAAGTATCCGAATTCGATCATCGTGAAGATGACCTCCGAAGAGATTTCGAAGCGCGCGGCGAAGTCAGCCAAAGACAAGGTGAAGCAGAAAGCCAACGAAAAGATTGGCGGCCTGCTGCGGAAGAAGTGGCCGCCGCAGTAAACAGCAGTCACCTCGCAGGGAACTGGAGAGGGAACCATCTGACGCGCCGCGGAGCCGGCCACGTGGCGCGCTACGTGGCACGCCAAGTGGCACGCCAAGTGGCACGCCAAGTGGCACGCCAAGTGGCACGCCAAGTGGCACGCCAAGTCGCGGCCTTGAGCGCGAGACTACTCGGCAGCGTGGCCCTGCTCATCCTGCCGCGCATCGCCGACGCGCAGGAGTTCGTGCGACAGGCCGTGCTGGTGGCCCCCTTTCGCAGCGACAGCGCACCCGGTGCGGCCACGCTGGCCCGCGACGTCGCCCGCATGGTCCGCGAACGCACGGCCGCACGCCTCGATCCGCGCGAAGCCAAAGTCGTCGACGGGTTTCTCCTCGAGAACCTGCTCATCGAAACCGGCTACACCCGCACGACCATCCCGCGCGACTTCGAGTTGCGCGTCAGCAGCCAAAAGCTACGCGCCGATGAAATCGTACGCGGTGTCGTTACGCGTCAGAACGGCGCCATCGTGGTGACCGCGCGCCTCGCACTGCTGCGCAGCTGGGACATCCAGCAACCGCTGCCGGTGGTGCGGGCCGCCACCGCGGCCCTCGCCGCCGACGCCCTCGCACAGGAAATCGTGAAGGCGCGCGCACAGCTGGTGGGGCTGCGTCGCTGCGAGAACGCGCTCGCCAAGAGTGATCGCGCCACCGCCGTTCGCGAAGCGGAACGCGCCATCCGCGCGTATCCACCGGCCGTCATGGCACGCGACTGCCTCATCGCCGCGCTGCTTGATGGCACCACAGCCGCTGATTCGCTCCGCCGTATCGCCGACGAAGTCTTGGCCTTCGATAGCACGAATACATACGCGGCGGTCACCCGCGCGGACATGCTCGAAGTCGAAAAGCGGGCGGCACCGGCGGTGGCCCAGTGGGCGCGGGTGTTGGCACTGCACCCAGACAGTCTGCCACTGGGCACCCGCGTGGTCGAAGCGCTGCTGCGCTTGCAGCAGCCCGCGACGGCGCTCGCCGATACCCGGCAACTCCGCGCCACCTTTCCCAACGACGCGACCCTGCGCCGGCTCCACTTCCGCGCCCACTCCGCCCTCGCGCACTGGAAGGACGCGGCCGCCCTCGGCGATACCCTCGAAAACGAAGACGCCACCTTTCGCGCCGATTCTAACTACGCCACCCGCTACATCGAATCGCTGCGCCAATCCGGTGACTCGCTCGCTGCGCTCGAAATCAGCGTGCGCGCCGTGCGCCGCTATCCGCACGATGCGCGCATTTATCTGCAGTACCTGCAGGTCCTCGGCGCCGAAACCATCGGCGCCCTGCCGCGCGGCCTCGCCACCTTCCCCGACATCCCCGAGCTCTACACACTCGCGGCCACCGCGGCGCGCAAAGCCGGCAAGCGCGCCGATGCCGTGCGCGCCACACGCGAGGCCATCCGGCGTGACTCCACCCGCACCCAACAATTTCTCGTACTGGCCGATCTGTATTTTGAAGACAACCAGCTCGATAGTCTGACACAGGTGCTCACGCGGGCACCACGCACCGGCGACGCCGCCGACATGCTGCGCACCTACGTGATCGCACGCGGACTCACCGTGCTGCGCGCCGCCGGCGATTCGCTCCCTGCCGCACAGCAGGCCGCCGTCTCGCTGCTGGTGCTCGCCGACAGCATCGACTCGCGCACCGATTCGCGCGCCTACGTGGCGGCCGCCTCGTTGCAGATGGCCCGCGAACAGCTGTTGCAAGCCAGCAAGCGCCGCACCTGCACCGACAGTCGCGCCGCCGACACCACACTCGGCCTCTCGGCGTCGGCCATCAGCCGCGGCCTGGGCGACGGCGCCAACGCCGCCGAAATCCAGTCGGCCTTCGACGCCATGCGCGCGGCCGTGGACAACGCCAACACCGTGTTGTGCAAAGGGTAAGTTCGCCCGCGCCTCGAAGGGCTCCGGTGCTGCCGCCTCTGTCGTACCCATCGATTCATCCGCATCTTGTGCAGCATCCCGTCGCTCGTCCCGCCTCCCACCTCGCCCACACCCTCATGCGTCGATCCGCCCCTTCGCGTCGCCATGTCGCGATGATCTCCGCCGTCCTCGCCGCCGTCAGTGCGGCGCCGCTGGCATCGCCGCTCGCATCGCCGCTCGCATCGCCGCTCGCGGCACAGCCAGCCACACCGGTGTACACGCCCGGCAAGCTCACGCCCGCCCAACAAGTCGCGCGTGATGTGTACAAGGAAATCATCGAGATCAACACCAGCGTCACCACCGGCAACATCACCAATGGCGCGAAGGCCATGGTAAAGCACTTCCTGGCCGCCGGAATCCCGGAGAAAGACATCTTCGTGGGCGGACCGCAGCCGGAGAAGTTCAACGTCGTCGCCCGACTGCGCGGCAAGAATCCCGCGGGGCGCAAGCCGTTGTTGTTGCTCGCCCACATCGATGTGGTCGAAGCGCTCAAGGCTGATTGGTCGCCCGAGTTTGATCCGTTCAAGTTCACCGAGAAGGACGGCTACTACTACGCGCGCGGCATCGCCGACGACAAGTCGATGGCCTCTATCTTTGTCGCGAACCTGCTGCGCATGAAGGCCGAGGGCTTCGTCCCGGATCGCGACATCATTGTCGCGCTCACGGCCGACGAAGAGAGCGGCCCGTTTAACGGCGCCGACTGGCTCGTCACCAATCACCGCGATCTCGTGGATGCGGGCCTGGTGATTAACGAAGGCGGCGGCGGCGTGCTGCGCGACGGCAAGCCGTTGTTCAACACCATCCAGCTCGCGCAAAAAATCACCACGAATTACACGCTGCACGTCACCAACCGCGGTGGCCACTCGTCGGTGCCGCGCAAGGATAACGCGATCACCTCGCTGGCCGATGCGTTGTCCAAGGTGGGGCGCTATGAATTCCCGGTGAAGATCAGCGACGTCACGAAGTCGTTCTTCTCTCAGACCGCGCTGCTCGAGACGCCCGTGATGGGACGCGCCATGAAGGCGCTCGTCGCCAATCCGGCCGACAAGGCCGCCGCCGCCGTGGTCGCCGGCGACGAGAAATACAGCTCCATGCTGCGCACCACCTGCGTCGCCACCATGCTGTCGGGTGGACACGCCTCCAACGCACTGCCGCAGCTGGCCGAAGCCAACGTCAACTGCCGCATCTATCCCACCGAGACCGCGGAGCAGGTGCGCGTTGCGCTGGAGAAGGCCATCGCCGACACCACCGTGAAGGTGCTCATCAAGAGCCAGCGCCCCGCCTCGCCGCCGGCCACCATGTCGCCGGAAATCGCGCAGCCCGTGGCCCGCATCACCAAGGAGCTGTTCGGCAACATCCCGATCATCCCCACCATGTCCACCGGCGCCAACGACTCGCGCTTCTTCCTCGCGCTGGGCGTGCCCGCCTTCGGCGTGTCGGGGTTGTTCATGGATCCGGTGGCCGACGCGCGCGCCCACGGCCGCGATGAACGCATGCGCATCCAGTCGTACTTCGAAGGGCAGGAGTTCCTCTACCGCCTCACGAAGCAGCTCTCCACCAATCCGGCGCCGGTGCCGTGATCAGGGGCTGAAAAGCGTAGCAACAGAGAGGCGTGCCCTGTCGACATCGGGGCGCGCCTCTCTCGCTAGAAATACCACGACAGCCCTACCCCGCTCCACACCCCGCGAAGACTCGACACCTCGCTGCTGCCGCCAACGCCCGCCGGCGCGCGACCGCGGCGCGGGACCACTCGCCCCGGAATCGCCGCGATGCTCCAGTTGGCCGAGCCGCTGGCCGTGCCCACCTCCGGCGTCAGCACCAACCCGTGCCCCACCGCAATTTCAGCACTGAGCGCGGCCGTCGTGCTCCACGCGCTGCTCTTCATCGTCGTGCGGGCACGCTGCGCCCCTTGCCCCACCTGAATCGACTGGCTGCTCGCCTCGTGCGACCACCCCAGCGTGGGCTTCCAGGTGACATGGCGACGCTCAACATCCAACGTCCCCGTCCATCCGGCGTACGTGCCGTTCGGAATCAGACGCGTCGGCTGATCATTGCGCACGTTGTCGTACGGCTGCTCGTAGTACGCCTCGGCGGTATAGCTCACCCCCTGCGCATGACTCAGCACGCCGGACATCGCGCCCGTCAGTCCGCGGGCGCCACCACCGGGAAATTGATTCTGCCCACCCAACGAGTCGGCGCGGCTGTAGTTCATGTATCCCGACAGCGTCAGCAGCTGCGTGCCCACGCGCGCATTGGCCGTCAGTGCGCCACGCACCGTGGTGCCCTGGTAGTACACGGCGCCACCACCACGCGGGCGCATGTCCTGCTCCACCGCCGTCGACACACCCACCAAGAGATCGCCCACCGGCATGGTATACACGCCGCGCACGCCCACCTGCGCCGTCGTGCCTAAATACAGGCTGCTCAGATCCAGCACCGCCGTGCTCACCGCACCCAACGCGTCCACCTGTGCTGTATTCAAGATCAGCGGCGTGCTCGCCGTGCGCCCGTACACGCTGAGCGTATCCCCAGATTTCGGGACGACGTCCGCCTGCATCTGCACTGGAATCCACGCATTCACCGTCGTGGGTTGCGCCGTGAATTGCAGCGGCGTGCCGCTCAGCGTCAGCGCGAGGTGCGGCGAGGCATACAGCCATTCAAACGGTGCCACATTTTCCCGCACCGGCGTGCCGCCAATCGTGTAACGACGTGCCGTCGCGGACA
>CALQGY020000144.1 GCA_943330235.2 Candidatus Kuenenia stuttgartensis
CCCATCACTGGCCGATCATAGACGTACGTAAGCCCGCGCTTCCAAACTTCACCGCGACCATTTGGAGAATCGCCAGAAAAGTTGTAGTCGGCAGACGGGTTGAACATCGTGGAAATAATGGCGACGTATCTCGGACCGCCGGCGACTGCGATCACCAAGAACGCAGCCACCACCAGCGATCCTCGTCGAGCTGCCGGCATGATCGGCGAGAATAGCAGATAAGCCGCCATGACGACTAGGGCAACGAAGGCTCCTCTAGAGGCCGTCCAAAGCACCGTGACCAACAGTACACCAAGAACGGTACTCCAAAACAGGCGTCCCATTACACTACGACCGGCATGAAGCATGCCGAGGCACAGCGCGGCCGTCGTCGCGGCATTCAATGCTAAGTCATTTGCATCGTAGTACACGATACCAGCAGGCCGGCCGCTACTATCGATGTACGAGTGCGTGCGAGAATAGAGGCAGAACATCACGCCCCCCAGACAAATCGCTCCCATGACCGCTCGGACATCTCGCGTTGAACGGACGGAGGCAGCAAGAAATACGCATAAGAGCAGCGTAGGCGCGAAGTCGTACAGCAGAAAAATGACCGCATCCGTTCGAACGAGCGCAAAAGGCGCTTCGAGTATGGCGAGTATCGCCATCACCACCACCCACTTAACGCTCGTCTCTTGGAAGAGTCGTGAGAGATCTCCGAAAGGTCTGGCAGCCAAGAACGAGATGATGGCGACTACTAAAGTCACCAGTGGCAGCTTCAGCGATCCAACGCCGGGGATGACCTCCTGCAATCGCCAGATGGCAAAGACAGCCGCCACCGCCATCAAATAGACGGTCGCGTCAGGCGCTGGCGCCGTTGCGGTCACCGTTCGTGGTGCGCGCGAACGAAACGTCGGGCCAATGCCTGCGCCGCGTGCGATAGAGCCAGCCGTCACGGCGTGCGCGACGGCTGCAACGCCGCGGTCTGTACCGTGGCCGACGTCGTCGCCGGCGGCGCCGGCAACAACGCATGAATGCTCGGAATGAGCGCCGTCGCCATCGTCACACCCAAGCGTTCGGCCTCCGGCTCAGTTGGCAAGGTCGCCGTCTTCCCATCGGTCGCGGACGAGCGCACGGGGATGACGAGGCGCACGAGCGCCTCCTCCGTACGACCGGTGCGCGAGGCATCCGCAAAGAGATGGAGCTTGACCTGAAACTCGTCCGCCGTGACGCGTCCTCGCCCCTGATACCAGTACAACACCAGCGCCTTCGTGCCCTTGTACTCAATCAGGTAGCGGTTCACCATCTGGTCGCCTGCGCGCACCGCACCGCTCGTGAGCACCTGCCACCCGGCTCCCGGCAGGCAATTGCGCGGCGAATGCATCTGGTTGGACTGGCTCTGCGCCGCATGATAGCCCACGTACAGCGTGAATTCAGGGTTCAGACGGTCACCGTACGCGCGCAGCAGGTGCGCGGTCGTCCCCGACACCTTCACTTCTTCGGCGGAGATGGTGAGCTCCCGCGAACTGCGCCCATCAAGCACCGCAGGGAGCGACGAGAGGTCGTGCCGAAGCGGCATGGCAATCGCTGCTGGCTTGGCCAAGAGTACCAATCCACCAATCGCCAGCAACGCCGCTGGAATGAATCGCGTGGAAGTCTTCATGCGGCGGCCCCCATGCGAAACTTTGATTCACCAAAGCGCGCCACCTGCAAGAACGCCATAAGCAGGAGCATCGAGCACAGGAACAACAAAAAGCCCTCTGTCAGGTGCATGAACCCCTCGGCCAGTCGCGCATCGACGAACATCACCAGGAATCCGGTGAGGAATACACGGAATCCGTTCACCAACACCGCTACTACCAACGCGAAGCCCACCAGTACGGTGCGCCATGTCACGGTGTTCAGCGCCAAGCCGCCAATCAGTACGGCCATGCTGATGAGAGCCGTCAACGATCGCAGTCCGCTACAGGCTTCGGTCACGAACAGCTCATGCCCCGGGAGCCGAATGATATTTCCGGTTAGCAGCACGGGAATTCCCCGGCCCCGCAGCATGGCCGCGCCCAACTGCGACGCCTTCATCTGAAGTGGCAGCGCGATTTCGCCCAGCAGAAACTCTGGAATAGGCATGGCCAGCGCAATCACGGAGAACGGCAGCCACCAGTGCCGCACCTGGCGAAGCCCGGCGAAGTAGACCGTGATCGCCACCACCGACAGCAGCAAGGCAAAGCGGGCCAGCGTGAGGCCAGCCGCGAGACCGGCACCAGAGCGGATGCCCACCGCGATCAGTAACAGGATTCCACCGAGTAACGGCTGCGCAACGGCTCGCTCCGAGCGGCCCGAGCGCCATGCCAACCACGCCGCCACCGGTGCCAGCAACAAGCCGTGCCCGGCGTCTGGGTTCTCCCACCATGTTTGCACGAGCGACACCACGGGTTCGCCGAAGACCCAAACGAAGGCGAGAATCGTGGCCAGAGCGGCATAAAAGCGCATAGGCTCTGTCTTGCGAGCCCGGTCGAGACGCTGGGCTATCTCTCTGCACTCTCGAACGATCAGCGCCCAATCGTTTTCTGCTGGTGCGGTGCGTTGGGGACCGGCGGTGGCGACACTGTCGCTCATGAAAGGCATTGATTGGAGTAAACAGCCCAGCGCGTCAAGAGAGGCGCCCTGCCCCTAGGGGCGGAGGCGCATGGTTTGGACGATTGCATCGCGCCCGATGCAACGCCGGGACCAACAACCGGCATATAGCATTGAAAAATGAACGGACCGATAGTGTCGTCAACCGGGCCACGAACCTAGCATTCAAGAAGGGCGGTTTTTCGAATGGCACGGCTGAGTGCGGAATTTCGCTGGTTGCTTTTCGATGAGCGCTACGTCCTTCTACGATGATTGTGCACCTACTTCTCCTGCCGTCCGGTACGCCGTGAATCCGAATGCGCCAGTGCCTGACCGAGCCGCGTCACGCTTCGGCGGTGCGCAGAACGCTCGATTTGTCTTTTCTGTCGATCTGGAAGACTACTTCCACGTCTCCGCGTTCGAGTCTATCGCCCCTCGCGCCCGGTGGGATCAGTTTACGTCGCGGGTGGACTATTCCACCAACGTCCTACTTGACCTGCTCGACGATACGCATTCGCGCGCCACGTTTTTCGTGCTCGGCTGGGTCGCCGAGCGCCAGCCGAAGCTGATTCAGGCGGTGGCTGCCCGCGGACATGAAATTGCCGCGCACAGCTACTGGCATCAGCGGGTGACCACGATGACGCGCGCCGATTTCACGGCCGACGCCATCCGTACCCGCGAGCTGTTGGAACAGATCCTCGGCGCGGACGTCAGCGGCTTTCGTGCACCGAGTTTCTCCATTACGCCCTCCAACGCATGGGCGTTCGAGGCACTCGTCGAGGCCGGTTACCGGTACGATTCCAGCGTCTTTCCTATTCGTCGACGGGGTTACGGGTTTCCGGGCGCCCCGCGTGACGCCTACACCATACAGACTGCCAGTGGTGCGCTGGACGAATTCCCCTTGGCCACCCTCTCGCTGGGTCCGTGGCCCCTGCCCGCCGCCGGCGGCGGCTATCTCCGCCATTTCCCGTTCCAGGTGATCGCCGCCTCGGTGCGGGAAGTCAAAGATGCCGGTCGGGTCGGCGTGTATTACATCCATCCGTGGGAAGTGGACGTGGATCAGCCGCGTCTGGCCACCTCGACGCTCACCCGTTGGCGCCATTACGGCGGCTTGCGGCACACCGCGCCGCGTCTCCGTCGCCTGCTTGAATCCGCCCCGTTCACCTCGTTTCGCGCGCTGCGCGAGGAGCGTGCGGCATGACCGGCGCATCGATGACGTCAGGCGAGACATCCAGTGCGACAGCCGACACCGTGCGCGTGAGCGTATCCTCCAGCCCGTCTGCCGACTGGGATGCGTTCGTTCGACAGACGTCGGGGTTTACCGCGTTTCATCTCTCGCCCTGGCTCACTACGCTCAGGCAGACGCTCCGCCACTCGGTGTTCGCGCTCGAAGCCCGCGACGACACCAACCAACTGTGCGGCGTCCTCCCGCTGGCCCAGGTTCGCAGCCCGCTGTTTGGCAATTATCTGATGTCGGTACCGTTCGCCAGCTATGGGGGTCCGCTTGGCTCTCCCGCGGCCTGCGGGGCGCTGGTCGAGGAAGCCACGCGCATTGCGCGAGAGAAGCGGTGCGCGCTCATGGAGCTGCGGGGCCGCGTGCCGCTGGCCGTGAACCTACCGGTCTCAAATCGAAAGATCACGGTAGTGCTCCCCTTGGACGGGGGCCCGGAGGCCGTGTTCAAGCGCTTCGAGAGCAAGCTGCGCAGCCAAGTCCGTCGCGCCGAACGAGAGGGGGTGTCCATTCGTTTCGGCCGCGAACTGGTGGCGGATTTCTATACCGTGTTCGCGCAGCACATGCGCGATCTCGGGACCCCAGCATTGGGGCGTGATTTCTTCGAGTCGCTCGCGAACGGCTATGGCGACGAGATGGTCGTGGCGGTGGCGTATCTCGCGGATCAACCCGTGGCCTGCGCCATCGGATTTTTCTGGGGTGAGGAGTTCGAAATCACGTGGGCGTCGGCGCTGATCGCGTTCAAAAAAATCGCGCCCAACATGTCGCTGTATTGGCGACTGATGGAGCATGTCGCGCAGCGTGGCGCGCGCGTCTTCAACTTTGGCCGGTGCACGGAGGGGAGTAATACCCACCGTTTCAAGCGCCAATGGGGCGGTACGGACGAGCCCCTGTTCTGGTATCAGTGGAGCGCCAGCGCGCAGCCGGCATCCACGCCGGCCCCTGGCGGCGCGTTCGCCCTCGCGGAGACCATCTGGCGGCAGCTACCCGTCGCGCTGACCAGCCGACTCGGACCACACGTCGCGCGCCTGCTCCCCTGAATGCCACTCGTTCCACGCCGCATGCCCCCCGTTGCGACCGCCAGTCGACCTATCGACTGGTGGGGCGCCGTACGTGCGTGCGCGAGTGGCCGGCCGATCGCCGAGCAGCGACTGCGCGGGGCCCTCGAACGCACCTTCGGCCAGGCTGTAGTGAGTCTCACGGATAGCGGGACCTCCGCGCTGCGCATCGCGATCGCGTCCTCGGCCCCGGCGACCATCGTCGCCATCCCAGGATTTGGGTGCATTGATGTCGCCGCCGCCGTTCAGGGCGCAGGGTGTCGCGCGATTCCCTACGACCTCGACCCTGCGTCGCTTGCCCCGAATCTTGAATCGGTGGAAGAGGCGCTGCAGCGCGGCGCGCGTGTCGTGGTGGCCTCACATCTGTTCGGGCTGGCGATACCCATGACCGACCTCGCCGCGCTCTGCGCACGGTACGAGGCTGTGCTGATTGAGGATGCTGCGCAGGCCTTCGGTGCGAATATTGACGGCGCACCCATCGGTCAGTCCGGCGCCCTGACCGTGCTGAGTTTCGGCCGCGGCAAGGGAATCGGCGGTGGCGGTGGTGGCGCCCTGCTTGCGCGAAGTCCCGCCCTTGGGGGGGCAGATCGAGGTAGCGAGCACGCGCCGGTCGAATGGCGAAGCGAGGTTCGCACGCTTGGCGTGTCGATGCTCGCCTCATGGCTCGGCGCGCCGGCGGTCTATGCAATTCCTTCCGCGGTTCCCCAACTGCGATTGGGAGAGATGGTCTATCATCGGGCGGAGGACCCTCGCCCGATCAGCATCGCTGCGGCATCGTTCGCGGAAGCTGGCCTTGAAAGGCTGGGTCTCGGCCTCCCAGAACGCGCGCGTCGAGCAGCGCGACTGCAGAAGGCCGCCTCGCGCGGGTCGGTGTGTGAGCCCATCGAGCCCTTGACCGGAACGACACCGGGTTGGCTCAGAGCCCCGATGATCTGGAACGGCACCGGCGCGCTGCCATCGGCGCTTGGTGTGTATCGCGCCTATCCACAAGCAGTGTCCGAGCAACGAGAGATTCGCGAGTGTCTGCTGCAGGCGACGGGCGAGCTTACTGGCTCGCATCGACTCGCCAACCGTCTTGTGACTTTACCTGTTCATCACCGCGTCGCTGAGCGCGACCTTCAAGCATTGGAGCAGTGGCTTGCCGACTGACATCGCGCGCGAGCAGTACAGCGTTGAAGACAGCTTTGGAACCGATCGCTCGTTCCGGCTGGCGTTAGCGGGCATCGTCCTTCTGGCGGTTGTGCTGCGCTTGTTTGGCGTTCTGACGCACCCCGTGGATCAGGACGAACTGTATACGGTGATGGAATCCACCGATCTGTTCGCAACGACGCTGGATCCGGGCATCCAGAGCCGTCCGTTGTACTATCTCGTGCAACACGCCCTGTTTTGGATTCTGCCCAATCATGAGCCGTGGACGCGACTGCTCCCGCTGCTGGCCGGTACGGCCGGCGTTTGGCTGGTCGGGCGACTCACATACCGGATCGCCGGCGCGAATGCGGCGTTGGTGGCCGCCTTGGTGCTGGCGTGCTCGCCCTGGCATATCTACGCGTCCGAGACGGCGAGGTACTACTCGATTATTGCCGCCGCCATCACCGCGGCGGCGTGGCTGATAATCGAGGCGCGGATTGCGGGGACCACGCGCAGTTGGGCGCTCGCGAGCGTCCCAGTGGTGATCGGGACGCTCGTCCATCCGGCATTTGTGCTGGCGTCCGCCTGCATGATTGCGTTTGCAATTTTCAGGGGACCGATGCGGACTCCACGCTGGCAATGGCCTTCTCGGGCCACGTGGCAGGGATTTGTCGCGCCGGTAGTGGTCGGCGCAACACTGCTGCTCACATCGGTGTTGGCGTTTCACCGCGCCGGCGGCGTCGGCAACGGCGGGGTTCGCAGCATCGGTGCTAACCTGCGCCTTTTACCGGCGATTATCGAATGGTCGTCACCCGTCGTAGTTCTCGCCGGATTCTGCGGACTGGCTCTCACGGCGATTGCCTCGAGATCGGGCCCCCCATCGGAGAGAGACGATACACGGCTGATCGTCGAGAACCAGACCATCCGCATGGAGGCGGCAATGATGTTGGGGATCAATGCCGCCAGCACCATGCTGCTTGTGGTCTGTGCCGCCTTCGTAACCGCAACGTATGCGGATTATGCGATCGGAGCGCTACCGGCGTTGTGCATCGGCGTTGGACTCCTGGCCGGTTGGATCACCGCCACCCGACGCGCACTGGTAATCGGTGGACTGGCTGTAGCAGCGCTGATACCATCTCTCGCGTCACACCTGTCCGATGGTACACGCTTCGACTATCGGCCGGCGTATGAGGAGATCCGGCGAAGCGCTCCTGGGCGGCTCGTTCTGGTTTGGCC
>CALQGY020000145.1 GCA_943330235.2 Candidatus Kuenenia stuttgartensis
AATTGAGGCGGCGACGCTGGAGGCTGCAGCGGAGGCCGCTGAGGTGGAGGATCTCGTCGCGCCGATGGTGGGCGACGAGTCCGTAGCCGTCGAGGAGCCCGTGAACGAGGACGAACCGGATATCACGCCCACGCCCGCGTGATCGGGCGGTCGGCGGTCGTCGCGGCGGCGCTCGCGTGCGCCGGGGTGAGCGCACGCGCGGTCGCCGCGCAGAGCGTCGTGCTCGACGGTCCCTCGGGCGCGACGCTGCCGTCACTCACGCCGGCGTTTTCGTTGCGGGCGCTCGGCTTCGGTGCGGAGCGTCCGTTGCGGGTGACGCTGCAAATCGCGGGCACGCCGGACTTCGCCGGCAGCCTGCTACTCGATTCCACCTTCGTCACCACCGACAGCACCGTCGCGATGCAAGTCACGCGGTTGCTGCCGGGTGAGACGACGATTTACTGGCGTGCGCGGGTCTCGTCGCCGAGCGGCGCCCAGGCCGATTCCCCGATCACCGGCCCGCGGTCGGTGCCGACGTGGTTGACGTTGATCGCACCGAATTCCTCGGTCGGCGACATCTTCGACATCCGTCGTCCGCTGTTTGTCTGGAAGAGCGCGCGCGTCTCGCCGCTGGCCGGTGCGTGGACGTACGACGTGCAGATCACCACCCAGGGCCGCCAGGAGCAAGGCGCGTCGGGGCTGCGAGACACCACGTGGCGTGCGTTCGCGGACGTGCAGACCAATACCTCCTATCGGTGGAGCGTGCGTGCGTCGGTGGGCACCGCGTCCGTACTGGTGAACAGCAGCGCCACGTTTCTGGTGCGGGATCAGCCGCTGCCGGGGGCGACGCTGCTGTATCAGAATTTCCCCAACCCCTTTCCGTCCGCGGCGGCGTTCTCCACGTGCATCTGGTTTGATGTCGCCCAACCGGGTGCGCGCATCGCGCTGGACGTGACCGACTTGCGCGGGAATCTCGTGCGCACGCTCATCCCCGGCAGTGACGGCCAGCGTGATTTTCAGCCGGGACGGTACGGCCAGGGGTTGCCGGGCGCCGGCAGCAACTGTGACAACCGCTTCGTGTGGGATGGCACGGGCAACGACGGACGGACCGTCGCGGCGGGCGTCTATCTGCTCCGTTTCCAAGCCGGGCGGCAGGCGCCGTCCTTTCGTCGTATGCTCTTTCTCGGACGCTGAGTACCCGGAGCCCGCGCATGCGATTGACCACCGTGGGGACGGGCACGGCCGCGCCGCATCCGTCTCGCGTGGGCGCGGCCCATCTTGTGCACGCCGACCGCGTCGTGCTCTTGCTCGATTGCGGCGCCGGCGCCACGCATCGCATGGCGGCGTTGGGACTCGACTGGTCCCACATCACGCATGTCGCCGTGACGCATTTTCACCCCGATCATGTGGCGGATCTCGTCATGCTGATTATGGGATGGCGCTGGGGCCAACTGCCCGCGCGCTCAGCGCCGGTGACCGTCTATGGCCCGGTGGGTATGGGCGCCTTTCTCGAGCGCCTGGCCGCGGTGTATGGCGCGTGGCTCCTCGCGCCCGGCTTCCCGCTGACGGTGCGAGAACTCACGACACAGGACGTCATCACGCTGCCGGATGGCGTCGAGCTGAGCATGCTGCCGGTACCGCACACCACCGAGAGCGTGGCATATTCCGTTGTGCACGGGAGAACGCGTCTGGTGTACACCGGAGACACGGGGTACGACGACGCGTTGGGCGATTGGGCGGCGGGCTGCGACCTGCTGCTGGCGGAATGTTCGCTGCCCGACGCGCTGGCCATTCGGGAACATCTCACGCCGCGACAAGTTGGTGCTTTGGCGGCACGCGCCAACGCGCAGCGGCTCGTGTTAACGCATTTCTATCCGCCCGTCGAGACGATTGATATCGTCGCCGAAGTGGCGGAACGGTACGCCGGTCCGGTGGTCCTTGCGACCGACGGCTGGTCCATCGAATTCTGAGGACGTGACATGCTGGTCGTGATGCAGCCCAACGCGAGCGCCGCGGACATTGATCGTGTCTGCGACGAAATCGTACGCCAGGGTTTCAAGCCGCTCCCTATGCCGGGTGAAGTCCGCACGGCGATCGGTCTCCTTGGTGATGACGCCAAGGTGGATTGGTCATATATCGAGGGGTTGCCCGCCGTCGCCAGCGTGCTCATCGTGCAGAAGCCGTATCGGCAGGCTGCGCGCGAATGGAAGACCGAGAACACCATCGTCGAAATCGCGCCGGGCGTGCGCGTCGGCGGCGACGAAATCGTCATCTTCGCCGGACCGTGCTCCGTCGAGAGCGAAGCGCAGATTCTGGAGGCCGCGCATGCCGTGCGTGCCGCCGGCGCCACGGCGCTGCGTGGCGGCGCGTTCAAGCCGCGCTCCTCGCCGTACGCGTTCCAGGGCATGGGCAAGAAGGGGCTCGAACTGCTCGCGAAAGCGCGTCAGGAAACCGGACTGGCCATCGTCACCGAGGCGATGGATGAGTCGGGGGCCGATCTGGTGGCGGAATACGCCGACTGCATCCAGATCGGCGCGCGCAACATGCAGAACTATTCGCTGCTGCGCCACGTGGGAAAAATCGGCAAGCCGGTGCTGCTCAAGCGCGGCATGGCGGCCACCATCAACGACCTGCTGCTGAGCGCTGAGTACGTGCTCTCCGAGGGGAATCCGAACGTGATTCTCTGCGAGCGCGGCGTCCGCACGTTCGACTCGGCCACGCGCAACCTGTTCGATCTCACGGCCATTCCCGTGGTGCACAAGCTGTCGCACCTGCCCATTGTCGCCGATCCGAGCCATGGCACGGGGCTGCGCGACAAGGTCACCCCCATGGCGCGTGCCGCCGTGGCGGCCGGCGCGGACGGCGTGCTGGTCGAAGTGCATCCGCACCCCGACAAGGCGCTCTCCGACGGAGCGCAGTCGCTCTATCCCGATCAGTTCACGCAGCTGGTGAAGGAACTCCACGCGATTGCCAACGCCATCGGCCGCACGATCGCGCCACCGCCGCCCGCGCCCACCGGCAACGCCTGAGCCGCCGCGCGGCCGCGAGTCAGCGCGTCGGCTCGCGGCCATCACGTCGTATTCCCACTGCATTCGACGCCGGGGCACGTCTGCTCCGGCGTTGGGTATTTGAGACCATGTCGACTCTTCCAATGTCCCGTCCCGTGCCTGCCCTGATGCGAACGGCGCGGCGATGCCTGTCGCCACGCCTCACGCGCGTGCGCGCGCAGGGCCTCGTGCTGCTCGCCGTGTTCGCAGCGCCCGCCGTCGTCCACGCACAATCGGCGGCGGAGACGGCGTACGATCGCGTCGCCAAGGCGTGGGCGGCCCACCGATCACTCGAGGCACAATTCGATCAGCGCATCAGCAATCCGCTCATCGGGCGCACGGCCTCGTCCCACGGCACCTTTCTGCAGCAGAAGCCCGGCCGTGTGAGCATCACGTTCACCGATCCGGTGGGCGATCGCATCGTCGGTGACGGCAAGTCGCTGTGGGTCTACCTCCCCAGCAGCGCCCCCGGTCAGGTCATGAAGCTGCCGGCCAACGCCGACGGCGCCATTGTGGCCGACTTGCTGGGTCAGCTGCTGGACGCCCCCAAGCGGACCTTCGCCATCTCGGGCGGCGACGCGGCGACGGTCGACGGACGCAGCACCCGTCGCGTGCAACTCCTGCCCCGTGTGGACGGCAGCGTGCCGTTCCTGAAAGCGACGCTCTGGTTGGACGACAAGGAGCCGCGCCCCATCCGCGTGCAGGTCACCGACGGACAGGGGGTCGAGCGCACGATCACCCTGACCACCTGGTCCCCCGACATCGAGCTGCCGGCCAACGCCTTCGTCTTCACGCCGCCCAAAGGCGTGAAAGTGATTACCAAGCTCCCAGGCGCGTAGACCAGGCGCGTAGACCAGGCGCGTAGATCGGGCGCGTAGTCCGTCCGCGAAGAAACGTCCCCCCCGCGCCGCGGTCCTTATCGCGGCGCGGTTGCGGCGGGCGTGAAGACCTGCTGCGGGACTTTGACGTTTTGCAGGATGCTGCTGGCGCGTTGAATCACGAGGTCGTCCTGCGCTCGGCGCAGGAATTCCGCGTCCGGCCCGAAGGCGACGCGCGTCATCTCGTAGCCCAGCGATCGCGCGATCCACGGCGATGCGCTGTCGAAGATTTTCCGATCGGGCGCGATACGCCGAGCCTCGAGATTCCGGTAGACCGCTTCGAGCATCACCGGCGTCACGACATCCGTCGGCGTCTTCATGGCGGACTTCACCTTGGTTGCTTCCTTGGCCAGCGCGTCGCGATAATCGGCGAGATGCTTCCCCATGGCGCGTGCCAAGATCTGCACCGGCAGCGGCGTAAGTGAATCGCCGACGATGACGTCGGGCGCAATGCCGCCGCCGCCCAGGACGGTGCGACCGGCATCCGTGCGGAATCGCGGACGCAGCGTATCACTGGGCAACGTCACGCCGTTTGGCTCATCGACTTCCTCGAAGGGATCGCGCGGTCTCGGCTTGCTGATGCTACGCCCCGCCGGGGTAAACCAGCGCGCGGTGGTCAGGCGGAGCGCGCCACCGGAGACCAGCGGGTAGACGTTTTGCGCACTGCCTTTGCCGTACGAGATGGCCCCGACGACCAGCGCTCGATCGTGGTCCTGCAACGCGCCGGCCACAATCTCGGACGCACTCGCGCTCCCCTTGTCGATGAGCACCGTGAGCGGCAAGGTCGGCCAGCGCTGCGGCAGTGAATCGCTGATCGTCTGCGCCGCCTGACCCGGGCGCGCGCGGAGTTGCACGATGCTCTGCCCCGGATCGAGGAAGAGTTCCGCCACGCCGACGCCCTGCTCCAGCAGACCGCCGGGATTACCGCGCAAGTCCACGATCAGTCCGCGGGCGCCGCGCTTCATCAGCGAATCCACGGCCGCCTGCAGTTCCAACGCCGTGGACTGATTGAAGACGTTCACGTCGACGTAGCCCACCATGTTGGGCAACAGCGTCACGCGGGTCACCGCACGCACATGCACGGCTTCGCGCTGGACCGCCATGGTCAGGTGCTGGTCACCACGATCGATTTCGAACGCGACCGTCGACCCCGGTGGCCCGCGCAGGGCCTGAGAGGCCTCGTCCCGCGTCCATCCCTTCGTGAGCTGGCCTCCGACCTTCGTGAGGCGGTCACCGGCCACCACGCCGGCGCGCCAGCTCGGGCCACCCGGCACCGGTTCGATGACCGTCGGCCAGCCGTCGCGAATGTCCATCTGCAGCCCGACGCCGGTATAGGTGCCGCTCATCTGCTCGTTCAGGCGACGCAACCGTCCTTCACCCAGAAAGGTCGTGTACGGGTCGTGCAGCTCGCGCAGGAGCCCCGCCACGGCTTTGTCGTAAATGACGGTCGCGTCCAGCGAATCGACATAGCGCGTCGCGACGGCCCCCAGCACCTGATCGAAGAGGCGCGCACCGCCCAAGGCACGACGCGGCGCCGGTGCCGCCGGCGCAAGATCGCGTCCGACCCACCAGCCGCCCACACATAACAGCCCGACGAACAGACCGGCCGCGATCATGGAACGCGATCGCCGTCGAGTGGAACGAGGGGTGTCCGGCATTTCATCCGCCATGCAGTACTCCGACAAATCGCGTGGGGCAGCACGCTGCCAACTTCGAGAGGCATCGCGCGGTAACGACATCGGCTGATCCCGAGGCGTCAATCTCATACACCGGACCGACCTCAGGATGCCCGATCTGCCATGTCGGGTTGGTGGCTTCGAGGAACGCCGCCTGCACCCGACGGTGAAAGTCGAGCCCTTCCTGCTCGACACGATCCGTCGCGCCGCGCGCCGCCATGCGCGCGAGCGCCGCCTCCAGCGGCATCGTGAGCAGCAGCGTCACGTCCGGGGCCAGTCCACCGGTCGCGACGCGGTTCACCGACCGCAACGCCTCCACCGGCAACCCGCGCCCGGCGCCCTGATAGGCGTAGGTGGAGAGCAGAAACCGGTCCACCAGCACCACCGCGCCGCGCGCCAGCGCCGGCCGCACCACCGCGTGCACCAGCTGCGCCCGCGAGGCGGCGAACAGCAGCGCTTCGCTTTCCGACGCGAGCTCCGAGGCCGGGTCCAACAGGACACGGCGCAATTCGTCGCCCGCCGGCGTGCCGCCCGGCTCGCGCAACGCCACGACGTCATGCCCGGCGGCCCGCAGCGCCTCCGCCACACGGTGCCACTGCGTGGTCTTGCCGACCCCTTCCCCGCCCTCCAGGACGACGAACAGCCCCGGCCCGTGGTCGGCGGTCACGACAACGTCTGACAGAATCGCGCTCAGGCGAGAATGATGGAGCTCGTCGCGCCGGCGCGGATGCCGTCGGCGATCCACTGATTCACGCGGAGCATGAGCTTATCGAAGTTCTCTTGGGCGGCGATGGCGCTCTGATACGCCTCGTTGCCCTGCACCTGATGCAGCAGCGCATCCAGCGCCTGCTCCATCTCGGCCGTGGGCTCTGCGCCACGATCCATCATCGCCTGCGCCTCATTGCGGATCTGCTCCATCTGGCGCAGCACCGTCGACGCTTCGCGATCGCCCTGCAGCGCGTCGCTGGAACGCTTGACCGCCTTGTATTCCGCGCTTTGGCCGATCGTGCGGCCAAGATCCTTCGCCTTGTCTTCGAGCATGGTACCGGGCCTCGGGTCCGGAGAAAATTGAGACAGAGAGGGTCACGACGGTCGCGCGACTACGCGACGGATGATGCGCCCAACGGCGAGCGGGCCACGAGCACGCGCTCGCGATCGCTCAGGTCACGCACGAGCCGGACGTGCTCCCACCCGCACTGCTGGGCGAGCTGCGCGGTTTCGGTCGCCCGCCGAGCGTCGACCTCGAGCACGATGAAGCCACCGGGCTCCAGCAGACGCGCGGCCCCCGCCAACAGCACCGCGTACCGCGCCATTCCGTCGTCGGCCGCGAAGAGCGCCGTCGCCGGCTCCCAGTCACGAACGCTGGCCGGAAGGGCCGACGCTTCATCGTACGCAATGTATGGTGGGTTGGACACAATCACACGGGCACGGAGTCCGGTCAGCGGCGCCAAATCAGCGCCCTCGCGGAACTCCACCGGCGTCGCGGGAGCAATGCGTTCCGCATTCGCGCGGGCCACGGCAAGCGCATCGATGGAAATATCGGTGGCGATCACCCGATCGAAGCGCCCTTCCGTGGCCAGCGCCAATGCGATCGCCCCCGATCCGGTACCGATGTCCACAGCCAGCCCCCCCGGCATCGTCGCGGTCGCGCGCAGCG
>CALQGY020000146.1 GCA_943330235.2 Candidatus Kuenenia stuttgartensis
ACCGATTGCGCGGGACGGGCATCAACGGCTGGCTGACCCGTTCCGCCGCCGTTGCCCCCGCGTCCGCCGCCCAGCTGCGCCTGCATGGCCCGCACCTGTGCTTGCACGGAGTCCGGATTCAGCCCGACGAAGGCCGCGGCGGTCGCCGCTTCACGCACGGTACGCACCGCATCGTTGGCCACGGCCACGACGTTCTCGCGGCGATCGACGATCATGGAGACCTCGCCGTTCATGCCCGGCTTGAGGAACCCTTCCCGGTTATCGAGGGACACGATCACCGGAAACATCGTGACGCTCTGCTGCACCACGGCCTGCGGTTCGATCTTCTCCACGGTGCCCTGGAACGGGCGCTCGGGGTACGCATCGACGGTCACGCGCGCCGGCTGTCCGGCGCGCACGTTGCCGATATCCGTCTCGTTCACGAGGGCGCGAACGCGCACCTTGGTGAGGTCGGCCATCTTGAGCAGCGTCGTGCCACCGGACACGGAGCCGGTCGCCGACGCGATGACCTGACCGAGCGATACCGGCTTGTCGATGATGGTGCCATCGACCGGCGCGACGACGGTCGCGTCTTCGAGCCGCTGCTTGGCGAGGTCGAGGTTGGTCGTGGCGCGCACGATCTGCCCCTGCGCCTGCGTCAACGCCAGCTGGGCCGTCTCGTATTCCGGCGTGGTGATGATGCGGGCCTTGAACAGCTCATCCGCGCGCTTCTTGGCGGCCTGAGCGACCTCGATGGTCGCCTTGGCGCTGTTGAGGTCCGCCGACGCCTGATCGTACTGATTCTTCACGTCACGCGTATCCACCTGCACCAGCAAATCGCCGGCGTGCACCTGTGTGCCCGTCTCGACGGGAATCTTCGTGATCTGCCCTGACGCCTTCGACTTCACTTCGATGACGTTGATGGGCTCGACCGCACCGGTGGCCTGCGCATCCACCACGATCGTGCGGCGGTCGACGGTCACGGTGGTGATCACCAGCGGCGCTTCTTTTTTCTGCGCGCAGGCGCCGAGCAGGCTGACCAACACGCCGGAACCGGCCAGCAGCACTGACGACGTCACGACACGCAGGGTACGCGGCTTCACCATGACGGCACTCCACGAATGAGATGCAAAGCGGGTCGACGAGCGGATCGCGAGCGTGGTCTTTGTATGGCGGGGGCGACTCACAGTGGGCGACCGAGCAGCGACGCGAGCTGCGCCCGCGCAACTCGGCCGTCGAAGCGGGCCTGGATCAGCGCCTGACGCGCCTGATTCAGGGTGGTCTGTGACGTCAAGAGATCCAGCAGTGTGGACGCACCCAGCGCGTAGCGCTGCTGCTGCACGCGGAGGTCTTCGTCCGCGGCGGCGATGGCGGCCAGCTGCACCGTGACACGCGCCTGCGCATTCTGCGCCGACCGCAGCAACGACGTGAGGTTGGCGCGCGCGGCGAGGCGCGAGTCGCGCGCCTGCGCCTCGGCGTTCCGCATGGTGACGTCCTGCTGCACCGTCGCCGCTTCGCGGGCAAAGCCGTTGAACAGCGCGTACGAGAAATTGATGTTCAGGTTCTGCCGGTTGGGATTCCCGCCGGTGAACAGCCACGTCTCGCCCGGGCTGAACTTCTTGCTACTCTGCGTGAACGAGTAGTTGTAGGACAACGACAGCGTGGGGAAATACGACGCACGCTGCGCCTTCTTGCTCGCCCGCGCCGCCGAGAGATTGGCATCGGCGAGCATGATGGCCGGTCCGTCAGCGATCAGCTTCTCGAGCTCGGCTTCGTCAGGAATGGGCGCCAACGCTTCCAGCGTGTCGGCCGCCGACGCGGTCACGGTGGTGGACGAACCCACCACGCGCGTGAGCCCGGCGTTGGCGACACGCAAATCGTTCTGTGCGGTGAGCACGGCCAACTGCGCATTCCCCAACTGAATGGCGGAGCGGAGCGAATCCGACTTGGTCGCTACGCCGGCCTTCACACGCGCGGACGACGCCTTGAGCTGCTGCTCGGCCTGTTCCATCAACGCCTTGGCCGCCGCCTCAGACTCCCGCGCGGCCAGCGCGGCGTAGTACTGCTGCTTCACCTGCAATTCCGCATCGAACCGCGCCTGCACCGTCGTGATATCGGC
This sequence comes from Candidatus Kuenenia stuttgartensis, assembly GCA_943330235.2. Classification (GTDB taxonomy): domain Bacteria; phylum Gemmatimonadota; class Gemmatimonadetes; order Gemmatimonadales; family Gemmatimonadaceae; genus Gemmatimonas; species Gemmatimonas stuttgartiensis_A. Next base: position 2,099 of record CALQGY020000146.1, read on the forward strand.
CACCCGTTCGGTGGCGTGGACGCGCTGCAGTTCGGACCAGCGTTGGTTGCCGTCGAACAGCTGGATCGTGCTGGCCAGACCGTTGTTGTAATTCCACGGATTACCCGTGAGCGGTACCAGCTGACCCTGGAAGAACTGCACGCCCTGCGTGCGCGCGGTACCCGCTGTGAGATTGAGCGAGGGCAGATACGCGCCGCGCGCACTGCGGTACGCGGCTTCGGCATTGCGCTGCAGGCCGCGCGCCGCCACGATGGCGGGCGCATTGCGCTGCGCTTCGGTAATGGCATCGCGCAACGAGATGGCGCGCGCCTCTTCGCCAGTCGCTTGGGCCGTTACGACAAGCGGGGCGGCCAGAAGGACCGCCCCGGCCAGCAGCGCCACGGGCGCCACGAGAAAACGATGGTTCATTTTGCCCCCGCGCGCGCGCGGCTGATGCTGTCTGCCGTTCGCTTGTTGCGTTCGACCAACCGATGGAATTTGCCCTGCTGCACGCTGTCTAACTCGCGCAACATCAACACGCGTGCACTGTCGCGAATGGAATCGAGAACGGGCCGATAAGTCTGCATGATTTCCCTGGAGCGAGCGCGGCGCCAATCCATCACCGAGTCGATGACGTGGCGTTGGTCGGCGGAGAGGTTCAGTTCCTGCGCCAGTGAATCACGCATTGCCTTCTCATCGAGTTGGCGTTGCGGACGTGCACTGGCGACAGCCCGGTCGGCGGCAAAGCCAACCGCACCACCGGTCAAGAAGGCCCCGAGCAAAAACATCAGGGCCAGCGATTTTGGACGACGCATATGAGTCACGGAAGCGCGCCAGTGCTAGTAGTCGAATGGATCGAGATATCGTTCCGGCGCATCCGGAGCGAGGCGCTGACGGCGACCGATCGACACCGTCGCATCATCAACGGGCATCCCCGTTTCAATCGCGGCCCGCGCCACGCTCTCACGTGTCGTGCGCTGCTGCGTGACGTCGCGCGCGACGGTCGCGCCGGCCAGCAGCAGCGCAATCGTTGCCGCGACCGCTCCGGCGGTTCTCCATTCCGACATCACCGACCACCACGACACCACCGGCGAATCGCTCAGCCGCGCCATGATGCGCTGCTCAAACCCTTGCCAGTAGCCGTCGTCCACGGGCGCCGCATAGGCGTCACGCAACAGAGCCGTCAGCGCCGGGTCTGCGCCCGCGCTCCGTTCGTTGTCGATACGCTTGAAGTCCTTCATTCCGCACTCCGCAAATTGCCAAGGAGGCGCCGCAAGTGCGCTCTGGCGTGGTGCAGGTCCGATCGGGCGGTGCCTTCGGGAATTCCGAGGAGCGCGCCGATCTCCGCATGTTTGTAGCCTTCCACATCGTGCAACACGATCACCGACCGCTGCCGTTCACCTAACGTGCCCAGCGCCGACGCCAAACGCGTACGCAGTTCATCCGCTTCGGCGGGATCGCGATGCGGAGACGACAACGTCTCCGGCAACTCATCCGCGTCACGCACTTTGCGACGTCGCGCGATATCGAGCGCGGCATTCGCGACAATGCGGTGCAGCCAGGCGCCGAACGCCTGCTCCGGACGGAACCGCTCAAGCGCCCGGAACGCATGCAGAAATCCTTCCTGCACGGCATCCTCGGCGTCGTCGTGCGACAACACAATCGCGCGTGCGACGGCATACGCGCGTCGCTGGTGGCGATGCACGAGCCCAGCAAACGCCGTCCGGTCACCAGCCTGTGCCGCGAGCACCAGATCGCGCTCCGCAAGGGCATCGGCACTCGGCGCGATCGTTCCCACAATCGATCGATCGCTCACGACGGGACCCAACGACACCACACGTTCAGCATAGCGCCCATTCGGCCGCGTATCCGGTTCATCGCTCGCGTCCGGCCAATCCGATGGCGCTCGCCCAGCAACGGGAGAGGGCGCAGGAAGGGGAAGGACGAGAGAGGTCACTGGGCGCGGGGGAGTCATGAGAGTTACGCGTCGACTCCGGACGGCGTTGAGGCCGACCCCTCCGTGGCGCGGATTCCGGCAAGGCCAAGCGTCTCCGCCGCGTCCTGCATGGCCCGGAGTACCACCCCGATGTGCTCATCCAGCGGGATCTCGAGGGCCTCGGCCCCCTGAATCACGTCGTCGCGGTTCACCCCGCGCGCAAACCCTTTGTCCTTCATCTTTTTCCGGACTCCGGCGACATCAACGTCCGAAACCGATTTGGACGGCTTCACGAGTGCCGAGGCCGTGATCAGGCCGGTCAGCTCGTCGCAGGCAAACAGGGTTCTGGACATGAGCGATAGCCGGGGCACGCCGGTGTAGTGCGCGTGGCCGAGTACGGCATCGCAGACCGATTCGGGCCAGCCGAGCGCCCGCAGGTGCCGCACCCCTTCGGCCGGATGCTCGGCATCGGCGGCCAGATCGGCGTTCGGGTACCGCTCGTAGTCGAAATCGTGGATGAGGCCGGCGACGCCCCACAGCTCGACGTCCTCGCCGAACCGCTGCGCGTACGCCCGCATCGCGGTCTCGACCGACAGCATGTGCTTCCGGAGTGACTCGGACTGGGTCCATTCGTGGACCAGCGCGAGCGCCTCGTGACGAGTTGGATTAGCCATAAGTAGGGAAAGGAATCACCGGACGCGCCGGAGGGGAACCGCCAGCCGGTGAACGGGCCGATCCTACCGCCGGATCGGCCCGCCACCCCGCCGCAGACTAGTGCGGGATCTCGGTTTTGATCCCATACGACCGCCCGGTCCGCCAGATCAGCAGCAGCGGCAGCGCCGACACCAGCAGAAGCCCGCTAATCAGATAGAGCCGGGAGAATGCGAGTACGCTGGCCTGGGCGGAGATCTGTCGGTCGAGCACCTGGAGGGCCTGCTGTTTCGCCACGACCGCGTCGGCGCCGCGCGCCATCATGCCGCGCGTCATCATCGTGATCCGCTCCACCGTCATCGGGTCGTACGTCCCCACATGATCGGTCAGCGTGGCCTTCTCGAGCTTGGTGAGTCGCGACAGGCTCGTCGCCATGATGGCGATGCCCAGCGAGCCACCCAGCTGCCGCATGAGGTTGAACAGGCCGGTGCCCTGGCCGATCTGCCGCATGGGAAGCCCCGCGACCGTCGCATTCGTCAGCGGTACGAACAGACACCCCAGCCCCACACCGCGCAGGATCAGCGGCCAGAAGAACTCGCCCTGGCCGGCATCGAGAGTGAGCTTGGACAGCATGTACATCGATGCCAGAAACATGAACGCACCGAACACGATCAGTGGTCGCGCATCCACCTTGGATGCATTGCGCCCCACAATGGCCATCGTGAATGCCGACGCGAGCGCGCCCGGCAGAATCACCATGCCCGTCTGCGAGGCGGTGTACCCGTGCAGCGACTGCAGGAACACCGGCAACACGAACACGGACCCGTAGAGCGCCAGTCCAAGGAACGCCGCAAACGTCACGCCCGGCGCTAACTGCCGAGACTTGAGAATACGGAAATCGATGATCGGCTCTTTCACCGTCAGCTCGCGCCACACGAGCAGCACCGCTGACGTCGCGCTGATGATGGCCAGCGCCAGCACGAAGCGCGATTCAAACCAATCAAACCGCTCGCCGCGCTCCAGCATCCACTGCAGCGAACCCACCGTCGTGGCCAGCAACACGATCCCCCACACATCAACCGTGGTGGCACGCACTTGGTGGGCGGCGTTGCGCACATACGTCCACACCAAATAGCCGGCGAAGATGCCGAGCGGCACGTTGATGTAGAAGATCCACGGCCACGCGTACGCATCGACGATGTACCCGCCAAGCGTGGGGCCAAGGGTCGGACCCACCATCACGCCGATACCGAAGATGGACTGGCCGATACCGCGCTCATGCGGTGGGAACGCTTCGAACAACGTCGTCTGCGCCGTCGAGAGCAAGGCGCCGCCGCCGAGTCCTTGAATGACGCGCCAGAAGACGAGTCCCCAGAGCGTCGTCGCCGCGCCGCAGAAGAAGGACGCGATCACGAAGATCATGATCGAGCCCGTGAGATAGCGGCGCCGTCCGAAGTACGCCGACAGCCAGCTCGACATCGGAATGACGATGACGTTCGCGATGATGTACGACGTGGAGACCCACGCGATTTCATCGAGCGTCGCGCCGAGCGTACCCATCATGTGCGGGATGGCCACGTTGACGATCGATGTATCAACCAGCTCAAGCACCGCCGCCAGCGTCACCGCGATGGCGATGAGATAGCGGTTCTTATACGGATCCTCGGCGACGGCCGCCGTGCCGGCGGGCGTCCCGCTCGCGCGACCGGCCGTCGGCACCATCGCGGCGGGGTCGAGCACACTCGTTGCCATGCGTCTGCCTTACTGCAGGATCACGTTAGCCATCACCGACATGCCGGGGCGCAACGGACGGTCCTCGCCCAGCCCCTTCGTCACTTTGATACGCACGGGCACGCGCTGCACCACCTTCGTGAAGTTGCCAGTCGCGTTGTCGGGTGGGAGCAGCGCGAACTTCGCACCGGTCGCCGACGCAATGCTCTCCACCACACCTTCGGCGTGTGTGGCACCGTACGCGTCCACTTCGAGATCGACCTTCTGGCCCACGCGGATGCGCGCCAGCTGCGTTTCCTTGAAGTTCGCCGTGATGAAGATCCCGGAGTCCGACACAATGGACATGAGCGTCTGGCCCGGCTGCACGAGCTGACCGACTTCAACCACGCGGCGGGACACGATCCCGCTGAGTGGCGCCGTGATGCTGGTGTACGAAAGCTGCAGCGTGGCGTTGTCGCGCGCGGCGCGCGCAGCCGCGAGACGCGCCTGTGCCAGTCGCACCCCCGCTTCGGCCGTGGCAATCCCAGACGTGGCGGCCTTCACCTGACGCTCCGTGGCGGTGAGCGTCGCCGAGGCGGCATCGAACGACGCCTGTGCGGCATCCAGCTGGGCAAGACTGATGATCTGCTTGGCCACGAGTTCCTTGGCCCGTGCGAGATCGGCCTTGGCCTTGGTCACTTGCGCCCGTGCCGCGATGACTTGCGCATCACCGACATCACGCTGGTTGGAGGCGGTCCGCACCTGCGTCGCCGCTTGTCCTTCGCTGGTGCGATCGCCCGTTGCCGCAAGCGCCGCGGCCAGATCGGCCTCCGCCTGCGCCACACGCACCTGGAACTC
>CALQGY020000147.1 GCA_943330235.2 Candidatus Kuenenia stuttgartensis
AACGACATCACGAAGACGACGCCCGCCAGCTTCGAGCCGGTGCTGGACTACGTGATCGTGAAGTGCCCGCGGTTTGCGTTCGAGAAGTTCGTGGCGGCTGATCCGGGACTCACGACGCAGATGAAATCCGTCGGTGAGTCGATGGCGATCGGTCGGACGTTCAAGGAAGCGTTTCAGAAGGCGCTGCGTGCGCTCGAGATCGGGCGTCCCGGTTGGTCGGTCGGTGAGCGGCTCATCGACGATCGCTTGACCGACGATTCGAAGGAGTCCTTGCGCGGCGCCATTCGCCGCCCGACACCCGAGCGCATCTTCCAGCTGAAGCGCGCGATGCAGGCGGGTATGGAGACCGCCGAACTCAATGCGATCACTGGCATCGATCCGTGGTTCCTCGATCAGCTGCGCGAGCTGCTGGATGCCGAAGTCTGGTACACGGCGCAGTCCACGGTGGATGCCGACGTCATGCGGCGCATGAAGCGCATGGGCTTCTCCGATCGCCAGCTCGGCGCGCTGCGCGGCGAGACCGAGGCGGCTGCACGCGCCCATCGGTGGGCGTTGGATGTGCGTCCGTCGTACAAGATGATCGATACCTGCGCCGGCGAATTTCCCTCGAGCACCCCCTATTTGTACGGGTGCTACGACGAAGAGAGCGAGGCGGTGACGGGCGGCCGACCGAAGGTGGTCATTCTCGGCTCCGGGCCGAATCGCATCGGACAAGGCGTCGAGTTCGACTACTGCTGCGTGCGCGCCGTCCTGGCGCTGCGCGAGCAGGGGTACGAAGCCATCATGGTGAATTCGAATCCGGAAACGGTCTCGACCGACTTCGATATCTCGGACAAACTGTTCTTCGAGCCGCTGACGCTTGAGGATGTGTTGGAGATCGTGCAGCGCGAGCAGCCGGTCGGCGTGATCGTGCAGTTGGGCGGTCAGACGCCGCTGAAACTCACGCGTGCGCTTGAAGCCGCGGGCGTTCGTATTCTGGGCACGTCGCCGGATTCCATTGACATCGCGGAAGACCGTCGTCGTTTCGAGAAGATCACGCGTGAGCTCGGGATCGAGCAGCCCGCGAACGGCACCGCGACGAGCGTCGACGAAGCCGTGGAAATCGCGAACACCATCGGGTATCCGGTGCTCGTGCGCCCGTCGTATGTGCTGGGCGGCCGCGCCATGGAGATCGTGCACGATGCGGTCTCGCTGCGCGACTACTTCGAACGCGCCGCGCGCGTGAGCGAAGATCGTCCGGTCCTGGTGGATCGGTTCCTCGAGGACGCGTTCGAGGCCGATGTGGACGCGCTCAGCGATGGTACGGATGTGGTGATCGGTGCGGTCATGGAGCACATCGAGAGCGCCGGTATTCACTCCGGCGATTCAGCGTGCGTCCTGCCGCCGTATCTCATCCCGCCGGCGGCCGTCGATCAGATGAAGGCACACACTGTGGCCTTCGCGAAGGCGCTCGGCGTGATCGGATTGATCAACGTGCAGTACGCCTACAAGGAGGGCGTGGTGTACGTCATCGAGGTCAACCCGCGCGCGTCACGCACGGCGCCCTTCGTTTCGAAGGCCATCGGGGTGTCGCTGCCGTCGGTCGCCGCGCGCTTGATGCTCGGTGAGACGTTGGCGCAGGTCGGCTTTACCAAGGAAATCATTCCGCCGTACTTCAGCGTGAAGGAAGCGGTGTTCCCGTTCAATAAGTTCCGCGAGTTTGATCCTGTCCTTGGTCCCGAGATGCGGTCGACCGGCGAAGTCATGGGCATCGACGCAGATTTCGGCACGGCCTTCCTCAAGTCGCAGTTGGCCGCGGACAACGCGTTGCCGCGTGAAGGGGCGGTGTTCCTCACGCTGAACGACTCCGACAAGCCCAACGCCGTCCCGCTCGCGCGTAAGTTCGCGGCGATGGGATTCCGGCTGTTCGCGACCAGCGGTACTGCCGCCTATCTGCGCGCGCAGGGCGTCACCGTAGAGTCGGTGCTCAAGGTGCACGAGGGACGCCCGCATGGTGTGGACATGATCCTCAACGGCGAGGTGCAGCTGTTGGTGAATACGCCGTTGGGCAAGCATGCGCAGGTGGATGACGAGCGCTTGCGGCAGGCGGCCATTTCCAACCGTGTGCCGTACACGACCACGTTGTCTGCCGCGAGTGCGGCGGCCGAGGCCATCGCGGCGCGGCAGTCGCGTGAGCCGTCCGTGCGCTCGCTGCAGGAGTGGCACGACCATCTCGCCGCGGCCGGCGCGTGAACGAGATGGTTGAGGCGCCCGGGCAGGGGCATGTCGGCGCGCGCGTAACGCTGGGGGCGGGCGCGCAGGTGCATGAATCCGCGTACGTCGACGACGGGGCCGTCGTCGGTGAGGGATCGCGCGTGTGGCATTTCGCGCATGTCATGGGCGGGGCGGTCATCGGCGCGCGCTGTTCGCTCGGGCAAAACGTGGTGGTGATGAATACGGTCCGCGTTGGCGACAACGCGAAGATCCAGAACAACGTGTCGTTGTATGAGGGCGTGGAGCTTGAGGCGGATGTGTTCTGCGGGCCATCTATGGTTTTCACCAACGTCTACAATCCGCGCAGTGCCGTCTCGCGGAAGCACGAGTACCGGCAGACGCTCGTGCGTCGCGGTGCGAGCATCGGGGCGAATGCCACCATCGTGTGTGGTGTGACGATCGGCCGCTACGCCTTCATTGGCGCGGGCGCGGTGATCAATCGTGATGTGCCGGACTACGCCCTCATGGCCGGCGTCCCCGCGCGTCGCATCGGGTGGATGTCCGAGGCGGGACATCGGCTGGAGTCGGTCAGCGGTACCGCGGCCTCACCCGAGCAGCAGTTGCGGTGTCCGGGAACCGGTGTGCTTTACCAGCGCACTGGCGAGGTCGTACGTCCCATCGAGCTTCCGAACGAGGTTTCCGCATGACCCCGCGCGTGATCCCTGCCGGACAACGCATTCGACTGGCGCTCTTGGGCTGCGGTCGAATCAGTCGTAACCATTTCGAAGCGATCGAGAAGCTGGACGACGTCGAAATCGTGGCCGTCTGTGACGTGGTGGAGAGTCGCGCGCGCGAGGCGGGCGAGGCGCAGCGGGTGCCGTGGTTTACGAACTACGAGCAGATGCTGTCAGAGGTGCCGAGCGATGCGGTGGTGATCGCGACGCCGTCGGGGTTGCATCCGCAGCATGGCATACTCGCGGCGAAAGCGGGGCGGCATGTGGTATCTGAGAAGCCTATGGGCATCTCGCTCGCCGCGGCGGACGCACTCGTGCAGGCGTGCGATGACAACGACGTGCACTTGTTTGTGGTGAAGCAGAACCGCCTCAATCCGCCCATCCAGCTGCTCAAGCGTGCCATCGAGCGCGGGCGCTTCGGTCGGATCTACATGGCGAATTGCACGGTGCGCTGGACGCGTCCGCAAGACTATTACGATCAGGCGCCGTGGCGTGGCACCTGGGAATTCGACGGCGGGGCGTTCATGAATCAGGCCTCGCACTACGTCGACCTGATGCAGTGGCTGGTCGGTCCCGTGGAGAGCGTGATGGCGAAGACGGCGACGCTCGCGCGTCGGATCGAGGCCGAGGACTCTGGTGTGGCGGTGCTCAAATTCCGCTCGGGCGCGCTCGGCACCATCGAAGTCACCATGCTGACTTTTCCCAAGAATCTTGAGGGGTCGATCACCATTCTGGGCGAGAAGGGCACGGTCAAAATCGGTGGGACGGCCGTCAACAAGGTCGAGCACTGGACGTTTGCCGACTACGATGATGACGACAAGCTCATCGAGCAGGCGAACACGAGTCCGCCGACCGTGTATGGCTTCGGGCATGAGGCCTACTACCGCAACGTGGTGTCGGTTCTGCGCGGCGACGCACGGCCAGACACGGACGGGCGTGCCGGCCGGAAATCGCTGGAGTTGATCCTCGGCATCTACGAATCGGCGAAGACCGGTCGTGACGTGCCGTTGCCCCTGCGTGTCAGCCTCTGACGTCGATCCTTCCCAATTCTCCCGTAGACTCCCTCATGTCCGTTCCTCTTCTCGACCTCAAGGCGCAACACGCGACGATCAAGGATGACGTCGTGTCCGCATTAATGGCCGTCGTCGATCAGCAGGCGTTCATCCTCGGTGAGCCGGTCGGAGCGCTGGAATGCGCGGTGGCCGGTCTGTCGCAGGTGAAGTACGCGGTCGGCTGCGCCAACGGGACCGATGCGTTGTTGCTGGCGCTGCGCGCGCTTGATGTGTCGCGCGACGACGAGGTGGTCACCACGCCGTTCACGTTTTTCGCGACCGGTGGTGCGGTGCACAACGTCGGCGCGCGTCCGGTCTTCGTGGACATTGACCCGCGCACCTTCAACATCGCACCCGACGCCGTCTCGGCGGCCATCGGACCGCGGACGAAGGCGGTCATTGCCGTAGACCTTTTCGGTCAGATGGCGGCCATTGAGCACGTGACCGCGGCCGCGCGCGGGTTGCCGGTTATCGAAGACGCGGCCCAGTCCATCGGCGCGCGCCGGGTCATCGATGGCCAGACCGTCATGGCGGGCCAAGCCGCCACCATCGGCACCTTCAGCTTCTTCCCCTCCAAGAACCTCGGGGGCTTTGGAGATGGCGGGATGATGGTGACGCAGGACGACGCGTTGTTCGAGACGCTGATGAAGCTCCGCACGCACGGCAGCCGTCGTACCTACTATCACGAGATCGTCGGCTTCAATAGCCGTCTCGATACCCTGCAGGCCGCCGTGTTGCTGGCCAAGCTGCCGCATCTGGAAGGGTGGAGCGAGGCGCGTCGGCGGAATGCGGCCTTTTATGACGCGGCGTTCGCCGACGTCCCGGAAATCGTCACGCCGTATGTCGAACCGGCGAACACGTCGATCTACAACCAGTACACCCTCCGCGCCGATAAGCGAGATGCCCTGCAAGGGCATCTCAAGGGGCTCGGCATCGGCAACTCGGTCTATTATCCACTGCCGCTGCATCTCCAGCCGTGCTTCGCGTACCTTGGGTATCAGGAGGGGCAGTGCCCCGAGAGTGAGCGGGCGGCGAAAGAGGTGATTTCGCTGCCTGTGTTCCCCGAAATGACCTCGGCACAGCGCGATGAAGTCGTCGTCGCCGTGCGTTCCTTCTATGGTCGCTAAGCGCCACCTGTCGTCGGAGACGATCATCATGAAGACCGAATTGCTGGCCAAGATTCAGGACCGCACCGCAGTCATCGGCGTGGTTGGACTCGGGTACGTGGGACTGCCCCTCGCCATGGAGTTCGCCAAGGCGGGCTTCCGCGTGATTGGCTACGACGTCAGCCAGCGCGTGGTCGACTTGTTGATGTCCGGGCAGTCGCACATTCAGGACGTGCCCGCCGATGAACTCGTGCACACGGTCGGCAATGGGTCGTTCGTCGCGACGACCGTAGAGGCGCGCCTCAAGGAGTGCGACGCGATCTCCATCGCCGTGCCCACCCCGCTCTCGAAGACGCGTGACCCGGACATGGCGTTCGTGCTGTCGGCCGCTGACGCCATTGCGCGGCAGGCCCACCCCGGGATGTGCGTGGTCCTCGAAAGCACCACCTATCCGGGCACCACGCGAGAGCTGCTGCAGCCACGCCTCGAGGCCATGGGCCTCGTCGTTGGCAAGGACGTTTTCGTGGCGTTCAGCCCAGAACGCGTCGATCCGGGCAATCCGTTCTACAACACCAAGAACACGCCCAAAGTGGTCGGTGGCGTGACGCCCGAGTGCGTCGAAGTGGCCAGCGCGTTGTACGACAGCTGCATCGATACCGTGGTGCCTGTCTCGTCTCCCGAGGCGGCTGAACTGGTGAAACTGCTTGAGAACACGTTCCGCGCGGTCAACATCGGCTTGGTGAACGAAATTGCCATTGTCTGCGACAAGCTGGGCGTGGACGTGTGGGAAGTCATTAACGCGGCGGCGACCAAGCCGTTCGGCTTCATGAAGTTCACGCCGGGCCCCGGGATCGGGGGGCACTGCATCCCCCTGGATCCGCACTATCTGGCGTGGAAGATGCGGACCCTGAACTACAAGACCCGGTTCATCGACCTCGCCAGCGAGATCAACTCGCACATGCCCGAGTGGGTGGTGCAGAAGGTGGCCGACGCGCTGAACGATGTCCGGAAGTCGGTGCGCGGCAGCCGCGTGCTGGTCCTCGGCGTTGCCTACAAGCGGGACATCAACGACGTGCGAGAGAGCCCGGCGCTCGATGTGATCCACCTGTTGGAGGCGCGTGGCGCGCATGTGGAGTATCACGATCCGTTCGTCGCCGACTTCCGCGAAGAGGAGGGGCACGCGCGGAAGGGCGTTGAAATGTCGGACGAGATGCTGCGCTGGGCCGACGCGGTCGTCATTATTACCGATCACCAGATCGTCGATTATCAGCGCGTCGTGGACCATGCGACGCTCGTGGTCGACACTCGGAACGTCACGGCGAAGCTCAAGGCCGGACGGGCCAAGGTCGTTGGTCTGGCTTCCACCGCGCGGACGCATGGAGCGTCGGCGTGAACCCATGTCCGATTGTGTCGGGCAGGGATCCGCATGCTTCCCGTCGGGTAACAGCCACCGCATGAGTCTCTTTGTGAATCACCCTGCGAACCGCCCTGCACGCGCCGAACGGCGCCTTGAGTGGCGCCTCCTGCTGCTGCTCAGCATGGCGGCGACCCTCGCTGCCTGCTCGGGTGGGTTCAAGCCGGCGAACTATGCCAATCCCGAGGCGCTGTTCCGTGCCTCGTTGCTGGAGTATCAGCTCAAGAATTGGGAGAACGCGCAGGTCGGGTTCGAACGACTGACCAACGACCTCTCGGCGCGCGATCCGCTGCTGGCGCCCGCGTACTACTACCTCGCGATGGCCCATGAACGTCGCGGGGAGTTCTTGCTGGCGGCGCAGGCCTTCCAGCGCGTGACCGACGGCTTTCCCGACGACACGTTAGCTCCCACGTCCATGCTCGGCGTCGGGCGAAGCTACCAGAAGCTCTGGCGTCGCCCCGAACTCGATCCCGAGAACGGACAGAAGGCGGTCTCCACCCTGCGTGCGCTGTTGTCGTCGTATCCCGACGCGAAGGAGACGGCGGACGCGAAAGAGCGCATCACACAGATTGAGGAGTGGTTCGCCCAGAAGGACTTCCTGACGGGTATCCATTACGTCCGTGTGCGTCGCGCGATCGATCCCGCGATTATCTACTTCAAAGACGTCGTCACCACGTATCCCAACTCGAAGGCGGCC
>CALQGY020000148.1 GCA_943330235.2 Candidatus Kuenenia stuttgartensis
GCGCGTCAGGGCCAGGTCGGGATGAAGATCGACTGGTAGTGGTGGAGGTCCCCGTCCTTGGCGCGGTTGTGGGGGCGGGGACCGCGAACCGCTTTGACACAGAGGGCACAGAGGGCACAGAGGAACAGCATCACGCTGTCCTCTGTGCCCTCTGTGCCCTCTGTGTCAAAGCGGTTCGCGGTCCCCGCCCCCACAACCGCGCCAAGGACGGGGACCTCCACCACTACCAGTCGATCTTCATCCCGACCTGGCCCTGACGCGCCCCGTACGAGCTGAGCGCCTTGCCGAATGACGGCACCGCGACGCCGGCCGTGGTGAACTGCGTACCACCGTAGGACAGGTTGTTCTTGAAGTTGAAGACGTTGAAGCCTTCCGCCGAGAAGCTGACCTTGCGGCCGTTCCAGTCGAACAGCGGACGCGAGAGGCGCACGTCGACGTTGCGGTACCAGTTCACCCACGCGTTCACCGGCATGGCCGTGCGGATGCCCGACGTGGACACCGTGCCGCCCGGATAATCGTCGCCCGTGATGTTGTCGAGGTTGATATCGCGGCCGTCGATCTGACCGAACGGACGCGGGCTCGCGAACGTGGATACCGCGGACAGCTGGAACTTGAACGGGAGCGGCGTGATGTTGGACAGCACGACGCGATGGCGCTCGTCACCCGTGGTGCGCTGACGGTTGAACAGGAACGGGTACGCGAAGTTGGGCAGGCCAGCGGTGTCGAAGTCGCCCTGATAGAAGCCCAGCGTGTACGCCAGATTCACGCGCGACTTGCCGCGCTGCAACGTGCCCTGCACCATGACGGCCGAGTAATCGGACTGGCCGATGTCGTCCCACAGCAGGATGTCACCGAACGACGACGTGAGCTTGCGCTTGTTCGGCGTGACCGTCTTGTCGAGGTAGTTCGGGTTGCGCTGCACGTAGAGGTTGTCCATGTGCTGCCGGACGTAGTCCACGTTCAGGCCGAACGTCGGCGTGACCTGATGGCCGATACCGACCGACATCTGCTGGCTGTGCGGCGTCTTCATCTCGAGGTTCATCAGGATGGGCGCGAGTGCGCCGGCCTGACCCGCGATCACGCGCTGCCGCAACACGGCCGGATCCTTGGTGCCCGGGTTCGTGAAGTTGTACGTGCGCCACGTGCTGTTGCGACGCTCCTGGAAGCCCATGAAGCTGGTGACGCGATCATAGATGATGCCCGCGCCGCCACGCACAAACGTCTTGTTCGTCTTGAACGGATCCCACGAGAACGACACGCGCGGCGAGATGTTGCCGAGCTGGTTCTTGCGGTTGCCGGCGTTCAGATAATTCTTGAGCTCCGGAATGGCCGACAGCGTCGGATCGGAGGCCCACGGCGTCACGTAGTCGTTGTTCATCGTGTTCAACTCGGCGTCATGACGCAGGCCGAGCGACAGCGTGAAGTTGGGCTTGATGCGCCATTCGTCGTTGATGTACAGACCGGTGGTGTAGCCGGTGGCACTGGCGATAGCGTCCGACGTGCCATTCGGATCGGTGAAGCCCACCGCGATGGAGGCGGTGTTGGGCAGCGACGACGTATCCGTGAGGAAGTTGAACGTGCCGTTGGTGTTGTTCGGCTGGTTCTGCGTGGCCGCAATGCTGCTCAGCTCCACGCCGAACTTGATCACGTGCGAGCCCGACGCGTTGTCGACGTTCATCGTCGCGCGGTCCACGAGGCGCAGGTGCGTTTCCTTGAGGATGAGCGGGAAGCCCGACGTGCCGAACACGATGCCCGGGTAGCTGAGCTGCGGGCCCGGCTTGAGCGGGGCTTCGTTGTGGTTCCAGTTCACCACCTGCAGGCTGGCTTCGTTCACGTAGTTGCCGCTCTTCGAGATGAAGCGCTGACGCAGCTGGCCCGTGTAGATCTCGTACTTCTGCGAGATGCCGCCGTCCTGCGACACGCGACCGCCGAAGTTGCCTTCGCCGCGGAGGAAGCGCGCCGACACCATGGCGTCGTACGTCAGGCGCGGGCTCTGCACCCACGTCAGGCGCGTGTACGACGAGTGGTTCTTGTTGGGCGCGAGGAACGAGCCCTTGTACGGCGCCCAGTTCGTGCCGCTGGACGGATTCACGTCGAGATAGAAATCCGTGGACGCGAGTTCGTAGCTGGTGGCCAGAAACAGTTTGTCCTTGATGAGCGGACCGCGCAGGTTGAAGCCGACCTGCGTCTTGCCGTAGTTCGGCGTGGCGGCCGTCGGTGCGAGGAAGGCATTGCGCGCCGTCATCGCCTTGTTCTGGAAGAAGCCGAAGCCCGATCCCTGCCACTTGTTCGTGCCGCGGCGGCTTTCCGCGCTGATCACATATGAACCGGCGCGCGTGTATTCGGCGTCGTACGGGTTGGTATAGACGCGGAACGTCTCAAGCCCTTCCTGCGGCAGCGGCGACCCGGTCTGCCCGAGGCCCACGATGTTGCCGTTGAAAAGACTCTTCATTTCGACACCGTCCATGTAGACGTTGAAGAAACGCAGGTCGGGCGCGGCACCACCGGACGGCAGCGTACGGCCGGACTGCGGCGCGTACGTCTTGATGCCCGGGGCGATGCCGGCGAGGTTCATGATACCGCGCGAGCTGAGCGGCAGGTTTTCGATTTCTTCTTTCGTGACGGCCGCCGACACGGACATGCGCTGCACTTCCACTTGCTTCACGCGTTCGGCCGTGACCGTCTGCGCTTCGAGTTCGGCCGCGCCCTTCTCGAGTGAGAACTCGAGCCGTGCGCGCTGACCGATAGACAGCTGCACCGTATCCGTGCGCTGCCGAAAGCCGATGGCCTTCACGTTCACGGTGTACTGGCCGCTGAACAAGCCGAGGACGCGGAATTCACCCGAGGGACGCGTCATCGTGCGCGCGGTTTCCCGCGTGGCGACATTCACCACGGTAATCTGTGCGCCACTCACCGGCGCGCCGGCACCCTTGACGGAGCCTTCGAGCGTAATGGTATTCTGGGCAAGCGCCGGTGCGCCCAGCATCGCACTCAGCGATGCCGCGACCATCAGGCGTTTGAGGGTGTTGTGCATCAGGTACACCTCACGGAAGGGGAGAGAGAAGCCATGAAATTACGAGCGCGACGATTATCATGCCACCGCGCACCGCGGGCCGGTGGCCTCGCCGGTGGCCTCGCCGGTGGCCTCGCCGGTGGCCTCTCCCGGCTGTCGCTGGCGGTGCTGCTGAGTGCCCCGTGGCTCAGCCTGTCGCGACTCGGGGCACAGCCGCCGGTCGTCCCTTCAGTGGCCGCCCAACCGCCGGTGTCGCGCGAGCTCGCCCGCGGCGTGGAGTATCGGCATGTCTTCGATGCGCGCGGGCCGTGGCACATTGACGTCGTCCGCATCGATCTGCGTCGTGCTGACGTGGCGTTGGAGCATGTGCGGGCAAACGATCAACTGCGCGGACGTGAGCGCCCGAGCGCCATGGTGCGCCGACGCACCACCGACGGGGCCGTGGCGTTCGCCGCGGTAAATGCCGACTTCTTCGATCTGAAAACCGGCGAAAACGAAAACAACCAGGTGATCAACGGCGAGTGGTGGAAAGGACTCAAGGTCACCGAGTCACCGTTTGACACCTACGACAATGTGCATGTGCAGTTCGCCATGGACGCGTCGGGCCATCCGCACATCGACCGCTTCGTGTTGGACGCGAAGGTCTGGGCGCGTGGCGCCATGACGCCGATCATCACGGTGAATGCCAATCCCTCGGGCGCCCCCGAGGGGACGGCGTTGTACACGGCACGCTTTGGGAGCGCCACGCCGCACGATACGACCCGCGTGACGGCAGAAGCCGCCATGCTCCGCGCAGGCCAGCGCGGCGACACACTGCTGTACGTGCGGCGTGGGGCGGTCGTGAATAGCTCCGGATCCACCATTCCGGCGGACGGCGCGGTGCTTGCGGCCTACGGCGCGCGCACCAAGGAAGTGCAAGCCATGGCCGACGGCGACACGCTGCGCGTCCTCCTCACCACGTTGCCGCGTTTAACCGACGGAGGCCCGCCAGCGCTGCTCATCGGCGGCTGGCCGCGTATTCTGCGCGACGGGAACAATGTGGCGGGCGATGCCGCCACGGTGGAAGGGACCATCTCGCGCAACGCCGAGGTCCGCCATCCGCGCTCCGCGGTCGGTATCTCGCGTGACGGCCGCACCCTCTGGCTCTATACGGTGGACGGACGCTCCACGCGCAGCGCCGGCATGACGCTGGTCGAACTCGCCGACGCCATGCGCGCACTCGGCGCGTGGCAGGCCATGAACTTCGACGGCGGCGGCTCCACCGCGATGGTCATCGACGGCACCCTCGTCAACATGCCGTCTGATGCTACTGGCGAGCGCGAGGTCGGCAACGCGCTGTTGCTGCGCCGGCGGACGTCGGTGAAGCGCTAGCGCGCGAGCTCGCCCGCGTCGCTGTCGCGAGGCCAGTGCACGGCGCCAGAGTGCGTCACGGCGCCCACATGGGCCGGTCGCACCATCAGCGCGTATTTCTCCAGCACGCCGCCACGGGCTGCGGGCGCACGCGCCGGCAACGCAGCCAGTCGCGCGGCGATCTCGTCATCGCTCAGCTCCACCTGAATGCGGCGCGCTTCGGGGCGCGCATCGATGTCGATGATATCGCCATCGCGCAGCGCAGCTATGGGGCCGCCGTCGGCCGCTTCCGGCCCGGCGTGCCCGATGCACAAGCCGCGCGTCGCCCCGCTGAAGCGCCCGTCGGTTAAGAGCGCGACACTCGCGCCCATCCCCTGACCGTACAGCAGCGCGGTGAGCCCCAACATCTCGCGCATCCCGGGGCCGCCGCGCGGCCCCTCGTTGCGCACGACTATCACGTCGCCGGCGGCATAGTGGCGGTGACGCACCGCCTCCTGCGCTAGCTCCTCGCTCTCAAACACTCGCGCCGGCCCGCGATGCACGAGCGTGGACAGCCCCGCCGTTTTCAGGAGCGCCCCATCGGGGCAGAGATTGCCTTTGAGCATCGTCACGCCCCCGTCGCGCGAGCGCGCATTGGCCACGGTTCGCACCACCTCGCCGTCGGGATCGCGTGCGCCTCCCAGTTCTTGCGCCAGCGTACGGCCCGTAAACGTCATGGCGTCACCGTGCAGGAAGCCCGCCTCCAACAGCGCGCGCATCACCACACCGGCGCCGCCAACGTGAAAGAGATCACGCGCCAGAAAGCGACCACCGGGTTGGAGATCCGCCAGCAACGGCGTGCGCGCAAAGACCGCCGCCACGTCATCCAGATGGAAGCGAATGCCCGCCTCATGCGCGATGGCCGGCAAGTGCAACGCCGCATTCGTCGATCCGCCCGTCGCTGACACGAGCGCGCACGCGTTCTCTAACGCCGCGCGCGTCACGATGTCGCGCGGCAGCGGCCCGTCGTTCAGCACCGCGCGCATCAGCGCGGCGCCGGCACGACGCAGCAGCGGCGCCCGCTCGCTATACACGGCGGGCACCATGCTCGACCCAATCGGCGCGAGCCCCAGCGCCTCAGACACCATCCCCATGGTGTTGGCGGTGAACTGCCCCGCGCACGCCCCCGCCGTGGGGATGCACGCATGCGTGATCTCGGTCAGATCGTCGGCCGTCGCCTCGTTGGCGAGCACGCGGCCCACCATCTCGTACGTCTCGCCGATGTGCGTGTCACGCCCGCGAAAATGACCGGGCAACGCCGACCCGCCGTGCACAAACACACTCGGCACGTTGCACCGAACCATCCCCATCATCAGCCCAGGGAGATTCTTGTCGCACGCGCCAATCGCGAAAATGCCGTCCCACTGATGCCCGCGCGTAGACGCTTCCACACTGTCGGCAATGAGTTCGCGCGACACCAGCGAGAAACGCATGCCGGAATGCGCGATGGAGAGCCCATCGGACACCGACACCACGGGGCACTCGTGCGGCATGCCGCCCGCCGCATAAATACCGGTCTTCGCGTGCTGTGCCTGATCTCGAAGATTCAGGTTGCACGGACTCATCTCACCACCAGTGTGGAACACGCCCACATGCGGTCGCGCGATCTCGTCGTCGTCCTGCCCTAATGCCTGCAGAAACCCGCGCGTGGGCGCGCGGAGCAAACCGTCGTGAATGGTGGCCGAGCGAAACCGCGCGCTCATGCCTGGTCGTGCATCGAATCGTGCGTCGAATCGTTCGTCGAATCGTTCGTCGAATCGTGCGTCGTGTCCTGCAGCGCGTCGTACATGCGGATGATGCGCGAAATGTCTGCATCAATGCCTACGCGTTCGTCGCTGCTGGCATCGCGATACAACTCAGCCGCGCGCGCCGTCATGGGTACGCGGGCTCCATGCTCGGCGGCCAGACGCACCACCTGGTCCACATCCTTCCGAAACGTGGCCACCGCCCCCACACGCGGGGTGTCGATACCGCCGGCCATGCGCGGTCCGAAGATTTTGAGCGGCAGCGAATCGGCAAAGCCGCCCGCCAGCGCCTCGGGCATGCGCGTCGCCTCAATGCCCGCCGTGCGCGCGAACGCTAACATCTCGGCAATCACCATCAAGTTGCAGCCCACAATCATCTGGTTGCAGCTCTTGGCCAGTTGCCCCGCGCCATGGCCGCCCATGTGCGTCACCCGCTGCGAGAGCGCCGTGAATACCGGCGCGGCGCGCGTAATGTCATCGGCGTCGCCACCGGCAAAAATGATGAGCCGACCGGCGCGCGCCGCCGGTAATCCACCCGACACGGGGCAATCGAGGTACGACGCGCCACGGTGCTCGCGCAGCTGCGCGGCCATGCGCGCCGTCGCATCGGGCGCGATGCTGGAAAAGTCTACCAGCAACTGCGACGCCTGCATGACGCCTGCAATGCCCTGCGCGCCGAACAGTACGTCTTCCACCGCCTGCGTATTGGTGAGACAAAGACAGACGATATCCACGCGCGTCGCGAGATCCCGCGCGGACTCCGCCGCCGTTGCACCGAGCGCTACCAACGGGGCTGCCTTTTCGGGGGTGCGGTTCCACACCGTCACGGCCAGCCCGCACTCCAGCATACGCTCCACCATCGGCGTGCCGATCAGGCCCGTGCCGA
>CALQGY020000149.1 GCA_943330235.2 Candidatus Kuenenia stuttgartensis
CAAACTCACGCCGCACCTCACGGTGCCTACGGTTGCGGGGCTGCCCGCCATTGATGCGGCCAAGGCCTTTCTCGCGTCCGTCGAGAACGGGACGCTTGATCGCCGCACGCTGGGCGACGACTTCAATGCCCTGCTGACCCCGGAACATCTGGCCGCCGATCGCGCCTCACTCGCCGCGAACGGCCGAGTGTCGGATGTCCGCGTGACGCGCACCGTCGAGCGCGGCGGCATGGAAGTGGCCGCGGTGCAGTTCAAAGTGGGAACTGTCGAGGCGCAATCGAGCATGTACCGCACGCCCGACGGCAAGATTCAGCAGTTCCTCATCAATCGCCGCTGACGATCTCGCCGTAGTCGATAAACAGCTCTTCACCGGCCGCAATATCGCGCACGGCCTCGAAGTAATCGCCGTCGTCAATCGATATCACGTTGGGCGTGTCGGCATGATTGAGAAAGCATGCTACATCCATCTTGGTGAATCCGTCGGCGGGGACGAAGTAATGCGTCTCGTCGTACAGGCAGTAATTCTCCACCAGGAACCGCGCGTGCGGCGGCAATGCCGCAATCGCATCGCGCGGCACCGACACCCACGCCTCCGGCGCGTCGGGCTTGCTGAACATGGAGCGGCACCCCTTGGGAATGTCGCGCACGGCAAACACCCCCACGCCTTCTACCGCGGATGGCTTGAGCATTACCCAGCTTTCGTCGCGTAATACGGCCAACAGGGCGTCGCGGCGGGCATCGTTGTGCGGGGTCACGGGGGCGTGGACGTTGGGGCTATCGGTGGACCGGATGGCTGGTCGGGGCGCCATGGGCCGAATCAATACGGGGGCGGACGGATTGTCCACGCGGACGGCCTTTGACACAGCAGCCGTTCCCGTATCGCCGCCGTACCAGTTCGCCCGCCCCCTCTCTCGCATCGGGCTTCCAGGCGGTACCATATGCGCATGGACCGCCGCGATTTTCTCTCCGACCTCACGCGCACTGCTGCCCTGTGCGCCATCGTCCCCAACGTCTGGCGCGTGAGTAATCGTCCGCGCTTTGCAGACGACCCGTTCACGCTGGGCGTTGCCTCGGGTGACCCGACCGCGACCGGTGGTGTCCTCTGGACCCGCTTGGCCCCGCGCCCGTTCGAGCCCGACGGCGGCATGGAGCTGCGCACCGTCGTGACGTGGGAAGTCGCCGACGATGACGGCTTCAAGAAGATCGTGAAGACGGGACGCGCCACCGCTGGCGAGGAGCTGTCCTACAGTATCCACGTGGATGTCGACGGCCTCACCCCCGATCGCTGGTACTTCTATCGGTTCCAGTCCGGTCAGGCTACCAGCCCGGTCGGGCGTTTCCGCACCGCGCCCGCGGACGGTGCCAAGACCGCGCTCAAGTTCGCCGTCGCCAGCTGTCAGCGCTGGGATCAGGGGCTCTTCACAGCCTATGAGCATATGGCGAAGGAAGAACTCGATCTCGTCACCCACCTCGGCGACTACATCTACGAAGGCTCCAGCCCTGCCAACGCGGTCCGCAAGCATCAAGGGCTCGAAATCCGCACCGTGGACGACTACCGGCGGCGTTACGCGCAGTACAAGTCCGACCCGGCGTTGCAAGCCGCGCACGCACGATGCCCGTGGGTGGTCGTGTGGGACGATCATGAAGTGGACAACAACTACGCCGGCGTGCACGGCGAGAACGACATGGAGTCCGTCGAGCAGATGCGCGCGCGTCGGGCTGCCGGCTATCAGGCGTGGTGGGAGCACCAGCCCGTGCGCGTGCCGCGCGTCACTTCTTGGGCCGACCTCACCATCACACGCACCATCAACTGGGGCGCGCTCGCGCGATTCTGGATGCTGGATACGCGCCAGTACCGCGATGATCAGGCCTGCGGCGACGGCACGAAAACCGTGCCCTGCGGCGACTGGGCCGACCCCAAGCGCACGATGATGGGCGCCACGCAGGAACAGTGGCTCTTCAACGGCCTCGGCGCGTCAAAGTCACACTGGCAGGTCATCGGCAATCAAGTCATGATGGCACCCAACGACAGCGGCCCGGGCCCCGAGATGCGCCTCGCGCTGGATCAGTGGGGCGGCTATCCCGCCGCGCGCGACCGCCTGCTCAACACCATCGCACAGCGCGCCGCCAATCGCACCGTGGTGCTCACCGGCGACATCCATACGCATTGGGCGAACGAGCTCCACAGCGAGTTCTCGCGTCCCGATCGCCCCGTGGTCGCGGCGGAGTTCGTGGGCACCAGCATCTCGTCTGATGGCGACGGATCCGGCGAACCCGGCGAGCGCATGAAGACGCAGCTGGCCGAGAACCCGCACATCAAGTGGTTCCACAATCGCCGTGGCTACATCACGTGCAGCGTTGACGAACAGCAGTGGCTCTCGGAGTACCGCACCGTCGCCTACGTCACCAAGCCCGGGGCTCCGCTCGAAACGGCGGCGCGCTTTCGCCTCGAGCACGGCAAGCCGGGGCTGCAGAAGCTCTAGGCGGTCGTTACCACACGCGTGAAGACGTGGCGGCCTAAAGCAGTTCCCGTCCCCGCGCTTCATCCCGTCGCCGCCCTCATGCGCACGTTTTTCCCGATCCCCCTCCTCATCATCACCGGCCTCGCCGTCGATCAACTGGCCGGCGCATGGGGCCAGTCGCTGGTCGTTGCCGTCACGTGGCTCTACTTCCTCGTGTTCCTGCGTCGATGCACCGTGTCGGACCGCGTCATGATGGGGCTCTGCCTCGTCTACGCCAGCATCGGCGAAGTGCTGCTCTCGCTGGTCTGGCGCGTGTACGACTACCGGCTCGGCAACTTGCCGCTCTTTGTGCCGCCGGGACATGTGCTGCTCTTTCTGCTGGGGCTCTCCATCGCGCCGCACGTGGCGCCGTGGGCGGTGCGGAGCATCGCGATCCTCGCCGCGCTGGTGGTGGCGGGGCTGGCCGTTACCGGACGTGACACGTTCAGCGTGCTGCTCGTGTCGGTCTTCTTGATGAGCGTGGTCTTTGGTCGTGAGCGCAAGCTGTACGCCACCATGTTCGTGCTCGCACTCGCCATGGAGCTCTATGGCACCTGGCTGGGCAACTGGCATTGGAGCCCCCGGGTCGCGCAGACGGGGATGGTGACTCTCAATCCGCCCGTCGCCGCCGGCGCGTTCTACTGTGCGCTCGATCTGCTGGTGATGTGGTCCATGCGTGGGCTCTCGCACCTGGCGCCGACCCTCGTGCCCCTCCACGCGCCTCTCATTGTGCGCGCCCATCACCCGTTGCAGCTTTGAACGGTTCCTGCGCGGTCCTCCAGCGCACCTGTCTCCACCGCACCGGTCCCGCGTGATGCCTTCTCATCGTCTCGTCCGACTGACGCTTGCTGCGTCCCTGCTGCTCTCCAGCGCCTGCGCCTCCGCGGGCCGCGGGGCAATGTCCGCCTCGTCAAAGGCATCTTCGCAGGCATCGCCGGCTGCTCTTCGCGTGTACGACAGCAAGGCCGCGCGCTTCATCAGCTTCGAGCAGCTCATCGATGCCGGCGCGAAAGCCGACGTGGTCTTCTTTGGCGAGCAGCACGACGATCCCGCCACGCACTCCGCCGAAGCCGCGGTGCTCGCCGCGCTCGGTGCGCGGCGCGGTGCGGTCACGCTGACGCTTGAGATGTTCGAACGTGATGTACAACCGCTGCTTGATCAGTATCTCGCGGGCAACATCTCGGAAAAGAACTTCCTCGACGGCTCGCGTCCGTGGGATCGCTACGTCACCGACTATCGCCCCATGGTGGAGCTGGCCCGTGTGCATGGATGGCCGGTGGTCGCCGGCAACATACCGCGTCGCATCGCCAGCGCCGTGAGCAAGAAGGGGCTCGCCGTGCTGGACACGATGGCCAAGGTGGAGCGCAGCTACGCCGCCGCCAAGAACGAGTGTCCGAAGGACGCGTACTATACGAAGTTCGCCGAGACCATGACCGGACACAGCGCCGGTGAAGGCCCGCCAACCGCGAGTGATGCGGCCATGATGGCGAAGATGACCGATCTGTTCTACGAAGCGCAGTGCGTCAAAGACGAAGCGATGGGCGAGTCCATTGCGACCGCGCTGGCCAAGTGGCCCGGTCAGCTGGTGTATCAGGTTGATGGTGCGTTTCATAGCGACGCGGGACTGGGCACCGCGGCGCGCGTGGTGCGCCGTGTACCGCGTGTGAAGACCATCGTGCTCACCGGCGTACCGGTGGCCGATCTCGCCAAAGCAGACCCCAAGGAGCACGTTGCGCGCGCCGACTACGTGCTCTTCACGCGCGCACCCAAGTAAGCGACAACGACTCGTATGATCCGCCACACCCCCCGCGCCGCCGTCGCTGCGCTGACGTCGTTCATGTCGCTTACGTCGCTCGCGGCCGCGCTGATGGTCTCCGCGGCGCCGCACACCCTGTCGGCGCAGGCCCAGCGCGACGTTGCAACGCCTGCCGTCTGCCCGCCCACCGTCGCGACCGGCAGCAAGTGCCTCGCGGGACGCGACAGCGCGGGCGCGTACTTCTGGTTTGCGGTACCGCCGCAGTGGAACGGCACTCTCGTCGTGCACGCGCACGGCGGGCCGGAACTCGGCGACCCCAAGGAAGCTCGTGTCGCGGAAGATCTCACCCGGTGGTCCATCTGGACGCGCGCCGGCTACGCGTATGCCGCCACCGGATATCATCAGGGCGGCGTCGCCGTGCGCAGCGCGGCCGATGACATTGAGCACGTCCGGCAGCTGTTCATCAAGCAGATGGGCGCGCCCACGCACACCGTGTTGCACGGACAGTCGTGGGGCGCGAGCGTGGCCGCCACCACCGCCGAACGCTACGCGACCACGACGCCTGTGAACGGGCATCTGCCGTACGATGCTGTGTTACTGACCAGCGGCGTACTGGGCGGCGGCTCGCAGTCCTACGATTTCCGCTTCGATCTGCGCGTCGTATATCAGGCGGTGTGCGGCAATCATCCGCGCGACGACGAACCGTCCTATCCGCTCTGGCAGGGGCTGCCGCTCAACGCCACGCTCACGCGCGCGCAGCTCGCCACGCGGGTGGACAGCTGCACCGGCGTGCGCAAGCCACGCGAAGAGCGCACCGTCGCGCAGCAAAAACATCTCGAGACCATTCTCGGGGCCGTGTCTATCCAGGAGAGCTCGCTCATCAGTCATCTCAACTGGGGTACGTGGCACTTTCAGGATATCGTCTTCAACCGACTGGGCGGACGAAATCCCTTCAGCAACATCGGGGTGCGTTACCCGGGCGTGACCGACAGCCCCGAGCGCAGTGGCACGGTGCTGCGCGTGCGCGCCGACTCGGCGGCCCGCGCGGACTTCGCCGCCGATGCGGACATGACCGGGCGCATTCCCATCCCCGTGCTCACCATGCACGCCGTCAACGATCCCACCGCGTTCGTGGAGCTCGAGTCGGTGTTCAAGACCACGATGCAGCGCGGCGGCAGCGGTGACCGGCTGGTGCAGCTGTTCACCAACGACAACGAGCACAGCTACTTCAGCGATGCCCAATACGTGACGGCCATGCAGTCGTTGCTGGATTGGGCGGTACGCGGCGAGAAGCCTACGCCGGCAACCGTCGCTGCACGGTGCCCCGTGGTGGCGGCAGCGTTTGAGCCGGCAACAGGCTGTCGTTTTCTGCCCGCGTTCGTGCCCAAGGCGCTCACCACGCGCGTCCCGGCGCGATAGTTCCGGCGGCGCCCCCTTCCGCCCACGGGCGCGCGGGTCGAGGTTGTTCGCATCATGACTGACTACCGTCACACCATCGGCGCACGCACCTATCGCTTTGACGGCCTGCGCACGTTGCTGGCGCGGGCCACGCCCGAGCGATCGGGGGACCAGCTCGCGGGCATTGCGGCGGAATCCGCGACGGAGCGCGTCGCGGCGCAGCGCGCGTTAGCCGACGTCCCGTTGACGCAGTTTCTGACTGACGTGGTCGTGCCGTACGAATCCGACGATGTCACGCGGTTGATCATCGACAGCCATGATGCGCATGCGTTTGCGCCGGTGCGTCACCTGACGGTGGGTGGCTTTCGCGAGTGGCTGCTGGGCGACGACATCGACGGCGCAGCGCTTGCCGCGATAGCGCGCGGCATCACGCCGGAAATGGCGGCCGCGACGTCCAAGATCATGCGCAACCAGGATCTCATCCGCGTGGCGCGCACCGTGCAGGTGCGCAGCCAATTTCGGAATACGATTGGCCTGCCCGGACGATTGTCCACGCGATTGCAGCCCAATCATCCCACGGATGACGCCGCGGGCATCGCGGCCAGCGTGCTCGATGGGCTGATGTACGGCAGCGGCGATGCAGTCATCGGCATCAACCCTGCCACCGACAGCGTGGCGCAGACCGTCCGCTTGCTGCAGATGCTCGATGACATCATCACGCGCTACGACATTCCCACGCAGTCATGCGTGCTGGCCCATGTCACCACCACCTTGCGCGCGATGGCCCAAGGCGCTCCCGTGGATCTGGTGTTCCAGTCCATCGGTGGCACCCAAGCCACCAATGCCAGCTTCGGCATCGATCTGGCTATGCTGACGGAAGCGCGTGCGGCCGCGCTGTCTCTGCAGCGCGGCGCACGCTTTACCGATGCCGACGATCACGAGACATACATCGGCGACAACGTCATGTACTTCGAGACGGGGCAAGGCAGCGCACTGTCGGCGAACGCGCATCACGGCTGCGATCAACAAACCATTGAGGCGCGTGCCTATGGTGTCGCGCGCGCCTACGCGCCCTTGCTGGTCAACTCGGTCGTGGGCTTCATCGGGCCGGAATACCTGTACGACGGCAAGCAGATTACGCGTGCCGCGTTGGAGGACCATTTCTGCGGCAAGTTGCTTGGGCTGCCCATGGGCTGCGATCTGTGCTACACCAACCACGCCGAGGCCGACCAGAATGACTTGGATGTGCTGCTGACCGTTCTCGGGGTCGCGGGGTGCAGCTTCATCATGGGCGTGCCGGGCTCGGACGACGTGATGCTCAGTTATCAGAGCACCTCGTTTCACGATGCGTTGTACGCCCGTCGCGTGCTGGGG
>CALQGY020000150.1 GCA_943330235.2 Candidatus Kuenenia stuttgartensis
ACTCTGCGGATTCGCCTGCTCTTGCTTCATGAGCGCGCGATAGGACGCGACGACACTCTCGAGTGTCGCGTCCTGTTCAACCTGCAGCAGATCGTAGTAGTTGAAACGTTGCGTTGACATTATTCCGAGGAGCTGACGACGAAATCCCCGCGCTGTACCAGCAGACGCGGGGGATCAGGCGGTCGTAACGCGTGACGCGGCTTAACCCACACGCTTGAATATCGTCACCATGCGTACTGTACAAGAGCGTGGGGTTTGAAATTCTTTTGCGATCCGCCCCCCGCCTAGCGCGGTTTCGCCCGCTCATACTGCAGCGGCCACACCACGTCGGCCCCCAGCACGTGCGCGGCGTGCAGCGGCCAGCGCGGATGCCGCAGCAGTTCGCGCCCCATCAACACCACGTCGGCGTCCCTGTCGGCGATGATCTGCTCGGCCTGCGCGGGCTCCGTGATCAGCCCCACCGCCAACGTGGGGATGCCGGCTTCCTGCTTGATGCGCCGCGCGAACGGCACCTGATAGCCGGGGGCGATCGCGATCTGTTGGCTTGGCGTCAGGCCGGCCGACGAACAGTCGATGGCGTCGATTCCGATCGCCTTGAGCCGCACCGCCAGCTGCACCGACTCGTCCACGTCCCAGCCGCCGTGAGCCCAGTCGGTGGCGGAGAGGCGCACAAACACCGGCAGGTCGGTCGGCCACACCGAACGCACCACCGCGGCGACTTCCAGCGTCAAGCGCGCCCGGTTCTCGAATGAGCCGCCGTACTCGTCGGTCCGGACATTGGACAGCGGCGACAGGAACTCGTGCAGGAGATAGCCGTGCGCCGCGTGGATCTCGGCCACCTGAAAGCCCGCCGCGAGTGACCGCACCGCTCCCTGCCGGAACGCGTCCACAATGCGCGCGATCCCCTCCACCGTGAGGGCATGGGGCTGCGGATAGCTGTCGCTGAACGGGAGGTCGCTGGGCCCGACCACCTCCCAGCCGCCGTGTTCCGGCGCGACCGCACCGGTGCCGGTCCACGGACGCCGTGTGGACGCCTTCCGCCCTGCGTGCGCGAGTTGAATGCCCACCACGGCGCCCTGCGCGCGCACGAAGTCGGTGATGCGACGCAATCCCACGATATGCGCATCATCCCATATGCCCAGATCCTGTGGGCTGATACGCCCCTCCGGGCTCACCGCGGTCGCCTCGGCGAAGACCAGCCCCGAGCCCCCCGTGGCCAAGCCGCCCAAATGCACCAGATGCCAGTCGTTGGCGAGCCCTTCAAAGCTCGAGTACTGACACATGGGCGAGACGCCAATGCGGTTGCGCAGCGTCAGCGAACGGAACGACACCGGCGAGAAGAGAGCGGACATGGGAGAGGGAGGGCGGGGTTAATCGGCGCACGCACCGGGGTCACACAGCTTACATAAATCCAACACGCATCGCTCGCGTTTTGTTCACCGTCTATCTTTCGGCAATGACAAAACGTGTAGTCGTGATCGGCGCGGGAGCCGCGGGGTCCATGGCGGCGATCTTCGCCGCCACGCAGGGCGCCGAAACCGTGCTCGTCGAGCGTACGCGCGACGGCGGCCGGAAGATTCTCATCAGTGGTGGCGGACGCTGCAATGTCCTCCCCTCACGCCTCGATGAATCGCGGTTCGTCACCGACTCGTCCCCGAATCTGCTGCGCAAGATGGTGCGCGCCTGGCCGCTGGCCGAGCAGCGCGCGTTCTTTGAGGAGACGCTGGGCATTCCGCTGGAGGAAGAGGTCGAGTCGGCCAAACTCTTCCCCGCGTCCCAGAAGGCGCGCGATGTGCGCGACGGCCTGCTGGCCTATGCGCGGGCGCAGGGGGTCACGATGCGCATGGAGACGCGCGTGACGGGGCTCACGCCCACCGAGACCGGATGGGCGGTCGCGCTGGACAACGACGTGCCCATTCTGTGCGATGCCGTCATTGTGGCCACCGGCGGCTTGTCGGTGCCCAACACGGGCAGCGATGGCGCCGGCTTGCAGATGCTCGCCGCCCTCGGCCACACCATGCACCCCACCTACGCCGCGCTCACGCCGCTGACGGCCACCGCGCCCGCGTTCAATGCGCTCTCTGGGGTGTCGCTGACGGTGTCGCTCACGGCGCGCAGTGCGGACCGCACCGCGCAGGCCACCGGCGGTTTCTTGTTCACGCATCACGGCTACAGCGGGCCGTCGGTGCTGAACGTGTCGCATGTCGCGGTGCGGTCGCGGACGGAGCGCACCACCGCTGCACCGGCGGCAGTGCAGGTGCAGTGGACGGCGCTGGGGGAGGCGGAGTGGGAGGTGGCGCTCAAGCCGAACGGCGCGCGTACGGTGACTGGCGCGTTGCGCGCGGAGATGCCGGATCGCTTGGCGGCGGTGTTGCTGGCGCAGGCCGGTGTGGAGCCCACGCGCGTGTTGTCCGAGTTACGACGCGAAGAGCGGCGCGCGCTCATTGAGACGCTGGTGCGCGGTGCGCTGCCGTGGCACGGCGACGAAGGCTACAAGAAGGCCGAAGTGATGGGCGGCGGCGTCGCCCTGAGCGAGGTGAACCCGCGCACGATGGAAAGCCGCCAGCATCCGGGGCTCTATTTGTGCGGCGAAGTGCTGGACGCCTTCGGGCCAATTGGCGGCTACAACTTCCTGTGGGCGTGGAGCACGGGGCGCGCCGCCGGGATGGCCGCGGCTCTGGCGGCTACGCCGACGGCGACGCGCGCCGAGGGCTGAGCGCGCTGGCTGTTGCGGGATTGCAGCCCGCGCCGCACCGTATGGGACTGGCACGCCCCTGCGTGTCCGCCGCCCTTCACGTTGTGGAGTCTGTCATGAAACGGTTTGCCGCAGCCGCGCTGGTTGCTCTCGTCCCTGCGCTCGTGCCCACGGTCGTTCCCGCCGTCGCCATGGCGCAGGCGACGGTGCCGGAAATTCGCTTCGATGCCGACATCGAGCCACTCAAGTTGCCGGCCTCGATGCACTTCGGCGAAGTGGTGGGGATTGCGCTCAACTCCAAGCGCCACGTGTTCGTCTTCACGCGCACGGGCGAACGGTCCACGGTGCACGGCGCGTCGGCGTCGCAGCTGTTCGAGTTCGGTCCCACCGGCGCGTATCTGCGTGAGATCGGCAAGGATCTGTACGGCTTCTCGTTTGCCCACACGGTGCGTGTCGATAAGGACGACAACATCTGGGCCACCGACGAAGGCACCAACATGATTGTGAAGTTCAATCCGGCGGGGCGCGTGACGATGGTGTTGGGCCGTCGCCCCGAAGCGGTGGAAGTGGAAGTGCCGCTGCCGCCGGGTACGGAGCCGCGTCCGGCGTGGGGGACGTTCAATCGTCCGGCCGATATCGCGTGGGACCTGGCCGGCAACATTTTTGTCGCCGACGGCTACGGCAACTCGCGCGTCGTGAAGGTGGACAAGAACGGCCGCTGGCTGAAGACGTGGGGCTCGCGTGGCAGTGCGCCCGGGCAGTTCAACATTCTGCACACCATCGCCAGCGACGCCAAGGGGAACATCTACATCGGCGACCGCACGAATCGCCGCATTCAGGTGTTCGATCCCGAGGGCAACCCGGTGCGCATCATCACCATCGATGTGCCGTACACGAAAGAGCCCAACATCCTGAGCGGCGCGATGCCGTCACCGACGGCCAATCCGCTGGCCGTCTCCGGTGCGCCATGGGCGATGTGCATCACCACCGGTCCCACGCCGTACATGTATGTCTCCGACGCGGTCCCGGGCCGCATTTATAAGCTCACGCTCGAGGGCAAAGTGGTCGGCGTGCTGGGCGATGCCGGCAAGCAGGCCAAGCAGTTCGGATGGATTCACCAGATCGCCTGCCCGTCGGAGAACGAGCTCTGGGTGGCGGAGATTCTCAACTGGCGCGTCTCGAAGCTGACGCTGCATCCGTAATGGCTTGAACGTGACGGCCTCCGTATGGCGGAGGCCGTTAACGGAGGCCGTTAACGGAGGCCGTGACGTCAGGCGCCTGCTGACTGCGCGCACGACGTCGTGCGGCGCATCATGTCATGGGCCCATTGTGCAGGAGCTGTTCCCAGTCCTGCAGTAATTCATTGAGATCCATGTCCGGCGCGAGGAAGCATCCATGCCCGTGACCCTGCAAGATCCGCATCATGGCGCCGGGCACCCGTGCGCTCATGTAGGTGGCCTGTGCGACCGACGGAATGAGATGGTCCTCGTCGGCGGCGAGATAGAGCGTGGGGACGCGCAGGGTCGCGAGCTGCGTACGCAGATCGTAGTGCGTGAGAATGCGCAGCCGGTTCACATAGCCGTGCTGCGTGGTGGCCGAGGTGAGCATGAGGAACTTGGCGATTTCGTCCTTGTGCGTGTGCGGCGAATGCAGCCGCCAGGCGGTGAGGCGTCGCGCCAGCTGCATGGATTTCCACGGTACGATGCGCATCCCCGCGATGGCCAGATGCAGCTTGAACCGCGGCGTGATACGCGCAAACGAGTTGAGAATCACCAGCTGCTTCACGCGCGCCGGATGCGCGAGGGCGAAGCGCATGGCCAGTGCGCCGCCGAAGGATTCGCCCACCACGACGGCCGGTGTCCCGTCGGGTACGGTGTGGTCGAGATGACGCGCGATGTCGGCGACCAACTCGTCCATGGACAGCGCGTCATCGCGCAGCCGGAAGGTGATGACGCGAAAGCGGTGCGACAGCACGCGTGCCTGCCGATAGAACAGGAGCCCGGTGCCATCGAGCCCCGGGATGTAGATCAGCGGCGGGCCGTGTCCCTCAACGTGCAGCCGAGCCGGGTCAGGTGTCGTCGCGGTGGCTCCCTGCGTCGCGGGGGAGGTGTCGGATGACGGAAGCGCAGGTGCCGTCGGCGTCATGGCATCGGATGGCCCGTGCACTGTGGGCCGGTGTCTCGGTGATCCTGCTGGAAACCGTCATTCTGGGGCTGTCGCTGCTGCCGCCGATGGCGTTCATCCGCTGGCAGGGGCAGTGGCTCATGGCCGACTGGCTGCGGCTGCTGGTGATGTCGCTGGCTTTCGTGCCGCTGTATGCTCTCTTCGCGTTCGCTCTCGTGTTGTACTCCGCGGCGGCAACGAAGCTCCTTGGCTGGCGCACCCGCGAGGGGCTCACCTGTCGATTGGCCGACTTCAGCTGGCCGGTGCTGGATTGGGGGCGCTACCTGATGACCATTCACGTGGTGCGCGTCTTTGCCGGCCCGGCGTTTCGCTCCACGCCATTCTGGAGCTTCTACCTGCGGCTCAACGGCGCGCACATCGGGCATCTGGTGTGGGTGAACAGTCTGTCGCTGATGGACCACAACCTGCTGGAATTCGATGACGGGGTGGTGATTGGCTCCGACGCGCACGTGTCAGGGCACATCGTGGAACACGGCATGCTCAAGACGGCGCGTGTCCGGCTGGGGGCGGGGACCATCATCGGGGTGGGGAGCGTGGTCGGCATTGGCGTCGAGAGCGGCGCGGGGACGCAGGTGGGGCCGCTGTCGGTGGTACCCAAGTTCACGGTGCTCGAGGGGGGCGCGTCGTATTCGGGGGTACCGGTGCAGCGGATACATTGACACGCAGCAGGCGGCCTCTCGTCGGACGCGCGTCCGCCAGTCCGTCCGCCAGTCCGTCCGCCAGTCCGCCACGCGTTCCCCTCGCTCCCGAACCGAGCCGCTGTGATCCGACGCCGCTGGCCGCATTGGTCTACGCTGGTGCTGCTGGCGATGGGCGTGTGGGCCGCCCCGCGCCTGCTGCCGCACGTGGGTGCGCTCGTGAATGTGCGGTCGCGCGAGGTGCGGACGCCGTCGTTTACCGTGCAGACGCTGAACGGCGACACGCTTTCGCTGGCGAGCCTGCGTGGGCAGGTGGTGCTGGTGAATGTCTGGGCGACGTGGTGCCTGCCGTGCCGAGTGGAGATGCCGCTCCTGGAGTCCACGTGGCAGCGGCACAAGGCGGCGGGGCTGGTCATACTGGGCGCGTCGGTCGATCGCGCGGATGCGTCGGTGGTGCGGGCGTTCGTGGCGGCGCGCGGGATCACCTATCCGGTGGCCATTGTGGGGGCGGAGGTGATTGCGGCGTTAGGCGGGGTGCGCGGGTATCCGACGTCGGTGCTGATTGGGCGCGACGGGCGGGTGCGGCATACGGTCATGGGGCCGATTGGGCCGCTGACGCTGGAGGCGGCGATACGGCGGGCGGTGGAAGAACGGGTGCCGTGATGAAAAGCAACGACGTGAACGACGTGAACGGGGTGAACGGGGTGAAGGTGATCGGGGTGAAGGGGATGGGGGTGAAACGGCGACGACGTGAACGGGGTGAACGGGGTGAAGGTGATCGGGGTGAAGGGGATGGGGGTGAAACGGCAACGACGTGAACGGGGTGAAGGGGATGGGGGTGAAGCGGGTGGCGTTGTTTAATCCGGTGGCGGGGCCGCAGTGGCATGCGGCTCGGGTGCGGCGTGCGCTGGATCTGCTGGTGGAGGGGGAGCAGGTCACCATTGAGGAGACGCGTGTTGGGCGGGTGGTGGAGCAGGCGCGCGAGTGGCTGGCGGCGGGGGCGACGGAACTCATCGCGTGCGGGGGCGACGGGACGGCGTGCGATGTCGCGACGGCGCTTGAAGGGAGCCTCGTGCCGCTTCGTATTGTGCCCTGCGGGACCACCAACGTGTTGGCGCGGGATCTGGGGATTCCGGTGGACCCAGTACACGCCATTGAGGCGGTGGTGCACAGTGATGCGGTGCGGGTGATCAACACCTGGACGGCGGGGGCGCATCATGTGGTGCTGGGCGCGGGGATTGGCTGGGATGCGCGCCTGCTGCACCGATTGCCGCGCCGGTATAAGCGCATGCTGGGGCTTGGGGCGATGGTGCCGTTGGGCGCGTGGTTAGCGCTGCGCTACGACTTCCCGGCGCTTGAGGTCAATGGCATCGACGAGCAGGG
>CALQGY020000151.1 GCA_943330235.2 Candidatus Kuenenia stuttgartensis
ACGAAAGTTCGACGAGACCGGTAGAAGTCACCGCGGCGCTGGGTCGAATATCGATGCCCCGGAGAGGTACTTCGAGCAGCGCCGCGACGGTCCCGTGAGCTGCTTCGTGGCGAGCAGTCTGGGAAAGCTGCAACGCCGCGTACTTTTTGAGTTGTCGACCAAGCGCCCCGGAGGGCATTCCAACAGGTCGAGGCAAAGCGGTAAACTGGACTTTCTGTGTGTCTTCCATTTTGGATCTCCCGAGCGGTTTGGATTCGCTGCTTGCGCGGACTTCAGAAGCGCGGGAGAGCCTAGTACGCCTGTGGGTGTTCGACCGGAACGCGACCTGGGCGTTCTTGGGGTGGACCGAGAGGCCTCGGAGGGCTGCAAATCGGAATACAAGGAACGCGCTGCGCGCGCTTTCATCGGCAATGGACCGCTCGGCGGCGCTTGGTAGCCATCCAGCTGTAGGCAGAGCTTCGTCGACGCTTCGTGGCCGTCGCAGGTTTACACGAGCGATCTTGCCGGCGCCGACGATGGTCGCAAGAACGATTTCAGGTGTTCGTCACTCGCGCCCGGTTTCGTTTCGTCGCACGGGATGCAGCGACTTCGGCTTGGGCTGGGCCGCCAGCCACAACGTCCGTGGGCGTGAAGCGAGCGGTTAGGGCAGCCATCGTGTTCATGACAGCATCCTCAGCGGCGGCGCGCCGCGCTGAGCAGGCGACGAGTTCTGCGCGGAGTTCGCCGACATCGGCGACCGCCCGGTCGCGCTGGCCATGCAGATCGCTAATTTGGGCCCGCGCTGCGGCGAGTGCTTGTCCTAATTCGACCACGCGCGCTGTTTCAACGGCGAGGTCCTCGCGCAGCTTCGCCTGTTCCCCGGAAGCTCTCGTGCTTCGACGCGTCAAGTCCTCGACGAGCGATTGCGAGTGGGAGAGCAGGCCGACATGGTCCTTCAACATCTGTTCGAGGGCCGCCTTCTGTTCTCGCACTTCCCGTGACGCCTCGTCCCGCTCGTCACACGTCCGCGCCAATTCCTCGGCTATGAGCTCGGACTCCTCCAGTTTCGCGCGCGTCACTTGCAACGCGTCGTCAAACTTCGCGCGCTCCTGCGCGGCGTGCGCCGAATGCGCTTCGTGCGCCTGCTGTCGACCCTCCGCAACCGCCGCGACCACTGCCGCCTCGAGCTGCATCATCGCCTGACGAACCGATGAGGGCATCGAAGCCAGTGCGGCCCCCGCGTGACCGACGTCGGGTTCTGTCGGCGCGCACATGTCTCGCCGCACCTGCCGCATCAGGTCGTTGAGGGCATTGCTGCCAATCGTGCCAACAGCGGACTTCATGCTGGCGAATGTCGCCTTGGGATTGCGATTGTACTCGCTCGTGATGATCGCAACGCGTGCGGCCTTGAGCTCCGCTGCAGCGTCACGGTTCGTCGAGATCTGCGACGGCGACTCGGCTGTCGTTGGTCCGTTCGTTGGAAGTTCGATGTTGTCCATGAAAGCTCCGTTCGATGAAGGGTGTGGCCGCGGGGACTCGGCGTGGACGTGCAGTCTCTGCGCCAACGCCCGGGGGGGCGAGGCATCTGCGGAGAGCATAGGCCGCGCATGCACCTGTGCCGCTCCGCGAGACGAACAGCCTTTCGCCGCTCATCAGCGGAACGGATCGTTCCTTCGCGGGCATCTAGCTTCGTTGCCGATCGATGTGTGTTCCGGCATTCCGGCATGCCAGCCTTCCGGCATTCCAGCATTCCGGCACTCCGGCACTCCGACATTCCGGCATTCCGGCATTCCGGCATTCCGGCATTCCAGCATTCCAGCACTCCAGCACTCCAGCACTCCAGCATTCCGACGTTCCGGCCCTCCGGCGTTTTTGTTGGAGTGACCCCGATTCGTTGGACCGTTAGGCTTCCCTGATTTGCCCGGATGCAAGGGTCGCCGCGCTCCGTGAGGCGCAGGACATGATCGCGCGTCCGCCAAACCCCACCCAGACGGAGCGACCGGCGAAATGAGAGAGTGGTTCTGGAACTGTGGGACGTAGCGGGCAGCCCGCCGGCGATTCTAGGCTGGCCGTGTCACGTCAGATCGGGGCCGAGCTCAGCGGTCAAGACTGACGCAAACCCTCTCGCCGGAGTTCGCCTCATGCCGCAACGCCAACGTGCTCTTGATCAAAATCGCGAACGCAAAGGCCCGTTCGCCGGGAAGACCCGCAATATTCCGGATCGTCAAGTTTCGTCGCCGCATCAGAGAGCGGACTCCGAGAGAGCGCCGAATCTCGGCGGGCCAAGCAGTTTTGACGGAGTCACTTGGGTGCGCGAATTCGATCGCGTCTTATCCGACTGGCGACTCGGCGTTCGCGAGGCAACCGAGTGGGTGCGTGAAAGTCTTCGCCCATCGATTGCTTTCGGTGCTTCAGATCCCTATTCGCGACTTCGGTCGGAGCGGTACACGCCGGGCCAGCTCGCCACGGCGCTGAGCGGCACCTACGTCCACTCTCCGCGTTGGATGCACCAGTTCAGTCACATCGCCCTTGATGAAACACAGCGGTACGCCATCACCGATGGAAGGGCCTACTACGAGGTGAGTTGGTCCAAGGGTGGCCGGTTCTCAGGGCTCGACGAGACAGAGCGACGGGTGCTGTACGCCATCGGCCGTATCGCGTACGAACACGGGCGCCATCTGCGCGCCTGCGTGACGCTACTCAGCTTCTTGATCGACACGGGGTGGATCACAGATGCCGCGAGCGCCTCGCCGATATCCGCTTGGCAATTTGAGCCAGGGAACCATCTGGCGCATCCATTCGATGATGCCCGTGTTCATCCAACGCTTGACGCCAACAAGTGGAGGGCCGCGACTTGGCGCGCTTTTCAGCGCGATCTGGCCGCCTCCCATAAGCAGACGAGCGAGTGCATCAGGATACTGTGCGCTTACTGCGGTCCGCTCGTTCGTACGTGCCACCACGACCCGTTTGTCGAGCTGCGCGCGATAGGACTGCGCACCGAGGCACTGGGACGGCTGATCAAGGTGGATGCCCGATTTTCCGGAAGAAATGTTCCTGTCTTACGAGATCATCTGTATCGACGGCGCACCCGTGCGTTTCACGCGCGTCGACAGGACGCACTTCAAAGTACATGCTCTGCAAGATTGTTTGGGTTTGCAATCGACTGCGACCAGCTATCCGAGCTCGCGTGTGACGTACTGTGTGCTTGTATACGAATCGCGCAGACCTGCGCGACGACGGAGACGGGTCGCGTCGCGCTGCTGACCACGCTGATTGTCGATGGGTACCTTCCGCCAAGTGCGATCGCGCGGCCGACGTAGCGTGCGGCGTTGAACGCGGCGCCAGGGTCCAGGTCCGCAACAGCGGTCCCACTCTCGGCCTCGCGCAGCGCGTAGGCGATCTGTGCATCACTGGACTTCGAATGCTTCACGGTCCATCTCCCTGTTCCCCGTGGGGCCCTGCGCCGCCAAGCTACCGCCCAACTCTTCTTGTTTCGACCCGTTCCCCGTTTCCGGGGGACGTCACCTCGATCGCTGGGCGTACTGGAAACATGTGCAGCTCGACTTCAGTCGACCGGGCAAACCCACGGACGACGTCGCGATCGAGAGCTTCCACAACAGCTTTCGACGTGAGTGTCTCACGCAGCATTACTTATTGAATCTCACGGAGGCCCAAGACCTCATCGAGCAGTATCGCTGAGAGTAGAACAACGATCGACCGCAAGGAAGCTTGGCCAACGTGCCACCGGCCCACTTCTGGGCGGGCTTTGCCACCATCGCCGGCGCCAGAAGCACCGCATAAAGTGAGTCGCGGTGGATCAGCTTTGGGGTGCAGACCAACCTACGACACAACTAACAACGGCGCTGGATCATCGCCGGGCGTCACGTCCTTCAAGTCACCAAACCGCCGGTTCCGAACGTTCAGGGCCGGCGGTTTTGAGTTGTCTCAATTCGACAAGTAGCGAGGCTCTACGTCGCAATCGTCCGTATCATCGCTCGCCTCGAAGCGCCGCGACCTGCGCCACAACTCGCTCAGCGGTCGAGTTCGAGAATCGAAGCACGCCGCGTGCATCAAGCACGGCGTAGTTCGGGATGGTCCACACGTGGAATGCTGTCCCGGCTTGGCCCACGGCATCGTAGTAGGACGCACCGCCAAGCTCGAACTGCGTCGTTAGTGAATCCGTTTCCGGGCTACGCGGCCGCGACGAGACAATCACAAGTCGTGCGCCCTCACGCCGCAGTAGTGCGATCAACGGGCGGATCTTCTCAAGCTCGGCTCGCGAATATGGGCAGAACGGAGACCAGAACAGCACAGCGGTTGGCGCTCCGCTCGCGAGAGACCGTAAGAGAATTGGACGGCCCGATGTATCGCGGACGGTGACCGACTCGGGCAGAGTTTCTCGTGTGGCGTCGCGGAGGTAGTACGAGTGCAGCGCGCGCTCGGCACCTACTTTCGCGGCACGCCAGCGTTCTGGATCAACGTTCGCGACGAGGCGCGAGAGTGAGTCAGCCTGTGTCTTGGGCGTCGCCGGGTCGGCGACGACCTGGGCCAGCGGATCGACCGCCCCGAGCGTGTCGTGGAGGCCCATCCGAAGCGTTGCGCGTCGCAGGGCGACACGACGATCCCACCCGATCGACGCGGCGCGATCGAGCACTCGGAGTGCACCAGCGGTGTCGTTGAGGAGCTCGATCCCCCGCGCCAATTGTACCAACACTTGGAGTGCGTGGGTGCTATCGGCGCGCGCCGCGTCGGCGCGGGTCAGCTCAAGTGGACGACGTGTGTCGTCAGGACGGAGCAGGCTCTCGGCGATTGTCGTGAGCCGAGCGACGACCGGACGGCGCAACGAGTCGACCTGCAGCAGTTCCCCGTACCACACTTCGGGTCGATTACGCATGGCCGCTGCACGGCGATCGGCCCAACGCAGGAACGCCGAAAAGTCTCCGGAATTTCGCGCGAGCTGATAGCCGACGGTCCGCACAACATCTGTTTCACGAGGAAGGCGTGCGGCAAGTCCCTCAAGCCGCTCGAGCGCCGAACGTGCGCTTTCCGGAGTCGACATCGCGTGGCGATTGAGATCCCACATCATCCACTCTACGGCCGTCTGATCGGTGACGATCACATCCGAGCGTGCAGGTTTCAGCGCTTGCTCCATACGACGCGTACGCGCTTCGCTCCAAAACTTGCTGAGTTGCCGAAATGTCGAGTCCGTGCGGCTATCAAACTGCACGAGATAGCCCCGCATAGCCTCGATCAGCTCGTTCGAGGGATTGGGCGCGGTGCTGAACAACCGGTGCATCTCGACCAAACGAGCGCGATGCGTGGGCACCAGGAACTCCGCAGCCCCCGACAAGTTGACCTGTTCGAGATAGCGAACGTACGCCCAGGCGCGAGGATCTTGCTGATACGCCTTCGCCCGCTCGCGCGCGGTAGCGAGTGCCTCTTCTGAATTTCGTCCGTGCAGGTCGTTGATCTTCTGTTGGTACGCATCCCAGGCAATGCGCCCCGAGTCGTCGAACGCCAACACTTCCCAGCGCTTTCCACCGCGACTGTCGACCCGCGACGCATCCGCATTCTCCACAGCAAGTGCGGCGTAGACGGTCGAATCGGGGAGCACAAACGATCCGCGGAAATGGCCATCGCGCTCGCGCGCGAGAACCGCGACTCGCTGATAGACGGTTGCGTTTGCGTATGGTTCGTCCCACGGACGGCGAAAGAGCGCCCGAAGGTGAAGCCGCTCCGCACGCGCCATCGTTGACGGCGCGATGTACTCCACCTCAACGCGCCCCCCCGCGCGAGGTTGCGGAGTGAGCACGCGTAGCTCGCCGTCGACGTCTGCGGCCACGAGCACCGATCCACGCGCGAGCCAGAGGACACCGCCGACCGTTCGGCATACACGCCGCGCAAGTGGTCGAGGCCCGCATCGCCGAGTCCCGACTCTATCATGCTGCGCATCACGCCCGAGGTAAACGGATTGAGTCCACCACCGCTTTGCACGAGTCCGGAATCCATCAACGTGTTGAGACGCGCGCCGCATGGGTGTGCGCGCCCTGCGGCGGCAGCGGCGCGGTACCAAAGTCGAGAAGCAGGTCGACCTCGTCGGCAACGATGAGCAGATCGTGCTCGCGGCTCACCGCGAGCAATTGCTCGCGCCGTGCCGGGGACATGGTGGTCCCAGTCGGATTTGGGAACGAAGGAATCGTGTACAGCAGTGTCGGTCGATGCCGGGCGAGGGCGTCGCGCAGTGCGTCTATCCGAATGCCGTCGTCATCAATGGGGATACCCACCACGTGCAACCCATGATCACGAAAGACGTGGCGCGCCAGAAAATACGTGGGCTCCTCGACAAAAATCGTGTCGCCGGGTCGAGTAAGTCGGGTGCAGATCAGGTCGAGCGCCTGTGATGCACTCGCGGTGACCATCAGGTGGCTCGCATCAACCGGGGACGCGTAGCGACGACCGAGAAACTGCGCGAGCACCTCACGAAAACTCGCGTCACCCTGATCGGCGCCATACTGCAGCAGCGTCGCGTCGCCACGCGCCATGAAATCGTCGGTCGCCGTGCGCAACGCCTTCACAGGCAAAAGCGACAGGGACGGTTGTCCGTTGCCAAAGTCGATGACCTGCGAATAGTCCGGCATGGGCTTCGGGTGGTGGCGGGAACGGTCCGTGACGTCGAGCGCGGCTTCCTTAATGACGAATACTCCGCGCTGATGCGGACCCGGTCCAACGTTACCGAAGTGCGACGCGCTCGCGCTTCCCGCTCGAGGCGCCCTGCTCATGTGCGCGTCGTCTCGGGCCACACACACCAAAGGCCCGGGCGATGTGCCCGGGCCTTTGGTGTGTC
>CALQGY020000152.1 GCA_943330235.2 Candidatus Kuenenia stuttgartensis
CGTCCAGGTGTACAACCGTTGCGTCGGGACCCGCTACTGCAGCAACAACTGCCCGTACAAGGTCCGGTATTTCAACTGGTTCGGCTATGGGGAACCGGAGCGCAAGCAGTACGCGTGGCCGGAACCCATGCACTGGTCGCTCAATCCCGATGTCACCGTGCGTGGCAAGGGCGTCATGGAGAAGTGCACGTTCTGCGTGCAGCGTATCCGTGAGTCCGAGCATCGCGCGAAGGCAGAAGGTCGTCCGGTCAAGGCCGATGAATTCACCACGGCCTGCGCTCAGGCCTGTCCGTCGCGCGCCATCGTATTCGGTGATGCGGCTGACGAGAACTGGAGCGTCTCCAAGCTCGCCTACGATCGTCGTGCGTATCACGTGTTCGAAGAATTGAACACGTACACCGCGGTGGTCTATCTCAAGAAAGTCTCCTATCCCGCGCCGGCATCCCCGGCGAAGGCCTGAGGGCGTCGCACATGGCATCCGTAACGCATCCCGTGCGTGAGGGCATCCGTGGGCCGAACATCGCTTCGGCCGACGTGCAACTCCCCGCGGTTCGGGATTACGAACAAGTCGATCGCGAGATCATCGCGACACTCGGTTTCACGAAGAAGTGGTTCTTGGGGCTGTCCATCTCCGTGCTCGCCATGTTGGTCGGCGTGTCGGCGTGGCTGTTCCAGATCTACTGGGGCCTCGGGCAGGCGGGGTACGAGCCGCCGGTGATGTGGGGTAACTACATCATCACGTTCGTTTTCTGGGTTGGTATCGGTCACGCCGGTACGCTCATTTCCGCCATTCTGTATCTGTTCCGCGCCGGTTTCCGCACGTCGATTTATCGCGCCGCGGAAGCGATGACGGTGTTCGCCGTCATGACGGCCGGGTTGTTCCCGATCATTCACATCGGGCGCCCGTGGAAGTTCTTCTGGCTCGTGCCGTATCCGAACTGGCGCTTGCTGTTCCCGAACTTCAAGTCGCCGCTGGTGTGGGACGTCTTCGCTATCTCGACGTACCTCACTATCTCGACCACGTTCCTGTTCATCGGCTTGATCCCCGACATCGCGGTGCTC
The DNA here is from genome assembly GCA_943330235.2 of Candidatus Kuenenia stuttgartensis. Classification (GTDB taxonomy): domain Bacteria; phylum Gemmatimonadota; class Gemmatimonadetes; order Gemmatimonadales; family Gemmatimonadaceae; genus Gemmatimonas; species Gemmatimonas stuttgartiensis_A. Next base: position 1,063 of record CALQGY020000152.1, read on the forward strand.
CGCGACAAGGAGACCAACCCCATGCGCAAGCGCATTCTCAGCATTCTCTCGCTGGGCTGGCGCAACAGTGATCGCGAGTGGCGCCATTTTGCGAAGGCGTACCTGTTCCTGGCCGCCTTCAGCACGCCGCTCGTGCTCTCCGTGCACTCCGTCGTTTCCTTCGACTTCGCGATGGCGCTGACGCCGGGCTGGCACGCCTCCATCTTCCCGCCGTACTTCGTCGCCGGTGCCATTTTCTCCGGCTTCGCGATGGTGTGGACGATCGCCATTCCCATGCGGAAGTGGTTCAAGCTTGAGCACTACATCACGCTGAATCACCTCGACGCGACGGCCAAGGTCGTGCTGTTCACGTCGCAGGTCGTTGGCTGCGCGTACCTGATCGAGTTCTTCATCGCGTGGTACAGCGGCAATCGCTTCGAGCAGGAATTCTTCTACAACCGCGTCTTCGGTCAGTGGTGGTGGGCCGCGTGGATCATGCTCCTGTGCAACATGGCCCTGCCCATGTCGCTCTGGTCGCAGAAGCTGCGCCGTAACCCCACGTGGCTGTTCGTGCTCAGCATCTTCATCAACCTGGGCATGTGGTTCGAGCGATTCGTCATCGTCGTCCCGTCGCTGTCGCACGAGTTTGAGCCGTGGCAGTGGGGCACCTACTCGCCCAGCTGGATCGACATGTCGTTCCTGATCGGCTCGTTCGGCTGGTTCTTCATGTGGTTCCTGCTGTTCGTCAAGCAGCTGCCGGTCATGGCCATCGCCGAGCTCAAGGAAATCGTCGTGCCGCGCAATAAGCACGCTCAAGGTGGAGGGCATCACTAATGCAAGGCGTTCTCGGAGCCTTCCATGAGCTCGATACCACCGTCGCGGCCATCAAGGATCTCAAGGTCAAGCGTATCGGCGAGGTCACGGTGTACTCGCCGACCATTCGTCATGAGATCGATCACGCCATCGATGGGCCGAACAGCGTTGTGCGACGCTTTACGCTGGTCGGCGGTTTGCTGGGCGTCAGCTTCGGCTACTGGGTTGCGATCTGGTCGTCGCAGTACTGGCCCCTCGTGACCGGCGGCAAGGCCATCGCCTCCTGGATTCCGTACACCATCATTGGGTTCGAAGTGATGGTGCTCGTCGGCGCCCTCTCCACGGTCGCCGGTATGTTCATCAACTCGCGCATCCCGCGCCTCTCGACCACCACGGGGTACGATCCGCGGTTCTCGGGTGGCCACTTCGGGATCTTCATCGCCTGTGACGCCGCCAAGGCGGGACAGGCTGAAGAACTCCTGCGCCATCATGGCGCGGTGGAGGTGCGACGTGAAGCCTGAGTCCTCCCTCTCCATGTCCGCTCTCGCTGTGCGTTCCTTCCGTCTCGCGACGGTGCTCGCCCTCCCGCTGCTGTTCGGCGCCTGCTCGTGGTTCACGGACTTCAAGCGTCAGCCGTCCATCGCGCCGTGGGAACCGTTCTCGCAGACGGATGCCGATTCCACGACACCACCGCGCGGGCAGCCGAAGTACAGCGTGCCGATGCAGGGAACGACTGTCGCGGCCTACGCGATCTCGTATCAGCCGCTGCCGGCCACCATCGACTCGTTCACGACGATCGCCAATCCGGTGCCGGTCGACGAGCGGTCCCTGGCGAACGGACGCATGCAGTACCAGATCAACTGCTCGGTGTGTCATGGACTCGCCGGCGACGCCAACGGGGGACTGAAGAAGGTTAACCCGGCCTACGGCTTCGCCCCGAGCCTGCTCGCCCCCTCTGCTATGGGACGCAGCGAAGGCTACATGTACGGCATGATGCGCAATGGTCGTGGTGTCATGCCGAATTACAACCGCATCGAAGAAGCCGATCGATGGGACGTCGTGAATTACGTGCGCGCGCTACAGGGCAAGACGTCGCTCAAGGCCGACACCACGCTCGCCGGCATGCCCGGCCAGAATGGCGCGACCGTCCCGGGACCGTCGCAGACGGCGCCCAGCAAGCCGTCCCCGTACGTGCATCCCACGGTCGTTCCGACGCCCGGTTCGCCGAACATCAACTCTGCGACCTACAAGGGCTCCGCTGAAAAGGCCCCCGAAGGCGCGCCGAGCAAGGAGAAGCACCTGTGAGCCAGCATTACCACTATCCGACGCGTGAAGAGTTTGCGCGTCGTCTGGCCAACAAGCCGTTCCCGAAGGGGCTGAAGACGCTCTTCACGGTGCTGTTTGTCATCGGTCTCGCCACGTTCCTCGGCGGCGTGTTCACGGGGCAGGAGCGTGCATGGCATGCGCTCCACTTCAACTGGCTCTACTTCACGGTCATCAGCACGGCTGGTACCGCGTTCGCGGCCGTGCAGCGCATCGTCACGGCCCGCTGGTCGCGCCCGATCATCCGCTTCACCGAAGGCTTCGTGGCCTTCGTCCCAGCCGCGTTCGTCATCCTGCTGGTGATTTTGATCTTCGGACGCGACCACATCTTCACGTGGGCGGGCCGCGAGGCCATTCCAATCGCTGAGAAAGCGGCGTACCTCTCGCCCGGCTTTTTTCTCGCGCGTGGAATTATCCTGTTCGGTCTGATCACGGTGCTGCAGCTGTGGTTCGTCTACAATTCCGTGCGACTCGACGTCGCCGTGCTGCCGGAATACGGCGCCAAGTGGGCCGCCGGCCTTCGGGCGAAGATGCGCGCAGGGTTCGGCGACGAGCGGCGTGAACTCCACTCGCAGCATTCCCTGCAAGGGAAAATTGCGGTCGCCGTCTGTATGAGCTTTGTCATCGGCTGGTGCTTCATGGCGTGGGACTACTCCATGACGCTCTCGCTGCACTTCCAGCAGACGATGTACGCCTGGATCGTCTTCATGGGCGGATGGGTGAACATGGTCATGGTGACGTCGCTCCTGTCCATGTGGTGGCGTAACCGCCTCGACATGAAGGACGTCGTCACGATGGACCAGCTGTGGGACTTGGGTAAGCTCGGTTTCGCCTTCACGGCATTCTTCGGCTACATCAGCTTCAGCCAGTACTTGGTGATCTGGTACGGCAACATGCCCGAAGAGACGTTCTTCTATCGCCTCCGCCTAATGGGGGTCTGGAAGCCGGTCACCACGCTCGTTCCGATCTTTGCCTTCGTGCTGCCGTTCTTCGGACTCATTTCGAAGGCCGCCAAGATGTACCTGCCGACGTTCGTGCTCTTCGCCGTCTGCAGTCTGATCGGCATTTACCTGCATCGCTACATCGAGGTCTATCCGTCCATCTACGGTGAGGCCACCAGCCTGCCGTTCGGCATCTGGGAAATCGGCACCACGCTCGGCTTCCTCGGCCTGTGGGGCATGTGCTACGCCGCATTCATGGACGCGTTCCCTGTTGTGCGCGTGTTCATGATGACGTCGCCGTACCGCGATGAAGTGCAGGTCCCGGTCGATGCGAAGACCATGGAACCGCTGCCGGCGCACGAGTAGATTCTGTCTGTATCGGCACGGCGATCTCGGTCGTCGTGCCGAAAACGGGGCGTTAGCTCAGCTGGGAGAGCGCGCGCTTTGCAAGCGTGAGGTCATCGGTTCGATCCCGATACGCTCCACTCGAAGGACGGTCTGCTACGGCAACCATCAAAACAGAAAACGGGCGCCGATACCTTCGGCGCCCGTTTTCTGTTTCGTGGATGTTGCCGCGTCAGTAGCCGGTCGGTACCGCTCGCTACCGCTCGGCGACTGCGCCAGGCTCAGCCCGCCGCGCGCGCGTCTCGCGAACGTCGTGGGCGACCGTCTGACACGACGAGCGGTGAGAGCGTGCCGTCTTCATCGATGAAGCTGACGTCTTCGGCGAGCCACTCGTCGGTGGCGACCACCGGCATCCTGGCGCTGAAGTATTGCCCCTGCTGCAGATGACACGTCATGGCGCTGAGGTGCAGCGCGTGCTGTGCGCTCTCCACGCCCTCCGCGATTACATCCAGATTCAGGCCTTGGGCCAGCCGGATCATCGACACCACGATGGCGTGGTCGCGTGGGTCGTTCAGCATATTCGCGACGAAACGCCGATCGAGCTTGATGCCGGAGACCGGCGCTTCGCGCACAAAGGTGAGCGACGCGAAGCCGACGCCGAAGTCGTCGACAATCAGTTGCGCGCCAAGCACCTTGAGGGCGCGGAGCGACTCGATGGCCGTATCGCCATCCACCAGCATGCTGTTTTCTGTCAGTTCGAAGACCAGCGCCTCCATCGGACAGCCGGTCTCCGTCAGAATCGACGCGACGCGTGTCGGGAAGTCCTTTTCGCGCAGCTGTACCGCTGAGATGTTCACGTGCACCCGCAGGGCGCAGGCGTGGGCTTGTTGGCGCCAGCGCGCAATTGACTGGCACGCGGCGCGGAGCACGAATTCGCCGAGCGGTACAATCAGCCCCGTGTCCTCGGCGAGCCCCAGAAACGCGCTGGGGAAGAGCAAGCCGCGAAGCGGGTCGCGCCACCGGACCAGCGCCTCGAGCGCCACAATGCGATCTCGGCCGATATCGACGATGGGTTGGAAATGCACCTCGAACTCGTGCTGCCGAATCCCCTCGCGCAGGCGTTCCTCCGAGCGGGCCGCGGGCGCGAACGCGGACGCGGACGCGGGCGCGGACGCGGCGTGAACGACGTTGTCTCGCGCGCCAACGCCCGAATCCGTCTGCGACACCGCCGGCTGCATCTCGGTGCGTTCAAGCGGCATTGCAATCTCGCCATGCGCTCCCGATGTCCGGGCCCTGCGTCGCGCCGCTTTGTCGCGGTACATCGCCGCATCCGCGGCATCGAGCAAGTCCTGCGCCGATAGGCCGTCGAGGGGGGACATTGCACTGCCGATGCTGGCGTCGACACGGAGTGCGTGGGCGCCACCAACATCGATCGGCGTCAGCAGGCACGTCAGGATGGCGTCGCGCACGTGGGCGATATCCAGCCGACTGGTGACATCAGGAAGCAGCACGACGAACTCGTCTCCGCCAAGACGCGCCACCGCATCGGAACGACGCACACTGTCTAACAGACGGGTGGACACCACGCGGAGTAGATCATCGCCGCAGGCGTGTCCGTGGACATCGTTGATCTCCTTGAACCCGTCCAGATCGACGAAGAGAATCCCGGTCTTCCGGCCGTAGCGCGCTCCGAACGCCAACGCGCGATCCAGTTGGCCCAAGATCAGGTCCCGATTCGGAAGTCCCGTCAGGGGATCGTGCGACGCCCGATGGGCGGCGATGCTTCTCGCCGACTCGATGGACTCCAGGAGCCGCTGACGCTCAATGGCAAACTGAAGGGCGCGGGCCAGATGCCGTGGCTCGGTGTCGGCCTTCGCGAGGCACTCCTGCGCCCCAGCTTGCAGCGCGCGGATGGCCAGATCGTCGTCCATCGACCGGGAGTAGACCACGACAGGAACTGAGGGGCCGGCCCCTCGAACACCGGACAGCGTCGTGACGCCCGTCGCGTCGTGCACTGCCAGTTCGAGCAGCACCACGTCAAAGGTCTGCTCGCCAAGGGCCCTGATGGCCTGCCCAAGCGACGAAACGTGCCGAACGCTCAGCGCGTCGCCGAGCCGGTCGCGCAACCCCGTTTCTGAACGGACGGCCTCAATATCGTCATTGTCGACGAGTAGAACACGCATTGGCACAATCTCGGTTCGCCGAGCGGAATGTACGCGTCACCGGCATAGCCCCTTCATCGGAGCAGGGCCTCGACC
>CALQGY020000153.1 GCA_943330235.2 Candidatus Kuenenia stuttgartensis
AACGTGATCAGTTAAGCGGACAACATTTAACGGATAGCGCTTAACGTTTCACCGTTCGCGTGGTGGCCGTTTGCGGTCACGGCGACGACGTGAACGGTGAAAATGTGAAACGTGATCAGTTAAGCGGACAACATTTAACGGATAGCGCTTAACGTTTCACCGTTCGCGTGGTGGCCGTTTGCGGTCACTGCCACGTGACCAGTGAAAATGTGACACGTGATCGGTGCAGCGGGCTGTCCGCGGGGACGGCTATGCTGGTCGTGTGCGTGCGGCGTGAAATTCGGCGATCGCGTGCGCGACCGGAGCCGGATCGAATCGCACCGTGTCGGTGACCGGTAGACCGGTTTCGCGATGCACGGCGGCGATGGCCTCGCGCGCCTGCGTGTCCGACAGATCGAACGTATTCATCGCAATTGCGATGACCGGCGAGGGGCGCAGGAAGCGCATGCTCGTCTCGTATAACGCGATGACCTCGGTGACCGACGGAATGGGCACCCAGTCGTTACGGTTAATGCTGGTGCGCGAGGGCTGCGTGCACAGCACCATGGCGTGCGGCAGCGCACCGTGCATGAGCCCCAGCGTCACCCCCGAGTAGGCGGGATGCAGCAGCGATCCCTGCCCTTCCACCAGCACGATGTCTGCGTCGGCCGCGGCTTCCAGGGTCAGGCGTTCGGCGGCGCCGGCGATAAAATCGGCGATCACGGCATCGACGCCGATCCCGCGGCCTTCGATGAGTATGCCCGTCTGTCCGGTGGCCGCAAAGTTCACGCGGTGCCCGAGCGCGCGGACGGCATCACGCAGCTGCAGCTGCGTGGTCATCTTGCCGATGTTGCAATCGGTGCCGACGGTGAGCACCACGGTCGCGTGCGTGTCGCGTACGCGACCGTATCCCACATCCAGATCGGCGGGTGCACGACGCAGGTCGTGAAGGACTGCCCCCGATGCGTGGGCGAGTGCCGCGAACTCCGCGTCGTCGCCCAGCATGGTGTGTAATCCGCTCCACACGTGCAGGCCGGCGCGCAGCGCGTCGCACACGATGGGACGCCACGCGTCGGGGAACTGGCCGCCGGCCGGCGCGATGCCGATGAGCAGCGCATTCGGCAGCCGCGACAGGCCGTCGGCAAACGAGGCCACCACCGGAATGTCGCCGCCAAACCCCAGGACCTGCTGCGCCGACTGTCCGGCACGCGTGCTGTCGAGTACGGCGACCACTTCATGCGGCGCGTAGCGAATGCACGCGTTGGCGGTCTTCGATGACTGCGGGCCGAAGTTGCCTTCGGCCAGCACCAGAAACCGCCGGTTCACGACGCGGCCTTCACGAGCGGGTCTTCACGAGTTGGACTTGGGATCGCGGAGGCCTTCGATTTCGGCAATCAACTCCGCTTCGGCCGTCTTGGCCTGTTCGCCGGCGGCGAGAGCGGCGGGCGTTGCGACCGTGGGCGCGAGCGCCGGAACCGACGTCGGCGCGGCGGCGGGTTGGCCCGCGCCGAGCTGTCGCGACGCGGCTGGTGCGCCGGACGGGAGCATGCCCATGCGCTGCTTGAGCAACATGAGCTGCGCGTCGGCCGTGGATCCACCGGCGGTGCGCTCGAGCTGCTTGAACTGGCCCGCCAACTGATCGCCGCTGAACTCCTCGTCGATTTCCTGTGCCGCCTGCAGCTGCCGTTCGTTGGTGGTGATCTTTTCTTCCATCCGCGCGAAGGCATCGAACGCCGAGTTGTCAGACATGCCCGACATCGTCTGCGAGATGCGCGCCTGCGCTTCGGCACGACGCTGACGTGCCAGCAACAAGTTCTTCTTGCGCTTGGCCTCCTCAATCTTGTCGTTCATGTCACGCAACGACTGCTTGAGCTTCTCGGTCTCCATGCGGTGCGTTTCCCACGTGGCCGCGAGCTGCTGACCGTGATCGAGATGCTCCTGACCACGCAGCAACGCCTGCTTGGCCAGGTCGTCCCGCCCTTCATTCACCGCCAGCATGGCGCGACGGTCCCAGTCGTCGGCGAGCTTGAACTCGGCGTCGGCCTGATCCTTCAGGCGCTTTTCGTCGGCGATGGAGGCGGCGACTTCCTGCTTGGCCTTGGCCAGCTGGTTGCGCATGTCGACGATGATCTGATTGAGCATCTTCTCGGGGTTTTCCGCCGAGGAGATGAGGTCATTCAGATTCGACTTGATGAGTGTCGAAAGACGATCGAAGATGCCCATAGGATCAGCGAACCTCGCGGAAGGCGGCCAGCTCACGCAAATGCGTTGTGAGCGAGAGAGTCATGCTTTCATAGCTGGCGAGGAACTCTTCGAAATTCAAATGCTCGAGTTCCAGCGCTTCGGTCAGCACCACGTCTTCGCGATCGATGCCGTACGAGCCGTGCAGCAGGTCGGTGGCATTGAGCTCGAGCAGGCGCCGCGAGAGGGCCGCTTCGGCCGCCGCATCGGCGGGGAGTGGCATCACTTTCACGCGCAGCAGCACGACGGGCGGATTGTGCGTGACGACGACATCGAAATCGAGGGCGCCGCCGGGACGCACCAGCCACAGTCCGGGCTCGAGCTCTCGATGCGTGGCGCCATCAGCACTGAGGCGGTCGAGAAACGTCTCGATGTCTTCGCGCGTGACCATGGTCGGTACCGGTAGACGGGAGTAAGGAGGAAACGGGGGACCGTACGGGAGGGCGGACCCATTCGTTTCGTCCTGCGTAGGTCGAATTGTATCGTGGAAGAGGGGCGGCGGGAGGGGGACGCGGTTGACGGGTCTCTGGTGTCGCGGTAGCGTGACGCATCCATGCTGGATCTATGAGTCGGCGACTGACGCCCCTGCTGCGGCCCCTCCTGGGGCCACTGCGCATCGAAACGCCGCTCGGACTGTTCTCCGTCCTGTGGGCGTTCGGCACAGCCCTGAACAGCCTCGAAAACAGCCCGCTCAGCGGATTGATGGTCTATCCGCTGGTGGTCCTGCTGCTCTTCAATCCGGAGCAGCTGTGGGCTATCGCGACGTTTGCCGTGATGCACGCGATCCTCCTCGCGCTCAGGCTGCCCGGCATCGCGAATCACTCCGTGCTGGCGCTCTTGGTCGACACGGGGCTGGTGATTGGGTGCCTGCGCGTCTGGACACGGCGCGGCGCGAGTGGGGCGACCTCGGCGGACGGTGCTCAGCGCGCGTTGTGGGACGCGGTGCGCGGGCCGCTCAAGGCGACGCTCGTGCTCGTGTATGCGTTTGCCGTCTTCGACAAACTCAACCGCTCGTTCTTCGATCCGACGGTCAGCTGCGCGGTCAGTCAGGTGGGGAAGATGCTCACCCTGCACGGTATCACGGGGTGGCCGGCCGACCCGTCGGTGTTCCAGTACAACATCTACCTCACGCTGATCGTTGAGACGGCCATCGTGGCGCTGTTGCTCTGGCCACGCGCGGCCTCTCTGGGCGCGACGCTGGGGCTGCTGTTTCATCTCGGTCTGGGCTGGGCGCGCTTCTACGATTTCGCGACCCTGGCCTTCGCCCTCTATCTGTTCTTCTTGCCGTGGGATCGGGTGCAAGATCGCCTGTCCCGCATGCGGTCGCAGACCGGCACGCTGTTTTTCGTGGCCTTTGCCGGCGTGGCGCTGTGCAGCGTGATCTTTTACGGCGTCTTAGAGAATCCGGTCATCGTCCCCGGTGCTCGGTGGAGCCTGACCGCGGACACCCTGCTCTGCCTGTGCTGGACCGCGGCCGTGGTCCCGATGCTGTGGCCGATTTTCCGCGGCCGCGACATCGAGGCCGATCCGCGTCGGTGGCACGGCACCGCATTGGCCTGGGTCGTTCCGGCCATCGCGTTGCTGAACGGTGCGACCCCGTATCTGGGGCTCAAGACCGTGTCGAACTACTCGATGTTCAGCAACCTGCGTACCGAGGGGGGGATGACCAACCACCTGCTGGTGCCGGCTGGACGGTTTTTCATCTCGGACCGGCAGAACGATCTGGTGCGCGTGGAATCCATGCTGCGCCCGAACCCGCCGCATTGGCCGTGGTGGTCGGTGGCCACGGGACATTCGGACCCGCGCTGGAGTGCGGAGATCCCCGGCGCGCGAATCCCGTTTTCTGAAATTCGGAGAATCGTGCAGAACTGGCACGATTTAGGGGTGCCGACGGCGACGGTGGTATTTGAACGCAATGGCGAGCGGCAGGTGGTGCAGGATGCCTACGCCGACGCAGAGATCATGCGGCCCATGCCGTGGCTGGAGCGGAAGCTGTTTTCGTACCGGGTGGTGGATCCGGACGGGATGCCGGCGCGCTGCCGATGGTGAGTCGTTAGGGCTTGGTTTCGGGCAGGCAGCGCCCCGTATGCAGCATGGCCCGCTCCCCTTCGGCGTCGAACATGAGCTGGCCCGCGCGGAACCAGGTCACACCCTCACCGCTTTTCCGCTCGCGAAGTGCGGCCAGCGAGCAGCGGGCGATGAGGTCGGACGGGGTCCAGGTCGTGGCGTTGACTCCGAAGACGAACACGTCGTTGTAGGTGCGCACGGCGAGTTGCCGTGTGCCCTCCGCATCGGGGGGAGAGAGCGCGGCGTCGGTAATCCAGGTTCCGCCATCGCGAAGATCGGGGATGATGGGGAGCGAGTCGACGAACGTCGCGACCACGGGACTCTCGGCACGCCATGCCGAGGCGAGCAGACGATAGAGCCGAGCGGCGGTTGGATGGCCGCTCGCGTCGGCGTGCCCTCGTTTGGTCAGGAGATAGAGCGTGGTATCTGGGGTGATCCACATGGCCTCGACGTCCTTCGGGCCATCGGCATATCGAAACGCCAGCGCTACGGCAGGCGCGGTGACGGAGTCGGTGGATCGCGGTTCCGGCACGCGCCAGATGCGGAGGTCGTCGCGTCGGGCCTGGTTATCGCCGACATCGCCGATGTACACGCAGGCGCCGGTGTCGCAGGGCCCGGGGGCGATGGCTTCCCAGTCACGGTTCGTGGCGCCAGCGACGCGCACCGTGCCCAGCGCGCGTCCGGTACTGTCCACGGCGAACAGTTGCGGGTCGTTACCGCTGTCGTTCTGGGCCCAGAAGACGTTGGGCTCATGCGTCGAGACGAGCAGCCCGGACGCCTCGACGAGATGGCGATCGGAGAATTGGCCGATGACGACGACGTCGCTGAGTGGCGGCGCGGTACTGGGGCGTTCGCCGACGTGTCCGCAGGCGACAGCCCAAGTGGCGATCCAGGCGGCCGTCAGGACGGACGTGGACGCTCTGACGACAGGATGGCGGGGTGCGGTTGAAGACGCCGGCATGGCTCGCCGCTCGGGTCGGCAGGGTGAGGAGAACTGCGTGGGGAGGAACGACGAAGCGCCCGATGCACGAGGCACCGGGCGCTTCTCACACTATAGCCGAGCATTACCGCAACTTCACGGTCAACGGTTCAGACGGTGCGGCGGCGACGGCGGCGGGACACGATGCCGACGCCGAGCAGGCCGGCGGCGACCAGCAGGTACGTTGAGGGCTCGGGCACGACGGTATTTGGCGTGCAAGACGATGAACTGGATTCATCGTCGTCATCGCTGGAGCCGCTCGACGCGCCATGGTCACTCGAGGAATTCGAATCGTGGCCCTCATCGGAGCCGAGTGAGCAGCCTTCGAACTCAGGGGAGCATTCCGCGCTGCCATGCTCATCGTCGCCAGAGTGCTCGGAGCAATCGGGAAGACTCGGCGGCGGGGGCGGAGGCGTGCACGCTGAGCCTCGCTTGTCATCGTCGCCGCTCCCCGACGCGCTTCCGCACTGGATGAACCCTGTAAAGAACGATGACGTGGTATAGGCGTTCGAGTGGCCGTCGTTCACCGATAGCGAGAATACGTTCGCACCGCCGTTGTACGTGAACGTCTTCGACGCATTGCCGCTGCCAGAAAACTCCCACTTCAGCCTGCCCTGGTCAGCCAACGTCGAGGCCGCGGCTTTCAACGAACCGTCTACGTCAAACGACCACGAATCGAACGCATCGGGCGTTACACCGACTGGCGACGAGAAATCGATTTTGAGACGCATACGCAGGTTGCTCGGCAGATTCTGCGTTGCATTCGCGCTCTCGCTGCTGGCGAAGGTGAATGCGCCCAAATTGAAATCGAACCGACCTGAAGAGTTCGCGGCTCCCGAGACGTCATACGCGTCGAACGCGACGGCGAAGTTGTGCGTGGTGAAGGTTGTGACCCGATGCGTGCGGGGGCCCGTCGTCGACGAGGTTGTTTCCGACCATCCGTACGTCGGGTCAGCAAACACGCTGCACGCCGTCGAGCCCGCGTAGAAGCATGCGGAGACGCTGAAGGAGAACGTCTGCGCCATCGCGGGGACGGCGAGGAACGCGCTGGCGAGGAGCGCAACCGCCGCCCTTTTTAGATGAATCGTCGACATAGGGATTCCGGATTCGGCCGATCGGCTGCCCGATCGAGACAGTGCATCAAAGGAGATTTCTATCTTCTTGTGATGCACGTTCCATGCCAGCCCGTATGGCAGAGGTCGCCAAGCAAAGCGTTTCCCTGCAACGACTTACGTGGCGACCTGTCACAATCACCACCCAGCGCGGCGCTCAAGCGGGCTCTGCCGCCACACAACGTGTGGCGTAATTGCTACAGCCGAGCTCGCTACCCGCTGCGCTCGGACTCACGTATCCGAGCGCACCCTCCCATCGCGCGTCACACCGTTGGGCGAGCGCAGCCAGCGTCGCGCG
>CALQGY020000154.1 GCA_943330235.2 Candidatus Kuenenia stuttgartensis
TCAGCTTCTGCGCCTCGTCATATCCCAAGGCGTCAACACCATCGCCGACCTTGAGATTAGCGACAATCTTCCCGTTGGTTGCATCGACCACAACCGAGTTCTTACTGCAACCGGAAAAAATGCGCTGCGTTGACCGATCCATTGCGATGCCCGTCGGGCCGTCACAGTTGGTCAGCGTCCACGACGATCCAGCCTTCATGGTCTTGGCATCGACCAGTTGCAGCGTACCCTTCGACTCGTTGTTCACGAACAGGCGTCCCTTCCCGTCGCTCGCGGCGCCTTCGGGCGCATTGTCCTCAAGTTCCGCCGTGCCAAGCACGTCGCCGGACGCGGGATCGAGCGCGACGGCGGTGCCCGGCTTGCTGTGATTCGTCAGAATCACGCGGTTCGTGCCGTCATCGAACATGATGCCATCAAGTCCACCAACGTTGATGCGGACCTTCTTGATGAACGCCAGCGACTTGAGATCAAACATCGTCACGGACGAATCACCGCGATTGGTCGTGAAACCATGGTTGGTCTTGGCGACTAGCAGGATGCCGTGCACTTGCGGCGTGTTCGGGATATCGCCAATCACCTTTCCCGACGCACCGTCCACCATCATCACGTGCGTCGCGCGCGAGATGAAGAGGCGACCGGTTCCCGGATCGGCCGTGATGTAATCGTGGCCGCCCTCACCGCCGATACTGAACTTCTCGACCTTGAAGGTCTGCGCGTGCGCCGCCAACGGCGCAAGCAAGCACGCGACGAGTACGCCAACGGGCCCAAACGAGTTCTGGCTCAACACTCTGTGCTCCGAGATAAAATGAAGAAGGACGGTGGCGGCACCCCGACGGATCGCGGTGCCGCCCTCAACAAGTTACCGCGTTCCCGGAGCGGCCCCGAATCCGTACTTGAGGCCGGCAATAATCGACCGGCCATAGTACTCACGTTGATTGGCAAACCGCTCGGCGCTGGTGCCGTTGAAGAAGCCAAAGACCGCGTTGTTCAAGTTCAACCCTTGCAGTTGCAACGACGCGTTGGCGGTCAGATTCACGGTGATCGATGCGTCGATCTGCGAGTGCGGGAATAACCAGTTGTCACCGCTGGGCGTCGGCGATCCATCGCCGTAGCTGTAGATGCTTTCGCCCTGGTACTGCCACGCCGCACGCGCCGAGAAGCGCTTGGCGTCGTAAAGGAGTGCCACGTTGCCAATGCTCTTCGCCTGCCGCGGCAGCGGCGCCGAGCGAATGGTGGCCAAGCCTGCCGTTGCGGCCGTCGTTGAAGTGTCCGAGGGCACCTGCGCCTTCGAATCGACCTGCGTCCAGTTCACATCGAACCCGAGTCCCGACCAGACGCCGGGGAGAAAGTCGAGGTGACGCGAGAAGTCAAACTCGGCCCCGAGGAGATGGGCGTCACCGCCGTTCACCGGCGCGGTAGCGTAGTAGCCATCAAACTCGGTCGCCGGTCCGTGGTAGACAAAATGCCGTCTGAACGCGAAGTCGGTGATCTGCTTGTAGAACACACCGAACGTGAAGACGCCGGTCGCACCGAAGTAGCGTTCGCCGAGCGCGTCGAAATTCCATGCGTGCTGTGGTTTGAGGTCGGGATTACCGACGCTCAAGTTGCCAAAGCGCAGTTTGCACGCGTCGCAAATCGTGCCGGACGTGTGGGGCGCCAAATCCGAGTAGTTCGCGCGGGCGATACCACGGGTCACTGCGACGCGCACGTTGGAATTTGGCGAGACCGCGTAGCGCACCTGCACGCTGGGAAAGAGATCCGTGTAGTTCTGCGTGCCGTTGACGCGGCGCACCGTCTGCGGACCAGATGCCGGCGTTGTCGCCACGTTGCCGCTGAAATTGACCGAGGTCTGTTCAACGCGCAGACCGGTGTTGATGCGCAGCGCGCCGATGTCCGCCGTGTTCATTGCGTACACCGACGTCACCTTCTCACCGCCGCTGAAATTATTGAGCGAATCCGAGATCGGCTTGGTCGTTTCCTTGAATATCGACGGATTGGCATACTCGAACGCGGTGACCTTGCTGTGATCGGCCTCGGGTCCCATCACAAATCCCGAAGCCAGCGCGTTGTAAAAATTCGGATCGGAGTAGCCGCCCAGCAGCGAAGTCAGCATGACCGGCGTTCCCGTCGCCGCGTAGGAACGATTCACGTTCACGTTGTCGCGGCTTTCGTCGCGATACTTGGCGCCCACCTTGAACTGCGACGCACTATTGCCCAGCGCATAGCGGAAGCGCGCATCGAGCTGCCCGCCGATGTCATCGCCGGTGGTGGTGCCACCGTTGGCGATATACTTCTTCAGGGTGTAGTTGGACGGCGTGACGGCGGCCGAGGCGTCGGCGCTGGAGAGGTAGCTATACGTGGGCGTGTTGTGATTGGCGCCGTTGTAAGTGAACCCCAAACCATCATAACCAAACGAGTTAGTGTGGTAGTCGGCGGACGACGAACGGGTGCCGCCATAGTTCGCGCTGTACGACAGTTCAGCCTTCCCGAGCATTGAGGTTCCGCCCGCCGAGAGGCTGTACAGCTGCTCCGTGGGCGTGCGGTTGGCGGTCTCGCGCACCAAGGATCCATCGGTGGCTTGACCTGTCACACCGTTGGATGCCGATGCCACATCGCCGCCGCTCGAGATGTCGAACCGATACGAGTTGCCGAAATTATTGAACTTGCTCCACATGCCGCGCAGGAAGGCCGTCGATCCATTGTCAGACTTGTAGTCGAAGGCACCGTTCGCACCGTAGCGCGTGCGATCGTAGTAGTAGTCGCGCTGATCCCACTCAACTGGGATCGGCTTCCCCGCATCGTTGGTGTCCCAACCCAGTTCGATATCGTTGATGCCGCGATTGTTGCGGTCGTACGTGCCGCCCACCAGCAATCCGAGCTTGCGTCCCTCGCCGAAGCGTCCGCCCCACATCGCGCTGCCCTGACTCTGCGTGCGGCTCAACAGCGACGCCTGACCAAACTGCCCGGCGACGTAGCCACGCGGTGCGCCTTCCGGCGACTTGGTGACGAGGTTGACTGAACCGCCAATGGCGTCGGCATCCTGATCGGCGGACAGCGTCTTGGACACTTCAATCGCACCGAGAATGTCGGTCGGGATGTCGTCCAGTTTGGCGACACGACTGCCGGTCTGCGTGCCGGGAATGTGCACGCCGTTTACCGTAACGTTCGACAAGCGCGGTTCCGTGCCGCGAATTTGCACGAATTTGCCTTCGCCTTCGTCGCGCTCGGTGGAAATGCCGGGAATGCGCGCGACCGCTTCCGCGGCGTTCGCGTTGGGTAACGAACGGATGACGTCGCCCGACAACACCGTGACGATATTGTCCGCGTTTCGCTGCTTAAAGAGCGCTTGCTCGGTCGTTTCATTCAGGCGTGGCGATTCACTCACCAGAATGCTGGCCAGCTGCTGCGCGTTGGACTTGAGCAGCAGGTCCTGCGTGATCGTTTCCCCGGCGCGCACGACGACGCGAATCGAGTCGGGCGAATAGCCCGGACGACGCACCAGCAACAGGCGCTGACCCGCGGGCACGCGTTCGATAACGAACATACCGGAGGCGTTCGACATCGCGCTGGGCGACGCCCCGCTGATGTGCAGCGTTACGGAAGGCACCGGCACGTGGTTGGCGTCCGTTACTCGACCGCGGATCACCCCCTCGTTGGCCTGTGCGCGCAACGCGAGTGGAATAAGAGACGCAGCAACAGCGACGATGCGTAACCTCGCCGCTGTGCGACGATTCGCGGGTACTCTTCGCATGGTTTCCTTCTCCACCATGTAACGGGTCGAAGGACGGGACCACCGGCACGTTAAACGGGCGGGAAGGCTGCATCATGACGATTATGTATCGACGAGGGAGACGTCGTGTCACGGAATCTTGTGCGTGCTGTCGCCGCGGCACGGTCTTCATGAATTTGAGATTAGCATGGCGTCTCGAATGTCGGCAACGCGCGTGCATTGCGGCAGTCCGTCGCGATACTTGCGCAACATCTTGAGCTTGGCGCTAGTGCTCAAACGCACTTGAAAATCACCGTCGGGGAGTGCTCGCAGCTCGCTGATGCGATCGATATTGACGATCGCTGACCGGTGAATGTTCACCGGCAATGCCGACAATCTCGTCGCGCTCGACGCCAACATTTTCCTGCTCGCCTGCCTCGCGTCGTATTTCGCCTAGCGAACTGATTCCGGGCGGCAATGGCGCAGGATGGAGCGCGCCGCCGATGGTGCCGCGCTTCGCCAGCCGTCATTCCCTGTGGTGGCGATGGGAACCACAGTCCGATCTCCCGATGCATGATGTACCCAACCGGCTGCCCAGGATACGCGAGCGGACCGCTCACGACTTCGGCAAAACTCGTCGCGCCGAAGGGCAGCCCGGTCGACGCGACGTTCCCCGCACGCGTTCGCCACAGCTGAAGCGCTGACATCGGTCCAGGGACGTGTTTCCGTGGAACGTGTCATTCGCGGCTGAGCGGCTAGAGCCGGCGATCGCGACGCACGAACGACTCACCGAGAGTACTTCATACGACAGCACACGCGCGTTGGCGCGCACGATCGTGATGACGGAGCCCGAAGCCTACTCGGCGGCTTTGCTGTGTTGGTGCCACGGCCTGCATGGTGCGCGGAGTTCGATGTTCCACAGCAAGACGCGTCACACGTGCTGAACGCGCGGAAGATAGAGCTCGAATGTCGTGTCGTGTTCGCCCGGCTCCCGCAGCGACAAGTGACCGCCGTGGAGTTCTGCAATCTCCCGAGCGATGGCCAGCCCGAGTCCCGCGCCGCTGCCCGACACCCCGCCGACGCGCGCGCGCGCCTCGTCCGCCCGAAAGAATCGATCAAACACGAACGGGAGCGCAGACTCTGGAATGCCGGCGCCGAGGTCCGTCACAGAGAGCCGGCAGCCATCAGGCGACTCGTCGAGCGCTACCGTAACCGTCGAACCAAGCGGCGCGTGCTTGAGCGCGTTGTCGAGCAGGTTCGCCAGCACCCGACGCAGCAGCGCTTCATCGCCATCGTACAGTACTTCGCTCGGCACAACGAGGGCGAGCGAGAGGCCGCGGGCCGTCGCCAGCGAGGTCATGCTGCGCATGGTATCGGCTGCGAGTTCATCGAGATAAAGCGGGTTGCGCGTGATCATCGCCTGCCCCGCATCGGTTCGCGCCAGCAGGAACATATCATTCACGATACGCGAAAGCTGCTCGCTTCCGTCGAGAATCACGTGGAGCGCGTCACGGTATTCAGCCGTCGTCCGTGCGTCGGCCCGCAGCGCAACCTCGGCCTCCGTGCGGATGATGGCCACCGGCGTCCGCAGTTCGTGCGACGCGTCGGCCGTGAAGTGGTGCTGTTGTTCGAGCGCGGCATCGAGCCGGTCGAGCACGGCGTTGAATTCGCCGGCCAGCTGTCCCATCTCGTCTCGAGAATTCAGCACCGTCAACCGCTTGTGTAGGGTGCGCACGCCGATGCCTTTCGCCTCGTCGCTCATGGCGACAACCGGGGCCAGCACCCGTCCGGCGAGACCGTATCCAAGCAGCAGCGCAAGCGTCACGAGCACTGGTACCGCAATCAGCACCGTTCCACGAACTTGCCCAAGCAGCTCATCGACTTCGTCAAGCGGTTCGCTCACTCCGATGACAATTCGTCGCGCGCCGATCGTCGCGGTATCGAGTGCCATGCGGATGCCGCCGTCGGGGCCGGGGACCGTGAACCCGCGCGTCGACGCGCGTGAACCTTGAATTGCGGTTCGATCCTGCACGGTGTGTAGCACCGCAGCGGGTACGCCCGCCGTCGAGAACGTTTCCGGCGCGAGCACCGTCTGCGGCTCGTCGCCGCGGTGCGCGACGCCTGGAGGTCGCGTGAATAGCAGTCCCGCCCGGCTGTCGTAGGCGACATCGAACCCGCGTCGACGGAGGTCTCGAGCGACGGATGCTATGCCGGCCGAATCCGAGGGCTCTAAGGCCGCGCTCGCTATTGTTGACCGCAGCGTCACACGCACGGCTCGCAACTGCTGCCGCAGGGTCCGATCAGTCTGCTCCACGGCGGCGTGCGCCAGAAACACGTACGCGGTCACGCCGAGGGTCAGCAGCACACTCGCGAACGCGATGCCGCTCCACATTGCCAGACGAGTGCGGACCGAGAGCGTCATTCGCCGGGCGCGGCGGCGGCAAGCATGTATCCTGCCCCTCGACGCGTGTGCAAAAGGGCCGGGGCGCCATCGTTATCGAGTTTTCGACGCACGCGAGTGATGAGCACCTCGATGTTGTTGCTCAATGGGTCATGGTTGTCGTCCCATACGTGCGTCGAGATCTCGGCGCGCGACACAACCCGGCCTCGTTGGCGAGCGAGGTACTCGATGAGCGCGTACTCCTTGGTAGTCAGCGCGAGGATGCGCCCCGCTCGCATCGCCGTTTGTCGCCGAGTGTCGACCTCGAGATCCCCAATCTGCAACACCGCCGCGGTCAGGTGCGGCCCGCGCCGCAGGAGCGCCCGGAGGCGCGCCAGCAACTCGTCGAAGGCAAAGGGCTTCACGAGGTAGTCGTCCGCGCCAGCGTCCAATCCAGCGACGCGATCCGCGATGGAGTCCCTCGCCGTGAGCATTAAAATCGGGACCGCGACGCTCCTCGCCCGAAGGGCGCGTGCGACCTCCAGTCCTGTACGCGACGGCAACATCACA
>CALQGY020000155.1 GCA_943330235.2 Candidatus Kuenenia stuttgartensis
ATCGCCCGGCTTCGCTTCGATCTCGGTTGGCGTGAAGTAGTTCCCCTTCTCATCGGTGGTCATCTCAATGGTGATGACCTTGCCCGTGGGCTTGGGGACGTTCGTCGCGGTGCTGCTCGAGACCGACGGGGGCGTCGAGCCCTCGTCTCCCTTCTTGGTCGCGTCGCCGCCACAGGCGCCGAGTGTGGAGAGGGATACCACCAGCAGGGCGAGGCCGGACCGATCGCGTAGCGTCGACATGGGACACGTGCTCCAGAGAGTCGTAGAGGGTTATCAGAAGTCGCGACGCGCGAACGCGCGCCGCCCCGCCCATGCGGGCAGGAGGATCCACGCCGAGAGGCCGGTCAGCGCCAGCATCGAGCCCACAGCGCTGCCGAGGAATCGGTGCATAACGGCACCCGTATAACCCATCAGCGCGGCGTTGTCGCTTTGCATCACAATGAGCGTACGCGCGAGGTCCACCGGGTTGAGCAGGGTCAGCCCCAGCATGGGCTGCTCCAGCGGATAGTCTGAGAACGTGGTCGCCACCAGCAGCACAACGCCGTCGTAGGCGACCGTCAGCAGCAGCCAGAGCGCGATCGCGATCGCCACGCCGCGCAGCCGATCATCCACCCGCACGCCGATCAGCAGCGCGAGGCCGCCGAAGACGAACGTGAGCGCGACACCACTGCCCACCGTGGCCGCAAGCAGCGGCAGCAGCGCCCGGGTGATCTCGCGGTGGATCACTAACGGCGCCAGCACACCGACGGCAAAGGCGGCCGCCAGCGGCACCACTAACCCCAGATAGAGCGCGGCAAAGAGCGCGTGGCGGCGGACCGGCTGCGCCAGCAGCAGCTCGTTGAATTCGCGTGACGCGTGCCACGAGATCACCCCGAACGTGATGGTGATCAACGGGACCAGCAGCAGGACGAGGTTCAACATCGTGATGAGCGCCCGCGATCCGCTGCCGGTCAGGCGCAGGACCATCTCCGAGACCACGAGCATGCCCGCCCCGAAGAACAGCACCCCACGATTGCTGCGCAGATGCCGCGCCTCGTGACGCAGCACGGTGCGGATGACCGCATTCATACGATCACCGCCGATCCACCGCCGCGCGTCGCGATGGTGCCGGCGCTGCTCGTCGGTCCGGTGGTGGATTGCATCAGCTGCGCAATCGCGCGCTCGAGCGTCGCCGCGCGCGTGCTGCGCATGAGCTGATCCAGCGCGCCGCACCAGCGGACGCGTCCCTCGTGCAGAAAGACCACCGCGTCGGTGAATTCTTCAAGCTCGCTCAGAATGTGCGACGTGATCACAACGGCCCGTCCGGCATCGCGCACGGCGCGAATCTTATCTTTCAGCAACCCGCTGGCTACGGGGTCGAGACCGGCCGTGGGTTCGTCCAGCAGCAAGAGATCCGGTGTGAACAGAAACGCCGCGACGGCGTTCACGCGTTGCCGCTGCCCGCCGGAGAGCGAGCGCACCGGTTGATCCATGAACGTCGCGAGTCCGAACGTGGTCAGCAGCTCCTCGTCGCGCGCGGCCTCCGCGCCCCGCAGGTCGGTCAGCAGCGAGAGCACATCGCGCGCCGAGAAATGCTCGGGGAAGCGCGCGGCTTGCGGCATGTATCCCATGCGTGCCCGATGCCGGATCTGATCGGCCGTGTCCTCGCCGTCGAACAGCACGGTCCCGCTGTCCGCGCGCACGAGCCCCAGCAGCACCTTGTTCAAGGTGGTCTTGCCGGCGCCGTTCGGCCCGATGATCGCCGTCACGGCACCACGCGCGAGATCGAGGTCGATCCCCTGCAGCACGCGCTGTCGGCCGTACGATTTCGTGAGCGCGCGGATCTCCACCAGCGGCGTGCGATTCGTCATCAAGCGCATGGTCATGGCTGGCGATGCGGCTGATGCATTAACGGCGCGCGATCGCGCAACGTCTCCGGGCTTAATGCGGGCAGCACCCGTTCCGCGATGTCGAGCAGATCCACCAGCACGCTCCGGGTCAGAATGAGGGCAGGCGGCGCCTGTTCCACCAGCAGGGCGAAGAGGCGCACGGGCGCGTGCGCGACGTCCCCGCGACCGTCGTGGTCGAGATCGTAGCCGCGGTACCGGTCCCACCAATTGCCATCAAAGGTGCTGTAGTTCGTGCGGCTGTTTGTGCCGACATCGAAGACGTTGTCTTGAAATGCGTTGCCGCGGAGCACGTTGTCCTGCGCATCGGCCAGCACGCGCACCGCCCAGCCGTTGCGGAGGAAATCGTTGTCCGTCACCGCGTTCCGGCTGGACCCTTCAAGGTGCAGCGCTACCGCGTTGTCGATGAAACGGTTGCGGCTGATGTCGCTGTCAGTGATCTCCTTCAGCAAAAGTCCGTACGCCGCGCTACCCCGGTGCCGTTCGAAACGGTTCCCGGTGATCTGCACACGCTTCGAGTACATCACGGCCACGCCGGACGTGTTGTCGCGAAAGGTGTTGCCCTCGTATACGCACGAATCGGAGAACATGAAGTGCAGACCATATCGGTGGCTGCCTTCGCTGACGTTGCGTCGGACGATGCCGTGGGTCACGAACTCGAAGTAGATCCCATCGCGGTGTCCGTGAATCCGGTTGTCCTCCAGCACGATGTCGCGACTGGACCAGAGGTGCAGGCCATTGCCGGTGACGGTTTGCGAACCCGCCATGCCCCACAACTCATTGCGGCGCACCACACACGCGATAGCGCGCTGCAGGTAGATGCCGAAGAGCGTGTTCTCGAACCGGTTGTCCTCGATGAGACAGTCGCTGGCTTCGACCACGCGCAGCGCCGAGCGGTCCGTCGCTTGACTCGATCCCGTGTTGCGAAACGTCATGCCGCGCACCACCACGGAGTCCGCGCCGATCACCATCAACTCGCGACGTCCCTCGCCATCAATCACGGCACCGGGCTCGCCCACCAGCGTCAGTGGCTGCGCGATCATAATGGTCGGCTCCCTATAGACCCCCGCACGCACCAGCACCACGCCCCCGCGCGCCACCAGACGCACGCCGTCCGCGATGGTTCGCACCGTGGCGCCGGTCGATGTGCGCGAGTCGCCCGTAGACATCACGGTGATCGTATCGGGCGACGTGGAAGCGCGCGCAATCGCGCGAGGCGCGAGAGGGCGCGTCGCGAGAGGGCGCGTCACCGCGGCGGATGTCTGAACAGGGACCGCGACACCGAGCAGAAGCGACAGTACCAGGGAATGGCCGATCGCGTGGCGTCTCATGGCGCCGAGGCCGGAGCGATGTGCTGTTGCGCAATTACCGATTGGACGACCGTCCACGTGAGCACCTCGCCGCCGTACGTCGCCTGCAGCGCGGTGGCGGGACGCGACGCATCGAAGGCGGCGAGAGAGCGCCCCATCGGCGAATGGAATTGCCCGTTGTACACGAAGTGCGCGTCGGTCGCATCCAGCCACCGACCGGCCCGTTCGAAATCCCCCACCCAGATCTTCCGCGGTGCCGCAGTGGGCGGCAACGACGCCACGAACGCGGTGAGGCATTCGATGGAGTCGAACGTCTCCAGTCGGCCGCGCGCGGTCAGCACCATGCCGCCAAAGCGCACGTCGTCGATCGCCATGCGGCAATAGCGGCAGGCATCTTCGCCCACGACGAGCGCGCGCGGACCGCTGCCACACGATGTCGCCGTGACGGCGAACAGTATCATCGACGGCACAGAGAGCGTTCGGCTCACGCACGGCTCCGCGCGGGCGCCGACGCCAACCCCGCCGTGACGGCCGCAGCGGTCGCCAGCATGACGCTCGCGATGGCCAGCACGCCGCCCGTGGCGGGCCACGAGGTGGCCGTGAAGTTCAGCAGCGTCTTGCTGCCGATCAGCGGCGGCTGATAGGCCATCCCGGGAATTTTGATCGGGGCATGCTCGAGATCGAGGTGGTGCCCGTAGTCGTATTCCCACTTGTAGAAGTCACCCATTCCCACGATGGCCGCGAGCACCAACGCCGCGCTCCACGCCATCACGAGTCGGCGACGCGCACGCAGCGCCACCAGCAGGCCGGTGAGTGCCATTGCGAGCATGCCCGGTCGCATGAATCGCAATTCAGGAATCGCATCCGGCTCGATCGTGGCCATGCCGATGTAGTGATTCAGGCCGTTGATGTTCTGCAGATCCGTGGGCTCCACGCCGGTTACGGTGTGCGCCCAGATGTACATGCCCAGCCCTTCGGGATACTGCGGCGCGTGCAACGACACCCGCCACAGCGGGAAGAGCACGGAGCACCCGAGCAACAGCGCGGACACGGCCAGGAGCACGCGCGCGCGTCCAGAGACCCAGACCCGTGTCGCTCCCACAGCGGGAGCGACACGCGCGGCGGCGGTGGTCACTTCGGCTTCGGTGAGGCCGCGCGCATGCGGCCAGCCTGACCTTGCGCCTTGACGGTATTCGCGCTGAGCGGGACGCTCGATCCGGCCGGCGACACCCGCACATACCCCTGCATCTCCTGGTGCAGCGCGGAGCAGAAGTCGGTGCAGTACATCGGGTAGACGCCGATCGACTTCGGAATCCATTTCAGCGTACGCGTCTCGCCCGGCATGATGAGCAGCTCTGAGTTGATCGCGCCCTGAATCGCAAAGCCGTGCGGGATATCCCAGTCCTGCTCGAGATTGGTCACGTGGAACAGCACCGTGTCACCCACCTGCACACCCTCGATGTTGTCCGGCGCGAAGTGCGAACGAATCGCGGTCATGCGCACGTGCACGACCTTACCCTTCCGCTCAACGCCAGCCTCGCGTTCCGCTTTGGTGACCTGAGGGTGCGTGTTCTCGGCCAGCTTGTAGTACTTCAGCTGCGTCGCCTCGATCTTCGAGGCCGCGATGGCGTTCGCGTAGTGCGGCTCGCCCACCGTCGGGAAGTCCAGGATGAGCTTCATCTTCTCACCCGAGATGTCGTACAGCTGCGCGGACTGCGCGAGCTCCGGCCCCGTCGGCAGATACCGATCCTTCGTGATCTTGTTCAACGCCACGACATACTTGCCGGCCGGCTTGGTGGTCGCGCCGCCGGGAATCATCAGGTGGCCCACTGAGTAGTACGTCGGTACACGGTCCACCACTTCCCACGTGCCCAGCTTCCACTTCACGATTTCCGAGGAGATGAACACCGACGTGTAGGCGTAACCCTTGCCGTCAAACTCCGTGTGCAGCGGACCGAGCCCCGGATCCTTCACTTCGCCGGCCAGAATCGCCTCGTACTTGAGCACGGGAATCCCGTCAATCTCCGTCTCATACGCCTTGTCGGCGATCGCCTTCTGCAGCTTGCTGAACGAATGCACCGGAATCACGGTCGCCAGCTTGCCACCCGCCACGATGTATTCACCCGTCGGATCGACGTCGGCGCCATGCGGCGACTTCGGCGTGGGAAGGAAATACATCGAGTTCGGGCAGGACTTCGGGGTGAGCACCGTGACGCCCTTCTTCATCTCGCTGTGCGCGGAGCGACTGAACTCGTCCATCACGTTGTGCGAATATTCGGCAGGCCACACTTCGCCCTTGCCGGCCTTCTTGCAATTCTCCAGCGACTTCCAGTTGATCGCCGCGATGAAATCCTTATCCGCCTTGGACGCGTTGATCTCGAGCTTCTCGTACGCCTGCTCGGAGTTGTAGGACGTCAGGAAGACCCAGTCCTTCGAAGGCCCCTTGCCGGCGCGCGCGAGGTCGTAGTCGAAGCCGGGCACCAGCAATTGGAAGGCCACATCCATCTTGCCCGGCACGTTCGCCGTGACAAAACTGATCGTCCCCTTAAACGCCTTCTTGAAATCCGAGATCGGGACGTCGGCCTGCGGGATGGGCAGGGAGAAGCGAGTCGATGCGATCACGTACTCGCTATTCGACGTGATAAACGGCGAACCGTGATTGCCGCCGGAATTCGGGATCTGCAGAATCTCGCTCGCTTCAAAGTTCTTCAGGTCCACGCGGGCGACGCGGGGCGTGTTATTGGCATTGACGAAGAGCCAACGTCCGTCATCTTCCCCGTTCGTCTGCGACAGCGCGGTATGGTGGAGATCGTCCCACGGGATGTTGCCGAAGGTCGTCTCCAGCATCGGCTTCGTCTCTTCGGAGTAGCCCCACCCGTTTTCCGGGAACTGCGAGAACACGGGCACGATCTTGAGCAGGCGTCCCGACGGCAGGCCGTACACGCCAATCTGCCCGTTGAATCCGCCGGACATGAACGCGTAAAATTCGTCATGCTGGCCGGGCGGGACGTACGTCTTCATCGCCGCGTCAGAAGACCCGATCGCGCCCACCGGCTGACTGGCCCGTGAGCACCCAAAGCTGTAGACAACAAGCGTGGCGACCGATGCCGTCGCTACGATCCAACGTGCGCGACCCGAGAAAGACATGAGACAGCCCCGAGGCTTCAATGGATGAGGAACCTCGGCCGTCGCGCGGACCGTGACGGGAGGTTCGCTGTTAAGCTCGGATATTGGATACTAGAATAAAGTCCGACGTTCCCCTGAGAATCGCTCAGGGGAACCCCGACGCCATCACCGTCTTCATTCCGCCGCTTTCCCCCGCATGCATCTCACGCGCTTCACCGACAACGCTTTGCGCTGCCTCATTCAGCTCGGTCTCGAGCCGGATCGCGCCATCCCCGTGCCGGAGATCGCCGAGCGGATGAACATGTCCTACGACCAT
>CALQGY020000156.1 GCA_943330235.2 Candidatus Kuenenia stuttgartensis
CCACGGGCGTGAACAGCCACGACGTCAACAGGGATAAAGGTGAATGGTGATCGGTGAACGAGGTGGACTGACAACGGCTGCACCGATCATGTTTCACGTATTGAACCTGTTCACGTCGTGGTAGTTCCCCCTGCCTCGGGCTGCTGCACTTGCCGCAGCGTCGTCACCAATTGCGCTTGCGTGGCGGGTTTTTGCAAAATGGCGGACGCGTCGCTGAGGGCGTCCGGGTTGGCGATGTGGCCGGAGAGCACCACGACCGGGAGCGACGGCGCTTGCACGCGCAGATGCTCCAGCACCTGTTCGCCGGACATGCCGGGCATCGAGAGATCGAGCAAGACCACGCTCACGCCGCCCGAGAGGCCGGTGACGGCCTGACGCAGCATGGCCAGCCCCTCGGCGCCGCTCTTTGCCTCCAGGGAATCGAAGCCGGCGGCGCGGAGTTGACGGCTGAGGGCGCGGCGCACCATCGCTTCATCGTCAATGATGAGCACGGTGCCCTGATGCTGAGTGGGCTCGGGGATGGCGGTCTCGGGCGCCACGTCCACGGCGGTGACGGAGAGTGGTACGCGGACCGCGAAGGTCGTTCCGATGCCGGGGGTGGATTCGACCGTCCAGTCGCCGCCGGCCTGGTGGATGGTACGGAAGGCCGCGGCCACGCCTAGCCCGGTCCCCTTGCCGACCGCCTTGGTGGTGAAGAAGGGCTCGCCCAGCCGGCGCAGGGTCTCGGCCGACATGCCGTGGCCGTTATCGCGAATCTCGATGCGCAGCTGCTGATCGCTGGTCACCGTGATGCGGACGGCGAGAACCGGCGCGCTTCGCCCTGCCAGCGCGTCGCGGGCGTTGAGGCAGAGATTGAGCAGCACTTGCTGCAATTGGCTGCGCTGGCCGACCACGAGGGCTGCCGCGACGTCGCTCTCCTCGGTGATGCTGATGCCGCGATCGAAGGTGCTCCGGCAGATGCGCAGCGTTTCGCGGATGAGGGGGATCATGTCCACCACGCCGTCCGCCTTTTCGCTCAGATCCTGACGACCCAACGTGAGCATCTGCGCGACGAGGTCGGCGGCGCTCCGCGCAGCGCCGGCCGCGTCTTCCAAGAGCGCTCGCTCGGCGATGGGCGACGCGGAAGCGGCCATCTCCACGTTGGGAAGAATGACGGCCAGCATGTTGTTGAAGTTGTGGGCGATGCCGGCGGCGAGGTCGGACATCGCGTCACGCCGTTGCGAGCGCTGAAGCGCGTCGGCGAGATCGTGGGACTCGGTCACGTCCAGGATCACGCCGGTACACAGCACGCCGTTGGTTTGACGCTCGGGTACGCCGTGGATGCGCAGCCAGCGCGCCTTGGACGCGGTGCCCTGTACGGCAACTTCGGTTTCGATGGCGGTCCCGTCGCGGACGGCGACGTCGAGCGCACCGAGGAAGCGCGTCAGGTCGTGGCGGTGTATGTGCCGGAGGAGTCGCGACGGATCCCCGCCCATAGCGTCCGACGACTCCCCGAACAGCTCCTCCACGCGCCCGCCGATGAACGGCAGCGAATCGCTGCCGCGATGAGGGCGGAATAGCTGAAAGACGACGCCCGGGAGGGCATCGATCACGCGGACCACCTGCGCGCGGCTGGCATCGAGCGCGCGTTGGTTGATGCTCACGTCGGTGAGCGTGACGACGGCGCGGGTGGTGTTCCCGTGCTCGTCGAATTCCGGCGTGGCCGACACCAGCAGCCAGATGCGCTCGAGGGTGATCGGATGTCGAACGCCGAGCATGACGTCGCGCACCGGCTTGCCGCTCTCCAGTGCCTGGATGACCGGATGGCCGGCGCCGACGATCGGACGACCATCGGGCGCGATCACATCCCACTGGGGGTGGGCGGGCACCGTCCCGACCATATCACGGAATCCAAGCCCGAGCATGGACTCGGCCTTGGGATTCGCGAACGTGATGCGGGCCTCACGGTCCTGGATGATGATGCCGACATCGAGGCCGGCGATCACAGAGTCCCACGATGCATTCATAAACGGGCCACCAGACGCTGAGAGGGTATTCGCATCTCGTTGCCGGCGTCGACAATACGTGAATCTATCCGCGCACCCCCAAAAGCCAGCGGAGACGGGCTGTCGGGGATGGTCACGATGTGCCGGCAGTCCTGGTGCGTGATGGCTGGCGGAACTCTCCCGCATCACCGACCGTTAGGTGCTGAATGGAACATCGAAGTGTCCTTCTGCGGAGCCTGCCCATGCGTCGTCGCTCAATCATTCGTCCCGTGTTCGTCGCCGTGCTCGGGGTCTCGTTCGCACTCCCGCTGCGCGCGGTGACCGCGCAGTCGGCGGTGCGGTCCACGGTGAAGCCGTCGGCCAGCGCGGCGTCCGGTTTGCAAACCGTGGTGTTGGCCGGTGGCTGCTTCTGGGGCGTTGAAGCGGTGTTCGAGCACGTGAAAGGCGTGCGGTCGGTGGTCTCGGGGTATGCCGGCGGCACCGTGGTGAACCCGGACTATGAGACCGTCAGCAGCGGCCGCACGGGGCATGCGGAGGCGGTGCGGGTGACGTTCGACCCGGCGGTGGTCCCCTTTGACACGTTGCTGTCGGTGTTCTTTTCCGTGGCGCACGATCCGACGCAGCTCAACCGGCAGGGACCGGACGTGGGGACGCAGTACCGTTCTGCGGTTTTCGCCAGCACGCCGGAGCAGCAGCAGGCGACCAGCGCCTACATCGCGCGCTTGTCCGCCGCCAAAACCTACCGCCGCCCCATCGTGACGCAGGTGGCGTCGTCGGTGCCGTTTTACGACGCGGAAGGCTACCACCAGAACTACCTGTATTCGCACACCACGCAGCCGTACATCGTCTACAACGACCTGCCCAAGTTGGACGCGCTCAAGAAGCAGTTCCCCGCGCTGTGGGAGGCGACGAACGGGAAGTAGCGGGGCCGCGACGTCGCACTGGTTGCCGACGTGCGCTCTCGGGCGCACCTTGTCCCGCCATGACTACTCGAAATCGCCGGTTCGTCGCGCTGGGGGCTGCGCTGGTGGTGCTGGCCGCGGGGGCGGGTCGGCTGTTTGGGGCGCCGCCGGTCGCATCCGCGCCGACATTCGCTGCGTTCGTGGATACGTACCTCTCGGACTTCGCGCGTCGGCATCCGTCCATTGCGGCCGGCAACGGCCTCCATGACTTCGATGGCACGCTCGACGACTTCTCGGCGGCGGCCATCGCGCGCGAGATCACGGCGCTCAAGCGCGATCGTGCGACGTTGCGCGCGTTCCGTGCGGATCAGCTGACGCCGGATGAGCGCGTCGATCAGAAGATTCTTGACGGCGTGATGGACGGCTGGCTGCTGGAGCAGGAGACGCTCCAGAACTGGCGTCGCAATCCGATGCTGTACGCATCGGCGCTGTCCGATGGGGTGCATAACCTGATGACGATGGCGAATGCGCCGGCGCCGGTACGCATGCGTCGGATCATCAGCAAGCTGGCGGGAGTGCCACAGCTGATCGCCGCCGCCAAGACCAACGTGGTGAATCCGCCCAAGCTGTTCGCCGAGCGCGGCGCGGTGATGATGGCGGGTGCGTCGGGGATGCTGGCGACGGATGTGGCGCTGGCTTTTCAATCCGAGCGCGGCACGCCGGTCATGGATTCACTGCTGCGCGCGTTGGCTGTGGCGCGTCCGCAGATTGATGCGTACGTCACGTGGTTGGAGCATGATGTCATTCCGCAGGCGACGGGCGATGCGACGATTGGCGGCGAGGCCGTCGCGCGGCGCTATCGCGCGGAAGAGTTGATTGATGTACCGCTCGATACACTGATCCGCATTGGGGAGCGCGAGTTAGCCCGTGCGCAGGCGGACTTTAAGACGGCGGCATCGCGCGTAGGGCCAGGGCGCGATGCGCAAGCGGTGTGGATGGAGGTGCGCCGGAATCATCCCGCGCGCGGAGCCGTGGTGGCGGCCGCGCAGGCGATTGTCGATTCGCTTACGGCATTTGTGCGCACGCGCGGGCTGGTGGGGATTCCCACGAGTGAACGCGTGACCGTGGCCGCGGCGCAGCCCTTCGACTTGGGGTTGGCGTCCATGCATGCGTCGCCGCCGCTGGAGCGCGTGCCGGTGCAAAGCGTGTTCTACATCACCGACGCGCAGGCGGGGCAGACCCCCGCACAGCAGAACGCGTGGCTGGAGCGATTTAACTATGCGTCGCTGACCAACACGGCCGCGCACGAGGCGATGCCCGGGCACTGGCTGCATTCGCAGTACATGCGGAAGACGCCGGGCAAGGTGCGGCGCATCTGGATCGGACTCAATCCGTTTCCGCAGCCGTCCTCGGGGCAGGATGGCTGGGCGCACTATGCGGAGCAGTTGGTGGTGGACGAAGGGTACGCGAACGGTGACCCGCGCTATCAGCTGGCGCAGCTCTCCGATGCGATGACGCGCATCTGCCGCCTGCTCTCGGGGATTAAGGTGCATCGCCGCGAGTGGACGTTGGCGCAGGCACAGCAGTGCTTTGAGCGGGAGGCCTATGTGGCGGCACCGGCCGCGCAGCGTGAAGCCGAGCGTGCGCTGTACGATCCCACCTACGGCGGCTACTTCTTGGGGAAGCGCGGGCTCCTCACGCTACGGCGCGACGTGCAGGCCAAGGAAGGGAAGGCGTTCAATCTGCGTGCGTTCCATGAGCGCCTGCTGACGAACGGCATCGCCCCCATCTGGGCGCATCGACAATTGCTGCTGCCGGGGAATACCGCGCCGGTCATTCAATAACGCGTGGCGCTTCGCCTGCGCGTTGCGTGCTCGCATCGGACGCTTCGCAGATCGTCACTGCGTCACATCGTCAGTCACATCGATCGTCACATCGATCGTCACATCGATCGTCACATCGATCGTCACATCGATCGTCACATCGTCAGTCACATCGCGACACGGACAGGCATATGAGCGTGAAGGGCAAGGTTCGGGTGGGCGTGCTGGGCGCCGGCGCGTGGGCGCGTTTTGCGCATTTGCCGGGGTACGTGCGCGATCCGCGCTGTGAGTTGGTGGCGATCGCGGATCCGCTGGTGGATCGGGCGCATGAATTTGCGAAGGAGTTCAACATTCCGCATGTGTACGACTCGCATGAGGCGCTGATTGCGCGCGACGATATCGATTTGGTGGACGTGTGCACGCCGAGCGCGACGCATTTTTCGTTGTCGTGGGCGGCGCTGAGCGCGGGCAAGCATGTGCTCTGCGAGAAGCCGGTGGCGTACGATTACACCGAGACGCGTCGTGCGGCGGCGCTTGCGCGCGCGAAGGGGCTCAAGACCAAGCTAGGATTCACGTTTCGCTACAGCCCCGCGATGCAGTACATGAAGCAGCTCATCGACGAGGGGTTTGTGGGGACGCCGTACATCTTCAACGGGTACGAGCAGAACTCGCAGTGGCTCGACCCGCAGAATCCATTGCGTCAGGTGGACCACGAGGCCGATCAGACGGAGATCCACGTCTCGTCGCTGGAAGGCTACGGCGCCCCCATCATGGACCTGGGGCACCTGTTCATGGGGAGCCGCTTCAAGTCGGTTGTCGGGACGATGAAGAACTTCATCCCTAGGCGCATGGTGCGGGCGACCGGCACCATGATGCGCATGAATATCGATGACGGCGACATTTTTATCGGCGAGTTTGAGAGCGGCGCCATCGGTTCTATTCAGACCAGCTTTGTGACGGTCGGGAATTATCCGGGGCTGGAAGCGCGCGTGTACGGCAGCAAGGGCGCGCTGATCTGCCGACTCGTGGAGGAGAACGGGGTCTGTGAATCGCTGAAGGCGGCGAGCGCGGATTCGGTGGAGTTTCGTGAAATTGAGGTGCCGGCGCACTTCTATCCGCCCGGCGGATCAAAAACCGAGTCGTGGCGCTCGCTGTTCTATGCCAACCTCGTGCACTCGTTCATCTCGGAAATTTTGAGCGATGGCCCGGAGAACGAGGGCAATTTTGAAGACGGCGCGCATGTGCAGGAGCTCATCAACGCGGTCGAGCAGTCGTTTCGTCAGCGACGCTGGGTCAACATTCCGCTCGCGCTGGAGTCGGGGTCCTGAGCGCCGAGTCGTTGATGCCCGAGACGTCGCCCGCCGCGCTCGACGCGTACTTCGCGCAGTACTTCGCGTGCCATCCGGTCGCGGCGACGTTCACCGGTGTGCACGCACACGACCACGCGTTGCCGGATTGGTCGAGCGCGGGGCGCGCGGCGGATGTGGCGGCGATGCGCGTCTTGCATGCGCAGCTGATGGACGCGCATCCGTTACCGGCCCACGGCGTGCGTGCACTGCGCACCGATGCCGTGGCGCTGGACGCGGAGTTGGCGCGGGCCAATCTGGAGGTGCGGATGGCCGAGGCGGAGAGCGGGCATTTTGTGTCGCGGAATCCGGCGCTGTGGACGGGCGAGGCGATCTTTTCGTGCGTGTCGCTGATGACGCGTGCGTTCGCGCCGGCGGCGGAGCGGCTGCCGGCGTTGGCGGCGCGGTTGCGGGCGATTCCGGGCTTTCTGGCGTCGATGCGCGTGGAAGTGGTTGGGCCGGTGCCGCGACTCTGGGCGATGCGGGCGGAGCGCGAGTGTGTGGCGGCGGTGGCGTTGTTGGGGGAGGGGGTGCGGGG